>JANPBI010000379.1:0-10327 GCA_031430315.1 Rhodobacterales bacterium | reverse complement strand
CGGCAGGTGCCGACGCCCTATGCCCAGATCACCCCCGAGGAATGGCGCCATTGGCTGGAGGTGCATTTCCTGTCGACGGTCGAAATGATCGGCGCCCTCGCCCCTGGCATGCAGGCGCGCAAGTTCGGCCGGATCGTCAATATGTCGGTCAGCTTCATCAAGTTTCCGCAGGTCGGGTTCGCCCATTCCCACGCCGCCCGTCTGGCGTTGTCGGGGGCGGTGGCGGGCATGGTGCGCGAATTGATGCCGCATAACGTCACGATCAACACCGTCTGCCCCGGCCTCTTTGACACGGACGCACTGCACACCAACCTGCATGGTCACGCCAAACGCGGCAACACCACCTATGAGGCAATCGTCAAGAACCGGCTGGAAACCTGCCCCGCCGGGCGCTTTGCTGACCCGTCGGAATGCGGCGATCTGGTCGCGTTCTTGTGCGCGACGCAATCGGGCTTCATGTCGGGGCAGAACATCGTCAATGATGGCGGTGTGTATCAGGGGCTGTTCTGATGAAGGTCGCGATGCTGTCTGGGGCGGGGCGGGGGATCGGCGCGGCGATTGCCGACCGTCTGCTTGCTGATGGCTGGGCGCTGTCGCTGGGTTTGCGCGATCCGGCCCGGGCTGGTCGCTTTTCGCATGTGCCCGCCGACCGGCTGCTGGTCTGCCCGTTTGACGCCACCCTGCCCGAAACTGCGGCACCATGGGTTGCAGCGACCGTTGCGCGGTTTGGTCATCTGGATGCGCTGATCAACAACGCGGGCATCCTGCGCGTGGTCGATTTCGAAAAGGGCACCGAAGACGAGCTTGACGAGATGTGGATGGTCAACGTCAAGGCTCCGTTCCGCCTGATCCGCGCCGCCCTGCCCCACCTGCGCCTGACCGGTCAGGGCCGCGTCGTCAACATCGCCTCGACCGACGCGAAACGCTATCGCGCCGGTGTGTCAATCGGCTACACCATGACCAAGCACGCCCTGCACGCGATGACGACAGCCGTGCGTTTTGCCGCATGGGACGACGGCGTGCGCGCCACCGCCATCTGCCCTGGCGCCACCGATACCGATCTGATTGCGAACGTCCCCGGCGCCACCCCCAAGGCCGACCGCCTGACGCCCGAGACGGTCGCGTCGATGGTCGCCTTTGTCCTGTCACTGCCCAATCAGGCCAGCGTGCCCGAATTCATCGCCAACACCCGGCTGGAGAGCACCCTATGACCCTCGATCACCCCGCGATCAACGATCAGCTTGCCGCCTGGGACCGCGACAACCTGCTGCATCCAACCACCCACACCGCCAACCACGCCCGAGGCACCGTGCCGGGGCGGATCATGACGGGCGGCAAGGGGGTTTATGTCGAGGATCGCGACGGCAACCGGTTTCTGGATGCCTTCGGCGCGCTCTACTGCGTTAACGCAGGTTACGGGCGCACCGAAATTGCCGATGCGATAGCCGAACAGGCGCACAAGCTCGCGTTCTTTCACGCCTTTGCAGGTCACGGAAATGAACCCGCGATCCGACTGGCCAAGATGATCATGGACCGCGCGCCCGATCACATGGCGCGGGTCTATTTCGGCCTGTCGGGGTCGGATGCCAACGAGACGAACGTCAAATTGGCGTGGCATTACAATATCCTGCGCGGAAAGCCTGAAAAGCGCAAGATTATCAGCCGCTGGCGGGCCTATCACGGCTCAGGTTTGGTTTCGGGGTCGCTGACGGGCCTGAAGGCGTATCATGCGCGTTTCCATCTGCCCTTGCCCGGTTTCCTGCACACAGACACGCCGCATTACCTGCGCCGCGAAGACGCCACCATGACCGAGGCGGAATTCCTCGACCATCTGATCGCAAGGCTGGAGGCGATGATCGAAGCCGAAGGCCCAGACACCATCGCCGCCTTCATCGGTGAGCCCGCGATGGGCACCGGCGGCCTTGTCCCCCCGCCCCCCGGCTATTGGGCCCGCGTGCAAGAGGTGCTGAACCGTCACGACATCCTGTTGATCGCGGACGAGGTGGTGACCGGCTTTGGCCGCACCGGCAGCATGTTCGGATCCACCCACTACGACATGAAACCCGATTTCATCACGATCGCAAAGGGCCTGACCTCGGCCTATGCGCCCTTATCGGGGTCCATCATTTCGAGCCGCGTGTTCGACGTTCTGATGAAGGGGTCGGATGATTTCGGCGCGCTGGCACATGGCTGGACCTATTCCGCCCATCCGGTCAGTTGTGCGGCCGGGGTGGCGACCCTGCAGCTGGTTGATGATCTGGGGCTGGTGGCCAATGCCGCCAGCACCGGGCCGTACCTGCTCGCCGCACTGAAGACCGCGATGGCAGGGCACCCGAACGTGGCCGAAGTGCGCGGTGTGGGCCTGATGGCGGCGGTCGAATTCATGGCCGATCCCGCCGCGCGGGTCTGGTTTGATCCGCCAATGTCGATGAGTGTGAAAATCTCCGCCGCCCTGATGCGGCGCGGCGTGATTGCCCGCGCCATGCCCGAGGGTGACATCATCGGCTTTGCGCCCCCCCTTTGCATCACCCCCGACGAGGTGGATATCGTGGCATCCGCCCTGCGCGAGGCGGTGCATGAGGTGCTGGGTCCGGCCGCATGAACCCTGACCGCCCCTGGGACACGTCTGAGGACGAATGGCGTGCGCTGGTCAACCGGGTGCGCGCCGGGCGGTCCCTGAAACCCAAGGCGTGGCCCGGCGGTGCGCGCTGCGCAGTCGCGCTGTCCTTTGATGCCGATCACGAGACGTTCGAACTCGGTCAGGGCCGCGCCGCCATCGGGCGGCTGGCCTGGGGCGAATTCGGTCGCCGCACCGGGGTGCCCCGCGTGCTGGAGGTCCTGCACAGGCATGACGTACGCGCCACTTTCTTTACCCCCGCCGTCGCCGCCCTGATCGACCCCGCTGCGATGCGCCCGATCACCGATGCCGGCCATGAAATCGGCGTCCATGGCTGGATTCACGAGAACACCTCGCGATTGGACCGCGCCACGGAACGCGAGTTGATGCTGCGCGCCCGCGACGCGTTGGAAGGCGTTACCGGCCAGCGCCCCGTGGGTCACCGTGCCGCGCAATGGGACCTGAGCCCCCACACCATCGACCTCGTCGCGGAACTGGGCTTTGCCTACGACAGCAGCCTGATGGCTGACGACGAGTGCTATGAATTGGTGACAAACGGCACCCCCACCGGCGTGGTCGAGGTACCGGTGGAATGGGTGCGCGACGATGCGGTGTATTTCCTGTTCAACCGCGACCCCGCCACCCGCCCCTGGACTCCGCCCGAAGGCGTGTTCGACATTTTCCGGCGAGAGTTCGACGCGGCCTTTGACGACAGCGGGCTATTCCAACTGGTCATGCACCCCTTCGTCATCGGCTACCGCTCTCGCATCTGGATACTGGATCAGTTGATCGCTCATGCGAAATCGCGCGGGTGCATCTGGTTTGCCACCCATGCCGAAGTTGCCAGTTGGGTCTGGCAACACCGCACCGAACACGCAGGACAATCATGACCGACTTCGCTCCCCTGATCCGACAGGCCAACCTCGTGGCAGGCGACTGGATCGCTGCCGATACGGGCCGCACACTGGACGTGACCAACCCCGCCACGGGGGCCGTGATCGCGACCGTACCTGCCTGCGACGCGGCAGAAACGCGGCGTGCGATTGACGCCGCCCACGCGGCCTTTCCCGCCTATGCCGCCATGCCCTTGGGCGATCGCGTGGCGTTGATGCGCAAACTGCACCAGTTGATCCTGGACAACCTTGATGGCCTTGCCGCCCTGCTGACTGCGGAACAGGGCAAACCGCTGGCCGAGGCGCGAGGCGAGGTGGCATCGTCAGCCGCCTACGTCTTGTGGTTCGCCGAAGAGGCGCGGCGGACCTATGGCGCGAACATCCCCGCGCCGGTGGCAGGTCGCCGCCTGATGACGACGCGGCATCCGGTGGGGGTCGTTGCAGCCATCACGCCGTGGAACTTTCCGTCTTCCATGCTGGCGCGCAAGCTGGGGCCGGCGCTGGCCGCAGGCTGTACCGTGGTGGTCAAACCCGCCAGTGCGACGCCGCTGTCGGGCCTCGTCTGGGGTCATCTGTGTGAATTGGCGGGGTTCCCGAAGGGCGTTGTCAACATCCTGACCGGATCGGCGCGCGAGATCGGGGGCGAGATCACGGCCAACAAAAAGGTGCGCAAGATCACCTTCACGGGGTCAACCGAGATCGGCAAGCAACTTTTGCGCGAAGCCGCAGGGACGGTGAAACGCGTGTCGATGGAGTTGGGCGGCAACGCCCCGTTCATCGTGTTCGACGATGCCGACCTTGATGCGGCGGTCGCGGGTGCGGTCTTTGCCAAGTTCCGCAATGCGGGGCAAACCTGCGTCTGCACCAACCGCCTCTATGTGCAGTCGGGCATCTATGATCGCTTCATCGCGCGGTTTTCCGAACGGGTGGCCGCACTGAAGGTCGCCCCCGGCACCGAACCCGGGGCCGAGCAAGGCCCGCTGATCGACGCCGCCGCCCTGGTCAAGATCGAGGAATTCGTGGCCGACGCATTGGCCAAAGGCGCCACTCTAGTCACGGGCGGTGCCCCTCACGCGCGCGGCGGGTTGTTCTATCAACCGACTGTGGTGGCCAATGCAGGCCCCCACATGCGCTTTACCACCGAAGAGATCTTCGGCCCTGTTGCCCCGGTTTACCGGTTTGACACCGAAGACGAGGTGATCGAGGCGGCGAATGCCACCGACTATGGCCTTGCCGCCTATGCCTATACCCTGGGGTTGTCCCGGATGTTCCGCCTGCAAGCGCGGCTTGAATATGGGCTGATCGGGATCAATGAGGTGATGATCGTTTCGCCCGAGGCCCCCTTCGGCGGGTTGAAGGAGTCGGGCTTAGGCAAAGAGGGCAGTTGGCAAGGCATCGACGATTATCTGGACACCAAATACACCTGCATCGGCGGGCTTTGATCCCGAAAGGACGCGCATCATGCTGAAGTTCTACTACAACGCCGCCCCCAACCCGCTGAAAGTCGGCCTCTTTCTGGAGGAATCCGGCCTGCCCTATGAGGCGATCCCGGTCGACACAAGGCGTGGGCAGCAGCATGATCCGGCGTTTCTCGCGATCAACCCCAACGGCAAGGTGCCCGCGATTGTCGATGGCGATGCGGTGGTGTTCGACAGCAACGCAATCCTTCTCTATCTGGCCGAAAAGACCGGACAGTTCCTGCCCGAGGATACGCCAAAGGCACGGGGGGCGCTGTTGTCGTGGCTTATGTTCGTGGCCTCGGGAATCGGCCCGTTTTCCGGACAGGCGGTGCATTTCCGCCACGTTGCTCCTGGCGAAAACCCCTATCCGCGCAAACGCTATTACTACGAGGCGCGACGGCACTGGCGCATCGTGGATGACCGGCTGGCGCAGGCCCCTTATATGCTGGGCGACCGCTATACCATCGTGGACATGGCAGTCTGGGGCTGGGCGACACGCATCTACTATGCGCTTGGCGATGCGGCTGTGGCCGAATTTCCCCATGTTGCTCGCCTGATGGCGGAAATCGACGCCCGCCCGGCGGGGAAGCGCGCGCTGGGGTTGAAGGACCGCCATGCCTTCAAGCTGGAGTTGGACGACGCGGCGATGCGGGTGATGTATCCGCAGATTTTTGCCCCCGATCCCACATGACCCGCACCGCGATCGTCACGGGGGCTGCGTCCGGCATCGGCCTGGCGGTGGCCACGCGCCTTGCCACAGACGGCATGGCGGTGGTCTGCGCCGACCGGAACAAGGCAGGTGCAGAGCACCTTGCTACGGCGCTGATGCAGGCGGGGCACCTTGCCATCGCCACCCACACCGACATCACCGACGAAGCATCCGTGGCCGACATGGCCGCCCGTGCCATCGACTGGACCGGGCGCATCGACACCTGCATCGCCAATGCGGGCGCGATGGTGGAGGGCGATATCCTGTCCTTGTCGCTGGACGACTGGAACCGCGCGATGACGATCAACGCCACCGGCCCGTTTCTGACGGCGCGCGCGGTGCTGCCGCATCTGCTGACGCAAGGCGGCACGCTGGTCTTCACCGCGTCGACCGTGGGACTGGCGGGGATGAAGGGGGTCGCGGCCTATTCGGCGGCCAAGGGGGCGGTGGTCGCCCTGACCCGCCAGTTGGCCGCCGATTACGCGGCGCGCGGGGTTCGGGTGAATGCGGTGGCACCGGGGGCGGTGCGTACGCCGTTGTCGGAATCGCAGTTCCGCGCGCGGGCAGAGGATGAAGCGGGGTTTCAGGCTCTGCTGGCACAGGTCATCGGGCGCTATCCGATTTCCCGCTGGGGCACGCCCGAAGAAATTGCCGAAGTGGTGCTGTTTCTGGCGACCGAACGGTCAAGCTGGATGACGGGCCAGATCATCCCGATCGACGGCGGATTGCTGGAACTGCGGTGACCCTTCAGCCGCCTAGTTCGGCAACCATCTCGGCTGTCGTGCGCTGGCGGCAATAACCCCGGATCGCGGCCAGCGACGCCGTCTGCCGCGCCTCGGTAAAGGTCGCACAGGCGTCTGTCACCTGCGTCACCAGATATCCCAGATCGCAGGCGTCACGAATGGCGCTTTCCACACATTGATCGGTCAGGACACCTGACAGGATCAGTTGCTGCACCCCCAGATTGCGCAACAGATAGTCGATGTGGGTCGAGACAAACACGCTGGACGACGATTTCGGCAGCACGATCTCGTCTGGGCCGGGGGTGATTTCGTCCACCACCTTCCCATCCCACGACCCTTTGGGCACGTTGAAGCCGGTGATCTTGTAGTCAAGGCTACGATCACGCCCATCCAGCGTCAGGCTTTCGATGGTGGTATACATCACCTCGACCCCGGCACGGCGCGCTGCCGTTTGCAGGGCCTGCATCCGGGGCAACACCTGATCGCGCATCTGGGCCAGAAACGGGTCGCGCTTCTGCGCAAGTTCCACCGGGGTCATCGTTTCCCATTCGGCCCCGTCGCGGTGGCAGGAAAAGTTTTGCACGTCGATGAACAGCAGCACCGCGCTGTCAGGCACGATGGGCACTTCGCGGGTGGTGGTGGACAGAAACGGCGATGGCATGGCGCACCTCGGGCTTGCTTTGACGAACATATGTTCACAGACTGGCCCCGACAGGCAAGACGGGGAAGAATTCATGGCGGATCCGCAATCACCCTTCACCTTTGTCGCCACCTGCGATTTCGCGGGACTTTTGCGCGGCAAAGCGGTGCCGGCCGCAGCCTTTGAACGGCGCTGTACGGGCGGCATCGGCTGGACGCCGACGAACATTCAGATCACCTGCTTTGACACGATCGCAGATTCGCCATTTGGTGCGATGGGCGACGTCGTGCTGCGTGGCGACCCCGCGACCCGCATTACCGCGCGTCTGCCAGATGGCCAGGTGATGGACTTTGCCCTCGGCGACATCACCGACCTGTCTGGAGCCACGTGGGAATGTTGTGCCCGCAGCATGTTGCGCACAGCTGCTGCACGCCTGCTGACCGAGACCGGGTTGGAAGTGCGAACGAGTTTCGAGCATGAGTTCATGTTTCTTGGCCCTGACTTATCGGCAGCGTTCAGCCTTGCCGGGTTCACCCAGCGGGCGGGGTTTGCACGCGCATTGATGGCCGCCCTTGAGGGCACAGGGATCGAGCCGGACAGCTTTTTGCGCGAATACGGACCCGGGCAGATGGAGGTCACCATCCCCCCCGCCCCTGCCCTGCGCGCCGCCGATCAGGCCGCAAGCCTGCGCGAGGTGACGCGGGCAGTCGGGCGGGCGATGGGGCAGCCGCTGACCTTTTCGCCGTTGGTATCGCCCGACGTGGTGGGCAACGGCGTGCATGTCCACTTCAGCCTTTGGGACGCCGGGGGAAACCCGGTGACCCATGACCCCAAGGGTCGACACGGCCTGTCGGCCATGGCCGGGGCGTTCATCGCGGGGATTCTGGCCAATGTGGGCGCGTTGACCGCGATCACTGCGTCCACCGCCATCTCGGCACTGCGGCTGACCCCGCACCGCTGGAGTGCTGCCTACAACAATATGGGCGTCCAGGACCGCGAGGCCACGATCCGCATTTGCCCGGTGATGGCTGCGGACCCCGACGCCCGCGCGCGGCAGTTCAACTTTGAATATCGCGCGGCGGATGCGGCAGCGTCCCCCCATTTGACACTGGCGGCATTGATCGAAGCGGGGTTGGCGGGCGTTCGGGCAAGTTTGCCGGTGCCCGAAGCAACCGTCGGAGATATCAGCCTGCTGCCTCCTGACGCGCTTGCGTCGCGCGGCTTGCAGCGTCTGCCCGAATCGCTGGATGCCGCGCTAGACGCGCTGGAGGCGAACACCACGCTTCGGGCCGCCTTTCCGGGTCGCGCCATCGACATATACATCGCCCACAAGCGGGCCGAGGCGAGCCATGCCGCGGCAATGACGCCAGATGCCCGATTTTCGGCCTATCGCGCAATCTACTGATCCTGGCCGCAAGAAACCCGTTGAAAAAATGCGCTCAGCGCATGACAGTTCACATAGCGAACAAGGAGGCACAGATGAACCACGACCAGATCCTGAAGCAGATGGCGTCGCGCAACCCGCTGCGCGGCGCAATGCAGCACTCGGCAAGTCGCCGGAAGTTCATGCAGGGTCTGGCCGCCGGGGCGGCTGTGACCGCCCTTCCGATGCAGGCCGGGGCGCAGACGCGGCCCCTGTCGCTGCTAACCTGGGATGCGTACGCCGACCCCAAGCTGCTGGCGCTGTGGAAGGAACAGACGGGTGGCGAAATCCGTTATGAAATCCACATCTCGGACCCCAGTTCGGTGAACCGGCTGCGCGCGGGCGAAACGTCGGTCTGGGACTTCATCAACGTCAACAACCCCTGGGCCCGCAACGAGATGTGGCCCGCCGGTTTGATCCGCGAACTGCCGCGCGACCGGTTTGAGCCGCTTTACGCGCAGATGCTGCCGAAATTCGCAGCACCCTACCCTTGGGCGATGAGCGCGGATGGCAACCACCTGCTGGGCGTGGTCCAGCGGTTTGAAACCTTTGATTTCGTGGTGAACTCCGACGTCATCTCGCCGCAACTGGCCAAGGACGAAGGTTGGGATTTGTTCAACAACCCTGACTTTTCAAGTCGTTACGGTATCCTCGCCTATGAGGACTGGAACGTGATGGACATCTGCATGGGCGCAGGCATCCATCCCTTCAAGGTCAAGACCGATGAGGAAGTGGCGAAGTTCGAGGAAACCGCGAACCGCTGGATCAAGAACGCCAAGCTGATCACCACCGACTTTGTGCAGCTGAACCTTGCGATCCTGAACGGCGAGATCGACCTTTACTTCACCGGGGGTACCTACACCACCGCCGCGGCCCGGCTTGAAGGGGTCAGCAATCTGTATGCGATCACGCCCAACTCCGGCCCCGCAGATGGCAAGGGCGGGATCAACTGGATCGAAATCAACTCCGCCGTAGCCAATCCCGATCCGCTGGATGCCGCATTTGATTTTCTGGAGTTCATCACAACCCCCGATGCCGCTGAGTTTGTGTCGCGCGGCAACGGCAACTTCCAGCCCGTCGCGCAGATGGCCAACCCCGATCTGATGGCCCGCTTCAAGCCAGAGGAGCTGGCGGCGATTCAATGGGACGAATTTGACGAGCGCATTGCCAATGCCGTCGAGTTCGATATCGTGCCGGATTACGACCGTCTCTATGACATCTATTCCGCCGCGATGCGCGCCCGGGGCTAAGGCATGTCGCATCCCCCGCCGGCCCTGAAGCTGACGGGTCTGACCAAGCAGTTCGGCACCCTGACTGCCGTGGACGGGGTGTCGATCGATATCGTCGAGGGAGAATTCTTTACGATCGTCGGCCCGTCCGGCAGCGGCAAGTCCACGCTGGTGCGGCTGCTGGCGGGCCTGGACGCGCCGACGTCGGGAACGCTTCACCTCCGCGGGCGCGACATCACCGCGATGCCTGCCAACAAGCGGCCCACGGCGATGGTGTTTCAGTCGCTGGCCCTGTTTGACCACCGCAGCGTTGGGCAGAACATCGAATTCGCGATGAAAATGAAGGGGGTCGCCCCCGATGCCCGCCGTGCCCGCGCGCTGGACCTGTTGCGGCTGGTGCGCCTGCCCGAAGAGTTCTACGCCCGCCCGGTGACCCAATGTTCGGGCGGCGAACGCCAGAGGGTGGCGCTGGCCCGTGCGTTGGGGTCGGACCCCGAGATCCTGTTCTTTGACGAACCCCTGTCGGCCATCGACTATCGTCTGCGCAAGACGCTTGAAGTAGAGTTGAAAGAACTCCATCAGCGCACCGCCAAGACCTTCATCTACATCACCC
>JANPBI010000378.1:0-33617 GCA_031430315.1 Rhodobacterales bacterium | reverse complement strand
CTGGTGCGCAACCCCTGGGACCGGCTTGTCAGTTATTACCACTGGCTGCGGGGGCAAGGGTTTGCGCACCCGGCGGTCGGACTGGCAAAGGCATTGGAATTTGGGGCGTTCCTGCGCCATCCCCAAACGCGGGCGAGCTTGCAGATGTGGCCCTATGGGGCTTATCTGCGGGACAGGGAGGGGGTGGAGCGGTGCAGTCTTTTTGCCCGACTGGAGCACCTGCGCGCAGACCTTGCCCCGTTTGAGGCGCATCTGGGATTTCGCGTGACGCCCTTTGCGCGTGTGAATGAAAGTGTGCGGGTGCAGGATTGGCGGAGGTATTACACGGGGGCCGATGCGGCGCTGGTGGCGGAGGTGTGCGCCGAAGACATCGCGCGGTTCGCTTATGGCTTTGACGATGCGGACAAGGCAGCGGAGTAAACCCCGCCCAACGGGCGCTGGAGTGTAGGGTGGGGTTCACCCCGCCGTCACACTATCACGCCGCCTGCTTCCCTTCGGCAAACCGCCCATAGAACGTCTCGCCATTGGTCGCCATCTCGCGCAACAGCGCTGGCGCATGGAAACGCGGCCCGAACTGCGCCGACAGCCCCCGGCAGATCTCTACTGCATGGGTGGCCCCGAGCATATCGAGCCAGCTGAACGGCCCACCCGACCAAGGCGCAAAACCCCAGCCGAGGATTGCCCCCACGTCACCTTCACGGATGTCGGTCAGCACACCCTCTTCCAGCGCGCGAACCGCCTCTAGCACCTGCGAAAACAGCAGGCGATGCTGCACGTCGGTCAGGCTGGGCTGCAACTTGTCGGCTGGATACTTCTGCGTGAACCCGTCCCACAGACCCTGCCGTTCGCCTTTGTCGTCATAGCTGTAGAACCCGGCCTTGGCCTTACGCCCCAGACGCCCCTGATCGGCCATCCAGAACAGCACCTTGTCCACCGCCTCATCGGGGTAATCGTCTCCCATAGCGGCCTTTGTCGCTTTGGCGATTTTCACACCGAGGTCGATCGACGTCTCGTCGACCAGTTGCAGCGGCCCCAAGGGCATGCCGACCAGCTTGGCCGCGTTCTCGACCAGCGCCGGTTCCACCCCTTCGGCAACCATGCGGATGCCTTCGTTGATGTAGGGGATGATGCAGCGGTTGGCATAAAAGAACCGCGCGTCGTTCACCACGATCGGGGTCTTGCGCAGCTGCCGCACGAAATCCAGCGCCTTGGCGACAGCGGCGTCGCCGGTCGCCTTGCCCCGGATGATCTCCACCAGGTTCATCTTGTCGACCGGGCTGAAGAAATGGATGCCGATGAACTGGTCGGGGCGTTTCGACGCGTGGGCAAGGCCGGTGATCGGCAGGGTGGACGTGTTGGTGGCAAGGATGCAGTCGGTGGGGATTGCAGCCTCGATCTTTGCGGTGACGTCGGCCTTGATCTTGGGATCTTCGAACACTGCCTCGACGATCAGGTCGCAACCCGCCAGCGCGGCATAATCGGTGGTGGCATTGATGCGCGCCAGCACCTCGGCCTTTTTCTCGGGCGTCACCTTGCGGCGCTGGATGCCCTTGTCGAGCAGGCCTTCGGTATGTGCGCGGCCTTTATCGGCGGCTTCCTGGCTGGCGTCGATCAGCACGACATCAATCCCCGCGTTTGCTGCGACATAGGCAATCCCCGCCCCCATCATTCCCGCGCCAATCACGCCCAACTTGCGCACGGACTGGTCCGGCAGCTTTGGCCGGTTCGCGCCCTTTTCCAGCGCTTCCTTGCTGACGAACAGACTGCGGATCATTGCGCTGGAACTTGGGTTCATCAGGATGGACGTGAACCAGCGCGCTTCGATCTTGAGCGCGGTGTCAAACGGCACCATTGCGCCTTCATAGACCGCCGACAACAGGGCCTTGGCGGCAGGATAGACCCCGAACGTCTTGCCATGCACCATCGCCGAGGCCCCGACGAACGTCATGAACCCCGCCGGATGATAGGGCGTGCCACCGGGCATCTTGTAGCCCTTGGCATCCCAAGGCTTCACGATATCCGCATCGGTCGCCGACAGCACCCATTCCTTTGCGCGTGCAAGCAGGTCTTGAGGGGCGACCACTTCGTCGATCAACCCGCCTGCCTTGGCCCCCTTGGGATCGCTGAGTTTCCCCTCCAGCAAAAACGGTGCTGCCATCATCGCGCCCATCTTGCGCACAAGGCGTGTCGTGCCCCCCATGCCAGGGAAAATTCCGACCATGATTTCGGGCAGCCCGATCTTGGCGCGTGGATTGTCGGCGGCGATGATCCGGTGGCAGGCGAGCGGAATCTCAAGCCCGATCCCAAGCGCTGTTCCGGGCAGGGCCGCGACGATGGGCTTGCCGCCCTTCAGCGTTTTGGCGTCCATCCCAGCGCGTTCAATCTTGCGCAGGATGGCGTGGGTTGCCATCACGCCCGCAAAGACGCCCGCAGCCCCGCTTTCCTTCATCTTCGCAATGACGTTCAGATCCATGCCCCCGGCGAAATCCTTCTTGCCTGACGTCAGGATCACGCCCTTGACCGCTGCATCGCCAAGCGCGCGGTCGATCAGGCCGTCAAGTTCTACGAAGCCTGCCGTGCTCATCACGTTCATCGACTTGCCGGGCGTGTCCCAAGTGATCGTGGCGACGCCATCGGCGTCAACGGCATAGGTAAATTCGGTCACGTCGGTGTCTCCGTTGGTGGTGTTTACGGCGAATGGACCTTGTGCATCAGAACCGGCCAGCGATTGTCGTGGGTGGTGTTCACGATCTTGGTCCCCCGCCACTGGCCGTCAATCCGCTTGAGCCAGATTTTCGAGAAGAACGCGGGGATCACCGCCTTCGTTCCGTCCAACAAACGAGTCTGGAACGCTCCCACGATTGTATCAGGGCATTCAAAAATTGCATGCGTGACGTCACGTTTCATCTCCGATACGCCCATGTCCCTCAAGCTGCTGACATAGTCGTCAAAGCCGTCCTGCAGATCCTCAGGCGTCTCGACCTGCAACTGGGCTGCATTGGTGACAAGGCGGAATGGCAGCTGCACATGCGCAACATAGTTGTCGAACCTGTCGGACAAGACCGAAATGGCCACGGCGTCCAGGTAGCTGGCAAGCACGGCCTCGGCGTCGGCCATGGAGGTGGAATTCACGGATACGAGCATTGAAAGGACTTTCTGGAAATTTCCGGGACAAAGTGAGTTCAAGACGCAGGCGAAAACGCTTCGGCGGCCATTGCGTCGCCTGTTGCATTGCCTTGCTGACGAAAAAACGCGCCAATCGGCCTTTTCGTTCCCGGGTTGTTACCTAACGAAAAATTGCACGCGGCGCGCGCAGGTTGCATTGTGCTTCGAAGTGGCGGGATCGCGGAAATCTGCAGTCGGTGCCAAGGCTCCGGCGTTACCGGTTCGACGGTTTGGGCCAGCCCGGGATCGGGGTTCCATCCTTGTAGGTCAATTGCCGCAGACCGTCCTTTCGAACGTAGTGACGGTCGATGTCGGGATAATGCACCGTGTCCTGGGGCAGGCGCGATCCCACGACCAGATAGGTCACTGGCTGGTCGGTCAGGTTGCGCAGGCAATGCCCGTTGGCCAGACCGGCAGGCCAGGCCGCTGCATCCACGGGTTGCAGCAGGTGGGGACCGTCATTTTCGATCAAAGTGACGGTGCCCTGCAGTACAAGGGCGAATTCGTCCTCGTCTTCGTGCCAATGCCGCTGGCTGGATTGGGCGCCTGGCATCAGGGTTTCGGTAAAGGCCCCGAATTGGGTCAGCCCCCCTTCGTCTGACAGCGGAAAGGCATGATAGATGCCCAGATTGTCAAGGCTGTCAGACGAATCCGCGGTGGTAATGGCGGCAACGCTGCCGTTGCGAAGCACCCGGCGGGCGGGGTTTGAAGGGTCGAAATCCTTGCCCCAACGCGGCTTCAGGTTCAGAAGATGTGGACCAAGATCGCCTTCGTCCACGATCTCGCCGGAACGGTCGTAGACGTGCCACGTCTTGTCGCCGTTCACCAGACGCTCGCCCGTGTCGGGATAGTGGCAGATATCGCGGGCGACGCGGCTGCCGACGATCAGATAGGTTACGGCATCGGGGCTTTGATTGTGCAGGTGGTGTGCGTTCGGATCGCCATGCCGCCAGCACGCCGCATCCCCCGGGCCAAGGGAATGTTCCCCGTCGTCATCGATCATCGTCACGGTCCCTGTCAGAACGTAGAGAAATTCATCTTCGGCGGAATGCCAGTGTCGTTCGGACGAAATGCCCCCCGGCATCAGCGTGTCGACATAGGCCCCGAACTGCGTGATCCCGGCTGCTTCGGACAGGTATATGATGGTTCCGCCATTCTCGCCGTGTTCGCGCGGGGCCCGTGCGGCGTCAATGATCATCGGGCGCCAGTCCAGTCAGTGCCGTCCTTGTAGGTGAACCGGTTCACCCCGCCGCCCTGATGGACCATGAAATCGACGTCGGAATAGCTCGCGACCTCGGTCTTGGCCTTGGTGCCGACAACCAGGAACCGGGCTTCGGCATTTGTATGGTTGATGAAGTGATGCCCATCCGGCACGCCCGCCGGAAAGGCCGCACAGTCGCCGACCTGCATGATCGTCGGACCTGAGTCCTGGACCAACGTGCATTCGCCTTGCGTGATCATCACGAATTCATCTTCGTTCAGGTGCCAGTGGCGCAGGGATGATTTTGCCCCTGGGGCAAGGATGACGATGTTGACACCGAACTGCGTCAGGCCCCCGGCATCGCCAAGGCGCAGGGACGACCGCCCCGCCACTTCGGCATCATAGGGGGGAGGATAGATCGTCCCGGTTCTGACCGGCAGTTTGGACAGATCAAGTTTCGGCATCACACCCTCTCGATGATTGTGGCTGCCCCCATTCCGGACGCGATACAAAGCGTGGCGAGCCCCGTGGATTTACCCGACCTTTCCAGCTCGTCCAGAAGCGTGCCGATGATGATGGCCCCCGTTGCACCCAAAGGATGGCCCATCGCGATGGAACCGCCATTCACGTTGACGCGAGCATGGTCGACATCAAAGGCCTGCATGAACCGCAGGACGACCGAGGCAAAGGCCTCGTTCACTTCGAAAAGGTCGATGTCGCCGATGGTCATCCCGGCGTCGCGCAGGATTTTTTCGGTCACGGGCACCGGCCCGGTCAGCATGATCGTGGGATCGGTGCCGATTTTGGCGGTTGCGCGAATGCGGGCGCGGGGCGTTAACCCGTGCGCCCGGCCAAACTCGGCATCGCCGATCAGCAAGGCCGCCGCGCCGTCGACGATTCCGCTGGAATTGCCGGCATGGTGGATGTGATTGATCCGCTCTAGGTGCGGGTACTTCATTAGCGCGATCTTGTCGAAGCTGGGCATCCCTTCGCCGATATCCTTGAACGCGGGCTTCAGCGCGCCCAGCGCCTGCATGTCGGTGCCAGGACGCATGTATTCGTCGCTGGCAAGGATCGACAGGCCGTTCTGGTCATGGATCGGAATCACGGATTTCGCGAAGCGCCCGTCCTTCCATGCTGCTGCAGCCCGCCGCTGGCTTTCCACTGCAAGCAGATCCGCATCATCGCGGGAAAAACCGTATTCGGTGGCGATGATGTCCGCGCTAATCCCTTGCGGGACAAAATAGGTCTTCATCGCCAGTGCCGGATCGACCGCAATCGCTGCCCCGTCGCTGCCCATCGGGACGCGGCTCATCATTTCGACCCCACCGGCAATATAGCCATGGCCTGCGCCGCCCTTGATCTGGTTCGCGGCCAGATTGACCGCCTCCATCCCGCTGGCACAGAACCGGTTAATCGCCAGTCCAGGAATTGTCTCGTCGAGATCCGAGGCAAGGACAGCGGATCGCGCCAGACACCCGCCCTGTTCTCCTACTTGGGTAACATTGCCCCAGATCACATCTTCGACCGCGTGGCCGGTCAGGCCATTGCGGGATTTGACGGCATTGAGAACCTTGGCCGACAGCGCGACCGCTGTCAGTTCATGCAGGCTGCCATCCGCCCGGCCCTTGCCCCGGGGCGATCGGACGGCGTCATAGATGAAGGCTTCGGACATCGGTCGGCTCCTCTTCAGGCGCGGTCAGCTGGATTGCCGGGCATCAGATCGTAGGGGTGCTTCCAGCCGGGTGTCGCAGCGATGGCATCAAGCCAGCGGTCAATATGTGGCCAGTCGGCACGGCTGAAACCAAAGGGCTCAGGAAAATAGAGATATCCGCAGCAACTAAGATCGGCGATGGTCATCGCCCCCCCCCGCAACCCATGTGCGGTTGGCGAGATGATCGTTCAAGATCGTATAGGCAGCTTTCAGGCGGCCTTGCATGAAGGGGATGGCCCCAACGGGTCGCTTATCCTCGGCCACAAAATTCGCGATGGCCCGGGCCGGGCCGATTATGCCGGAGAGGCGGTGATTGTCCCAAAACATCCAGCGCAGAATCTCACGCCGTTCCGCCGCCGACTTTCCGCCCAGTTTGCCGGACTTTGAACTGATATAGTCAAGGATGACGCCGGATTGGGTCAGCGTTGTCTCGCCATCGACCAGCACCGGCACCTCGCCCATCTCGTTGATGGCGCGAAATTCGGGCCTGCGGGTTTCGCCGTTGAAGAAATCGACAAAGACCGGCTCCCAGTCCTGATCCGCAAACGTCAGCGCCAGCGCCACCTTGTAAGCATTGCCAGACTCGCCAAAGCAGTAGAGTTTCATCGTCATGTCGTTCTCCGGTTGCGGCGGCAGAGATGCTCTGTGGCCTGTCGTTTCTTGGACATCTGTCATCGCATGTCACACGCGAGCGGCAGCCGTCATTTTTTTCGCTCTTCCAGTTCCGCATTGAAAAGCCGCAGGCGGTGGGTGAGGTTGTCGTCGTTGATCACGCTGGAAAAATTCTCGAACAGGAACGACAGCGCCTCGCCCTCGTCCAGGCCGGCCTCGGTTGCAAAGCGTTTCAGGCGACGATAACCGTCTTCGGTCATGGCCACCGGAAAGCGGCGGGTCAGGCGCAGGCGCTTGGGCATTGCGGTTCCCTAGTCCGTCTTGCCCCGCAGATAGGCCACGATCGCCATCGCATGTCCATGGCCCAGGCCAAAATCGGCTTTGAGCCAGTCGGTAATCGCCGTTGCCTTGACCCTGTCGGGGGTAAGACCTTTGGCCAGGGCCAGTGCCTTGATCTCATCGGGCGATTTGCCGGTCTTGGCCTGGATATTGTCGAGATAGGCCTGAAAGGACATTCTTTTCCCCTTACGTCAAAAATCGTCCGCTGCCAGTGCCATCACTGGGTCGGCACCCGACAAGATGCGCGACAGATGCAAGCTGGTGGCGGGCAGTTGCCGGACCATGTAGTAGCGTCCGGTCGCAATCTTGGACTCCAGAAACGCGCGATCCGCGTCTCCCGCATCCAGCGCCAGCAGGGCCGCCTTGGCCATCCGCGTCCACATCAACCCCAGGCAGACATGACCCATCATGTGCAAAAAGTCCGTGGATCCGGCAAGCGCCGCGTCAGGCGCCTTGAGACCGTGCTGCATGAAGTACATGGCCGCGGCCTGCAAATCCTTGGAGGCCTGTTTTAGCGGGTCAAGGAACGTGGATTTCAGCCGATCGTCGGTCTCGTTGTCCTTGATGATCGCCTTCACGATCTCAAAGAACGCCATCATGTGCTTGCCGCCATCGGTGGCCAGCTTGCGGCCCACCAGATCCAGCGCCTGGATGCCGTTGGCCCCTTCGTAGATCATGGCAATCCGGGCATCGCGGGCGAACTGGCTCATTCCCCAGTCCTCGATATAGCCATGTCCGCCGAACACCTGCTGGGCCGCAACCGTCATGTCGAACCCGCGATCGGTCTGAAAGCCCTTGATGACCGGGGTCAAAAGGCCGATCAGCCCTTCGGCATCGGCGTCGCCATGGGTGGCACGGTCGATCAGCAATGCCCCCCAGAAGGTCAGCGCGCGCGCGCCTTCGACAAAGCTCTTCTGATCCATCAGGTTGCGGCGGATGT
The DNA here is from genome assembly GCA_031430315.1 of Rhodobacterales bacterium. GTDB lineage: Bacteria > Pseudomonadota > Alphaproteobacteria > Rhodobacterales > Rhodobacteraceae > JAJNPS01. The sequence goes on along the minus strand of JANPBI010000378.1, from coordinate 25,646 downwards.
CGGGATGCACGATCAACGGGTCGGCAGGCCCGGCAGGGTTCACAGGTCCCGTGGCGGCGCGTCCCTGCAGGCGGTCCCGGGCATAGGCGACGGCATTTTGGTAGGCGGCCTCGGCCACCGCATAGCCCTGCAGACCGACACCGATCCGCGCCTCGTTCATCATCGTGAACATCGCGCGCATGCCCTTGTGCAGGTCGCCGAGCAGGTAACCTGTGGCCCCGTCATAATTCATCACGCAGGTGGCATTGCCGTGAATGCCCATCTTTTCCTCGATCTTGCCCGCCGATAGGGCGTTGCGCGCGCCAAGAGCGCCACCCTCCGTGACCAGAAATTTCGGCACGATGAACAGGCTGATGCCCTTGGTCCCCTCGCCCCCGCCCGGGGCCTTGGCCAGCACCAGGTGAATGATGTTCTCTGCCAGGTCATGTTCGCCGGCGGAGATAAAAATCTTGGTGCCGGTGATCATGTAGCTGCCATCGGCCTGTGGTTCGGCCCGCGTCCGCATCAACCCCAGATCGGTGCCGCAATGCGGTTCGGTCAGATTCATCGTGCCGGTCCAGTTACAGGACACCATGCCGGGCAGGTAGGTGGCCTTTTGCTGGTCGGTGCCATGGGCGTGGATCGCTGAATAGGCCCCGTGCGTCAGGCCCTGATACATGTTGAACGCCATGTTCGCGCCGACGAAAATCTCGCCGATCGCGGTTCCCATCAGATAGGGCAGGCCCTGCCCACCATAGGCCGGATCGCAGTCAAGGGCGGTCCAGCCCCCGGCTTTCAACGCCTCGAAGGCGGCCTTGAATCCTGTGGGTGTACGCACGACACCGTTTTCCAGATGGCATCCTTCGCGGTCCCCGACGGCGTTGAGGGGGGCAAGAACGTCATGGGCGAGTTTTCCAGCCTCGTCCAGAACCGCCTGGGTAAAGCCCCGATCCAGGTCGCTGTACCCCGGAATGTCGAGGGTGCTGAGGCCAAGCATGTCATGCAGCACGAACTGCATGTCCTTGGTGGGGGCGGTGTAGTCAGGCATTGGGGCGTCCTTGTCGTCAGGCCGGCACATCGTCGTGCAACCCTACCTTAGCGGATCATTTGGCCGCCCTGTCAGCGTGACGTCGCGTCAACCCATTGACCCGGCAGGATCAATCGCGGGGAACCTTGGCCATCTCTTCCTCGGCTGTGTTGCGAATGGCCTTTAGATCCGCAATCGTCACATCAAGTTCCGCCTTTTGCCGGGTCAGCGACGCCAGTTGCCGGTCAGCCATCTCCAGCCATTGTTCCAGTTGCGGGCGCGTTCCTTTTTGCTGGTAGATCAACAGCCACTGCCGGATCTCCTCCAGGCTAAAGCCAAACCGCCGCCCGCGCAGGATCAACGTCATGCGGGCGATCTCACGCGGGCCATAGTACCGGGCCCGGCCTTCGCGCATGGGCGAAAGCAGTTCGATATACTCGTAGTAGCGCAAAGTGCGCGGCGTGACCTCAAAGCGGGCACACATCTCCTTGAGGCTGAGGCGCGGCTCGTCCATGCAGATACCCTTTGCTCCTCGCACATAAGGTTACGCCTAGGCTTGGCTTGTTGCAACGTCGGTGGCGGGGCCTTGCACTTCGCTGCCCCGCAGCGTTTCATGCCACGGTTGAGGGGGTCGACCATGACCGACAAGAACACCATCGCGCAATCCTTTCTGCAATCTTTGCCGCACAGCCGTGCGCTGGGAATGGTCGTGGAAGACATCGGGGATGGGCACGCCACATTGTCGATGCCCTATGATCCCAGGCTGATCGGGGATCCCTTGACCGGCGTGATCCATGGCGGCGCCGTGTCAGCCTTGATGGACACGGCCTCGGGGGCGGCGGTCATGGTGCATGCCCTTGCCCCATTGGCAACGGCAACGCTGGACTTGCGGATCGACTACATGCGGCCGGCAACCCCGGGCCAGACCCTGCGCGCCCGCGCCGAATGCCACCATGTCACACGGTCGGTCGCCTTTGTCAGGGCAGTCGCGACCGATGACGACGAGTCTCGCCCTGTCGCTACGGCCACGAGCGCCTTTACCATCGAGCGGGGCGCGCCCTGATGTCCATCAATCCGCCAGAGCCTGTCCAGGTGATCAAGGGGCGACGCGATGGCGCGCTGCGCCATCTGGTCGACGCCGTGCCTTACATCCATTTCCTCGGCATCCGGTTCGACCGGCGCGGAGACGAGCTGACGGCCATTTTGCCGTTTCATGAAAGCCTGATCGGTAACCCCATTTTGCCAGCATTGCATGGCGGGGCGACGGCGGCATTTCTGGAGGTGACAGCGATCATCGAGCTGTCCTGGACATCGATCTGGGACGATCTGGAAACGGGCCAATATGTGCCCGCGGCGATCGATGCGGTGCCGCCGATGCCCAAGACCATAGACTTTACCATCGATTATCTGCGGTCCGGCTTGCCGCGTGACGCCTACGCGCGCGCGCGGGTCAACAGGTCTGGCCGACGCTATGCCTCGGTGCATGTCGAGGCTTGGCAGGACAATCGCAGTCGGCTGTTTGCGCAGGCAACGGGGCATTTTCTGATGCCGGAACCGAAAAAGGCCTAGCCGGATGACCTATCCTTTGCAATCAATCCACTAAAAGCAGTCGCAGCCCTACAAACCGCTACCAGCGCATCAGCCTGAACGCCGTGGACGCCGCCCATCCAGCCAGGGCCGCGATGGTGATGGCCGCGATGCCGTAGAGGATCGGCGCGTCGTAGGCCATGCGGTAGATGAACCGCTCCAACCCCGTCTTTCGGACGTCGATGCTGCGTTCCTGGGTGGCTACGACCTTGCCGCCCCGGGTCAGGAACAGCCGCACGATATAGTCGCCCTCGATCAGATTGGCGGGCAAAAGGATGTCGGCACGAAACAGCGTTTCTTCGTTGAGGACGACCGAGCCTTCCTTCACGCCATATGTCCCTGCTGCCATGCGCAGCCGGATCAATGCCTCGACAAAGTCCGGCGCATTTGCGGCCTCATCGCTGATGCCCACGGCCCGGATGGCCGAAGGGATCGAGATTCTGTAGCGCAGGTTTTCCGTCTGGTTGAGGATTTTGGGCAGCGGGCCGGTTGTCGCGATGGCATAAAAGCTCGGTGCCTGGTCCACCTTGACGTTGGCATTGTTGATCCAGATCCCTGCCACGCGTTCCTTGCGACGGATCAACAGCGGGGTTGATGGACCTTGCACCGTCACGATCACGTCGAGGGTGGAACTGGTCGGCGGCGGCGTCTCGCGTTTGACGGCCCCGTAGACAAGGATTTCAGAGCCGTCGAAATTGGCTGTGATCGACACCGCATTCTGGCTGAGGCCCGACACGATGCTTTCTGCATGGGCCGTGGCAGCCCAGACAACCATCATGCAAACGGCGGCAAGATGTTGCTTCATGTCGGTATCTCGGGTGAAATCGAGAAAATCTCGGCCGGCTGAATCAACAGATCCAGCGCGATCTTGACTGCCACCGCCAGCACCAAAAGCGCCAGGAGCACGCGCAACTGTTCCGCCTTGAGCCGCACGCCGACGCGCGCGCCGATTTGCGCACCGATCACCCCGCCCAGGATCAGCAACGCCGCCAGCATCAGATCGACCGTCTGGGATGTCAGCGCATGCATGAAGGCCGTGAAGGCCGCGACAAAGATGATCTGAAAGAGCGATGTGCCCACCACGACCTTGGTCGGCATGCCCAACAGGTAGATCATCGCGGGCACCATGATGAACCCGCCGCCCACTCCCATGATCGCCGCAAGAAAGCCCACCATCGCGCCTACCGCAAGGGGAGGCAGCACCGAGATATAAAGGCCGGATGTGCGGAACTTGACCTTGAGCGGCAGGCCATGCACCCAGCCGTGGATATGGCTGCGCCGGACGGGCGCGGCGCTGTTTTTCAGGCGACGCATGGTGCGCAGGGATTCTTGCAGCATCATCAGGCCGATAAAGCCCAGAAAGACAACATAGGACAATTGCACGAACAGGTCGATCTGCCCGCGTTTGGCCATCTGGGTGAAGACCCAGATGCCACATGATGACCCCGCGATGCCGCCAGCCAGCAGCACCAACCCCATGCGGAAATCGACCGCCTTGCGGCGCAGCTGTGCCAGAACCCCCGATACGGATGATGCCACCACCTGCGTCGCGCCCGTCGCCACGGCAACAGCTGGCGAGATGCCGATGAAGAACAGCAAGGGCGTGATCAGAAAGCCACCGCCCACGCCGAACATGCCCGACAGGAACCCCACGATCCCGCCAAGGCCAAGGATCACGAAAGCGTTGACGGAAATCTCTGCGATGGGAAGATAAAGCTGCATGGGGCAGGGCACTTAACAGGCGAAAAGGGAACCAGATTTAGCGTTGCGCCTCATCCGGGGTGAAGTCAAACGGTGGGGACCGTCATCGCCTGTTCTGCAGGAAATGCCGCAGGATGCGTTCCAGTTTTGCCGCACCCAAAGGGGCCATCGCCTTGGTATGTTCGTGGCTGATCGCCTCATCGCTCATGCCTGCGGCCATGTTGGTGATGGTGGAGATCGCCGCGACCCGCAGGCCCAGAAACCGCGCCAGGATCACCTCGGGCACCGTCGACATGCCGACCGCATCGCCCCCGAGCAACTTCAGCATCCGGATTTCGGCAGGGGTTTCAAAGGACGGGCCGGAATACCAGCAATAGACCCCGCTGGAGAGAGGGATGCCCAAAGCGGCGGCGGATGCCGCAAGCGCCGCGCGCAGGTCGGGATCATGCGCCGCGGTCATCGGCACGAACCGCGCATCGGTCGGCTCGCCGATCAGAGGGTTCAGCCCGGAATAGTTGATGTGATCCGACAGCAGCATCAGGTCGCCGGGCGGAATGTCGGGCCGCATGGAGCCTGCGGCATTCGTCACGATCAGATCGGTCGCGCCTAGTGCGCGCAGCACCTCTAAGGGCAAGCGCATCGCGGCGGCATTGCCGTTTTCATAATAGTGTTCGCGCGCGCCAAAGACCGCGACGCGGATCCCCTCAAGATCGCCGATCACGAGGTTGGGGTTGTGGCCCGACACACTGGCATGGGGAAAGCCGGGCAGGTCGGCATAGGGGATTGCCACGCCGTTCACCGCCGCCGCTAGATGCCCAAGGCCCGAACCCAGGATCAAGCCCAGCGAAACCGGGGCGGGACCCGCCTTGTCACGGATCAGGGCGGCCAGATCGTCAGCGTTCCTTGACATAGGGCTGCCCCCCAGCGCGCGGCGGTATTGCCTTGCCGATGAAGCCTGCCAGCACGATGACCGTCAACACATAGGGCAGCGCGTCAAGGAAAGGCACGGGGATCTTGACACCTGCCAGGGCGGTGACCACGTCGGGTCGCAGGGCCAGCGCCTGAAAAAACCCGAACAACAGGCAGGCCCAAAGCGCCGCGACCGGCCGCCATTTGGCAAAGATCAACGCAGCCAGCGCGATATAGCCGCGCCCCGCAGTCATCTCGCGCCCGAACCCCGCCTGTAGCGCCGTGGCCATATAGGCCCCGGCCAGACCGCAAAGGATGCCGGTGATGGCAACCGCGACAAAACGCAGACCGACGACCGACACGCCCGCCGTGTCTACCGCCGCCGGGTTTTCGCCAACCGCCCGTAGCCGCAGCCCGAACCGCGTGCGGTAAAGGACCCACCATGAGATCGGCACCAGCGCAAGGGCGGCGTAAACCAGGATCGAATGGCCGGAAATCACCTCGGCATAAAGCGGGCCGATGACAGGTATGTCGCGCGCTTCTTCGGCAAACGGCAGGGTCAGGGGGCTGAACCGGGCCGCCCCTTCCAGGGGTGGCGTACGCCCGCCCTGTTTGAACAGACGCTCCGCGACCAGCACCGTAATGCCAGAAGACAGGAAGTTCAGCGCCACGCCGGCGATCAGCTGATTGCCACGAAAGGTGATCGAAGCAATGCCGTGGATCGCGGCCAACACCAGCGAGGCCCCGATCCCCGCCAAAAGCCCCAGCCAGACCGATCCGGTCAGGAACGCGACCGAGGCCGACGCCATCGCGGCCATCAGCATCTTGCCTTCGAGCCCGATGTCGAAAATCCCTGCACGTTCCGAATAAAGACCCGCAAGGCAGGCCAGCAGCAAGGGCGTGGCCAGCCGCAGGGTGCTGTCGAGGATTTGCAAGAGCGTCGCGTAATCCATCACGCGGCTCCCAGTTTGTGGCTGCGAAACATCCCGAATATCCACGTCAGGATCATCCGCACCATCATGTCGAGCGCGCCAGTGAACAGGATCACCAGCCCTTGCACCACGACCCGCATCTCAATCGGGATTGAGGTATTGAGCCCCAGCGACGCGCCACCCTGATACAAGAACCCGAACAGGATCGCGGCCAGAAAAATGCCGATCGGGTGATTGCGGCCCATCAGCGCTACGGCGATGCCGATAAACCCTGCCCCTTCGCCCGACCCCTGCAGCAACCGCTCGGACTGGCCCATGACGTTGTTGATGGCCATCAATCCCGACAACCCGCCGGAAATGAGCATCGCGATCATTGTGATGCGCAGGGGGCTGATCCCAGCATAGAGCGACGCCTTTTCAGACTTGCCAAACGCGCGGATCTGGTAGCCAAGCCGGGTGCGCCACAGCAAGGCCCAGATCGCCACACAGGCAAGGATGGCGACGAAAAGCGTGACGTTGGCCGGGATGTTGACATAGGCGATGTCGCCCGCCTTGGTCAGCCTCAGGGTGCCATCCGGGTTGTACCGGACAAACAGGTCCTGAATCAGGGGGATGTCGGTCAGCGACGGCAGTTTCGCCCCCACCGGAAACTTGGCCGAGGCTGGATCCATGGACCCTGCGGGCCGCAGGACGTCCACCAGCATGAACACCAGGAAGGCGGCGGCAATATAGTTGAACATGATCGTGGTGATCACGATATGGCTGCCGCGTTTCGCCTGCAGATAGGCCGGGATTGCGGCCCAGGCCGCGCCAAAGGCGGCCGCCCCAAGACTGGCCGCAAGCAAAGCCAAGGTCCAGTGCGGCCATGGCAGCGCGAGGCAAACCAGCGCCACGCCAAGGCCGCCAAGTTGTGCCTGGCCTTCGCCGCCGATGTTGAAAAGCCCTGCGTGAAAGGCCACCGTGACAGCTAGCCCGGTGAACATAAAGCTGGTGGCATAATAAAGGGTGTAGCCCCAGCCATTGGCCGAGCCAACCGCCCCCGAGACCATCACCTTGAATGCCTCGACCGGGTCCTGACCGATGGCCAAAAGCACCAGCGCCGACACAAGGGCCGCCAGGACCAGGCTGATCAGGGGCACCAGCGCGACGTCTGCCCATTTCGGCAAATGATCCATCAGGCGGCTCCGATCTTGGGGTCGTCCCCGGTCATGCCGGCCATCATCAGCCCCAATTCCCGTTCATTGGTTTTCGCGGGGTCGCGGAACCCCATGATGCGCCCGTCGAACATCACGGCGATGCGGTCCGAAAGGCTCATGATCTCGTCCAGTTCGACCGATACCAGCAGGATCGCCCGGCCCTGGTCGCGCAAGGCGACGATCTGTTTGTGGATGAATTCGATGGCGCCGATGTCCACGCCGCGGGTGGGCTGGCCGATCAGCAGCAATTCGGGGTCTTGCTCCATCTCGCGCGCGACGACAATCTTTTGCTGGTTGCCGCCGGAAAAGCTCTTGGCGGCCAGCGTCGGGATCGGCGGGCGCACATCAAAGGTCGCCATCTTCTTTGCGGTGTCTTCGCGGATTGCGGCATTGTCCATGAAGAGCCAGGACCTCTGGTACTGCGGCGCATTGTGGTAACCGAAGGCCACGTTTTCCCAGGCTGTGAAATCCATGATCAGGCCCAGATGCTGGCGGTCTTCGGGCACGTGCGCTATTCCGGCGGCACGCCGACTTTGGCCATTCGCCCCTTTCAGCGGCAGGTCATTGCCGTTCACCACCACCCTGCCTGTCGCGCGGGCAATCCCGCCCAAGGCGGCCAACAGTTCCGACTGGCCATTGCCCGCGACGCCCGCGATGCCAAGGATCTCCCCGGCATGGATGTCAAAGGACACGCCTTTCAGGCGTTCGACCTTGTGCTCGTCCCGAACGCTGAGGTTCTCGACGGACAGAATCCTGGCGCCCGGTCGGGCCGGACGTTTTTCGACCTCCAGCAGGACCTTGCGCCCGACCATCAGTTCGGCCAGCGCCTCGGGGCTGGTCTCTGACGTCTTGACCGTGCCCACCATCGTGCCGCGCCGCATGACGCTGACATTGTCGGTAGTTTCCATGATTTCGCGCAGCTTGTGTGTGATCAGGATGATCGTCTTGCCCTGGTCGCGCAGCCCTTTGAGAATGCGAAACAGGTGATCCGCCTCGTCCGGCGTCAGCACGCCGGTCGGCTCGTCCAGAATCAGGATGTCGGCGTGACGATACAGCGCCTTGAGGATCTCAACCCGTTGCTGGTGACCGACGGACAGATCCTCGATCAGCGCATCGGGATCGACGTCAAGTTCGTATTCGCGCGCCAGGTCGGACAAAAGCTTGCGCGCCTTGGCCAGAGACCTGTTCAACAAGGCACCTTCTTCGGCCCCTAGCACGACATTTTCCAGCACCGAGAAATTCTGCACCAGCTTGAAATGCTGGAACACCATCCCGATGCCGGCGCGGATGGCGCTCTGGCTATCGGGAATGGCGGTCGGGCGGCCGTTGATGAATATCTCGCCCGCATCTGCCTTGTAGAAACCGTAGAGGATCGACATCAAGGTCGACTTGCCCGCGCCGTTCTCGCCGATGATGCCGTTAATCGTGCCGCGCGGCACGGCGATGTTGATGTCCTTGTTGGCCTGGACCGGGCCAAACGACTTGGAGACGCCCTTTAACTCGATCGCAAAGGGGGCGGCAGTCGCCTGCCGCCCCCCTGTCGTATCCATGTCAGCCGCAGCGGTCATCAGAACGTGGCAGCCGGGCAGGTATCGTCGGACATGTAGTCGTGCACGACCAGTTCGCCCGATTTGATCTTGGCGGCGGCTGCATCCACGGTCGCCTGCATTTCTGGGGTCACGAGCGAGGCGTTGTTTTCGTCCATCGCATAGCCAACGCCCTCATTCGCCAGGCCCATCACGTTAATGCCTGTGGCAAGCCCGTCGCCTGCCGTAAAGGCATCGAATACCGCGTTGTCGACACGCTTCAGCATCGAGGTCAGCACCGATCCGGGATGCAGATAGTTCTGGTTCGCATCGACGCCGATGGACAGGATCCCTTCGTCTGCAGCAACTTGCAAGACGCCAAGCCCGGTGCCGCCCGCTGCGGCAAAGATCACGTCCGCGCCTTGGGCCTTTTGCGCCTTTGCCAGTTCGCCGCCTTTGGTCGGGTCGTTCCAGGCTTCGGGCGTGGTGCCGGTCATGTTCAGCACGACCTTGGCAGCCGGATTGACCGCCATGACACCTTGCGCATAGCCGCAGCCGAATTTGCGGATCAGCGGGATGTCCATGCCGCCGACAAAGCCGACCGTCCCGGTCTTGGAGGCAAGGGCCGCCATCATGCCCACGAGATAGGAGCCTTCATGTTCGTTGAACACGACGGAACGGACATTGGGCTGGTCCACCACCATGTCGATGATCGCGAACTTGGTGTCCGGGAAGTCAGGTGCAACGAGGGCCAGCGAATCCGCCCACATGAAGCCTGCCATGACGATCGGGTTGTTGCCGTCTTCGGCAAACTGACGCAGCGCCTGTTCGCGCTGGGCGTTGTCCTTGATTTCGAATTCCTTGAATGTTCCGCCGGTTTCCGTGGCCCAGCGGGTCGCACCGTTGAAGGACGATTCGTTGAAGGACTTGTCGAATTTGCCACCCAGGTCAAAGAGGACGGCGGGCTCTGCCCAGGCCGCAGCAGCCGTCAGCGCCAGCGTCGCCGTGGCACCTAGGAAAGATTTCAAAAGGGTCATTGGGGTCTCCCGGTTGTGTTTTTGTAACCGCACCCGCCTGCACCCGACAGTCGGGGCCGGGCGGGCAGGATCGTCGCCAATTTAGGAAGGAACGGCCAGCACGGGTCAAGCATCATTTGCGGGCAAGGGGGCGTCCGTTTGACCTTTTGATCAAGAAAATGGCATCCGCCCCGGTGATCCCTGTAAGGGCAGGTTCCGACAAAGGACAAGCGCATCGACCGCCCGTCCTTCCGGGGTATGGAAATAGCCCTTTCGACGCCCGGTTTCTGAAAATCCGGCGGCAAGATAAAGCCTTGCTGCGGCGTCGTTTTCGACGGAAACCTCCAGAAAAGCCCGGCGCGCGCCAGCACCCTGGGCGTCTTGCAGGAAGGCCGCGACCAACCGCTGCCCGGCGCCTTGCCGACGCCGTCCCGGAGAGACAGCAAGGGTCAGAAGCTCGGCCTCGTCAAGGACCACGCGGCCCAGCACGAATCCATCCGATTCGCAGTGAAGATACACCTTTGGGTTGCGCAGAAGATCGGCAAATTCGGCAGCGGTCCAGGGCCGAGGAGTGATGAAGCAGGCCTCGTGGATTGCGGCCAACGCGGCTGGAATCATGGTAGAATCACCGGGGCCATATCAGATGGGGGCGTGGCATCTGCCCCACGCAAGTAAAACGGGGCTGGACGGGACACGGGGTCATGAAGCCGCGACAGTGCGATGCGCGCGATGGCCTCGGCAAGGGGCATGGCGGCGGGCAAGACCGGCCCGCCGGTGACACCTGCGATGGTTTGCGCCTTGCTGCCCGTCAGGGGCAGGGCTCCGATCTGCGCCGACACGTCGGCGAGGTCGGCCAACCGGGCCAGAACTGGGACGGCCCCGAAAATCTGCAAGTACACCTGGTCCCGGCGGGCATCCTCGACGACTGCGACCGGCAGGGGCAGACCATGGGCGGCGGCCTCCAGCACGGTGACCCCGATGGCAGGAATCCCAAGCCCAAGCGCCAGGCCGCGCGCCGCCGCAATCGAAATGCGCACCCCGGTGGAATTGCCCGGCCCGGTCCCGACGCCGATGGCCGCAAGATCACCCCAGCGCAATCCCGCCTCGGCCAGCAGTTCCGCCAGCAGCGGCATCAGACGTTCAGCCTGGCCCTTGTCCAGCGCTTCAAACCGGTTCCATACCTTGCCGCCAGAAAGCAAAGCGGCGGCGCAATGCGCCGCCGATGTGTCGAATGCCAGAATGGTGTCAGGCGGCAACCGGACGGACCTCGGTCACTTCGGGAATAAAATGGCGCAAGAGGTTCTCGATCCCCATTTTCAGCGTCAGCGTGCTGGACGGGCAACCGGCACAGGCGCCTTGCATGTGCAGGTAGACAACGCCGCGGTCAAAGCCGTGAAAGGTGATGTCGCCACCATCCTGCGCCACGGCAGGCCGCACGCGGGTATCCAGCAGTTCTTTGATCTGGCGCACGATATCGCCGTTCTCGCCGGTGTGTTCGGCATGACCGCCGCCGGCATTCTCGCCCTCGATCACGGCGGCGCCGGACTGGAAGTGCTCCATGATCGCCCCCAGTATCGCGGGTTTGATGTGTTGCCACTCAGCGTTGTCCGCCTTGGTCACAGTCACGAAATCGGTGCCGAAGAATACACCTGTCACCGGACCCGAGGCAAAGATGCGTCGCGCAAGGGGAGATTTCTCGCTTGCCTCGGCATTCGGGAAATCCGCCGTGCCCATCGCCAGCACGGTCTGTCCCGGCAGGAATTTCAGCGTCGCAGGATTGGGTGTGGATTCGGTCTGGATGAACATGGGCCTTCTCCGACTATTCCAGTCGGATATGCGCCTTGTGCCGCGGGGTGTCAAGGTTTGGAACGGTTCTAAAGCACCCGGTGTCAGGTTTGCACGGGGATCGCCCGCCTATTGTAGGGCTTGAGGCGGTCGCTGCGTCACCCATTGCGCCGTTTACCGCAGCAGCACATATCCCGCAAATAGCCCCGCGCCGATGATCTGGCACAGCGCGGCAAACGACCCCATGTCCTTGGCGTTCTTTGCAAACTCTGCCCAGCCGGGGGACACGTGGTCGACCACTTCTTCAAGGGCAGTGTTCAGCGCCTCGGTCGCCAGGACCATCAGGGCCAGGATAGCAAAGCCGACAAATGACCAAAGCGGTGCCCCCTTGATCGCGAAAAGCATCAGCACCACGCTGGCGGCGATGATCTCTTGGCGAAAGGCCGCCTCACGCCACAGACGTGAGGCACCGTTCATCGAATAACCGCCCGCGGCAAGGATCCGTGCAAGGCCTGTTGCGCGTGCCGGTTTTTGCGGTGCGGGATCGGAAGGGGAGGGGTGCGCCACGGGAACCGGACCTTTCTTATGTGCCTCGCGAGTTAAACGCTGCAGGGCCTGCGCATCAAGAAAGATCGTTGCCGGATGGTTACAGCGGCCCGGTCGCGGCCTCGATTCGCGCCGCGACCAGCGCCTGCAGTTCCCAAAGAGGCCTGTCGAGGATGCCCGCCGCCTGCAGATGCGCCACAGTGTTCATCAGGTATTCGGCCCCGGTGCCCCAATGGCCGCACGACCGAGACAGCACATCGGCGATTTCGGCCAAGGAGAGGCGACCCGCATAAAGGGGCGATGTCCGGTTGACGGTAAAGGCAAGCGCGGATGACCTGCCCGTGGCCGTCGTGACGGTGATCCAGCGCGGCACGTTGTTGATTGGCTTGAAGGTGAACTCGCGCCGGAATAACCGGTCGAGATGGGTCGAAGGATCCCCGATCGGCATAGTGTAGACAACGCCCCGGCATTGCCCGCCCCGATCCAGTACCATCATCAGGCCGGGCGCGTCCGGGGTGCCGCGAAACCGGGGCATGCGCAGACAGAACGACCGGTGCCAGCCTCGCACGGTGGCAGTTTCGGCCCCGACATGGTCAAACTCCGGCTTCCAGATCAGCGATCCGTACGCAAAGAGCCGGATCGGCGCGTCAGGTTCCGGATTGGTCGCCCGAACCCGCTCCACCCAGTCCGCGTAGTCGGCATCGGTTTGCAACTGCATGCCCGCCGGCGGTCCCTGATCGGCAATGACACGGTGCACGCGCGCCACATGGGCCGCGCAAAGCCGCAAGTCACCTGGCGTTGCCATATCAGGAAATACTCTCCAGACGTTCCTTTGACATCTCGCCAGGGACGATGGTGATCGGGATCGGGAGATTGCCGGAATTGCGGCTCATTGCGGTCACGAGCGGGCCGGGGCCGGATTTGTCAGTGCCGGCCCCCAATACCAGAACGCCGATTTCAGTATCCTCGCGCACTTGCGCCAGAATTTCCGCCACCGGGTCGCCTTCGCGGATCACCAGTTCAGGGTTCACGCCCTGCCGGTCACGCATCCATTTGGCGAAAACCTCGAAATGCGCCTCGATACGTTCGCGTGCTTCGGCCCGCATGAGGTCGGCAACCCCCATCCAGTGCTGGAACTCTTCGGGTGGGATGATCGACAGAATCGTGACCCCGCCGCCGGTCTTGGCTGCGCGCAAGGCGGCGAACCGCATGGCGTTCAGGCATTCGCGGCTGTCGTCCAGAACGACAAGGAACTTGCGCATGACGGCCAGATTCTCCTCTTGGCCACCGATCATCGCCGATTGGGGCTGGCAGTGGCAAGCCCTGGCGAAAGCGCGTGCTAGGCCGCCTCGGCCAAAAGGGCCTTCAAATCCAGCCGTGCATTGACCATGGAAAGCGTGCCGTCTGCGTTGCGGGGCCAGTCGGCCTGTGGTTTGTCGCGGTAGAGCTCGACGCCATTCTGGTCGGGGTCACGCAGATAAATCGCTTCGGACACGCCATGGTCAGCAGAACCGTCGATCGGAATGCCTGCCTCGAGCACGCGTTTCATCACCGCGCCAAGCGACGCGCGGTCGGGAAACAGAAAGGCCGTGTGGTAAAGACCGGTATGGCCGGGCGGCGGGGGCGTCGACCCCAGGCTCTCCCAGGTGTTCAAGCCAATATGGTGGTGATAGCTACCCGCTGCCAGAAACGCTGCCTGGTTGCCATAGCGTTGGGTCACAGAGAACCCCAGCACCCCGGAATAAAAGCCGATAGCACGATCAAGGTCGGCCACTTTCAGGTGGACATGTCCTACGCGGGTTTCAGGGGTTGCAGTGGGTCCAGTAGGGTCTAGCATCGAAATCTCCTGCGACAGCCAAATTGTGAGATGGGAAAGCAGCTAGTCGCATGACGCGGCCATTAAAGAAGATATGGGGGCGTTTGCCTTTGGGCCAGTGCCTTGGTTGCACAGTCTTTGCGCAAAAAAGCGGCCCCCGGACCGGGACAGGGATCCGGGGGCCAAACGGGCGCAGTGACTGGGCTGGGAAGTGCCCGGTCATGGCAGGGGGACATGCCGCGCCGCAATGGCGGTTCAGTGCCAAGGCTGAGGGTATAGGGTGTTTGATTCCGGGATGTGACAGGGACCAGGCAGAATCGCACGACCTACCTTAGCGCACCAGCCGCTGCAGCCCGCGCAGGAGCATGCTTTGGATCATCCCTGCGACCAATGTGCCAAGCCCGACAAGCATCCCGACGATCCCACTGACCAGTTCAGTCGCAACCTTACCGACACGGACAGTTGCGCGAAAAAGCCGAGCCTTGCCAAGGACTTCTGCCCGCCCGACCAGTCGAGGACCCAAGGCTTCGGCGGCACGGGCCAGGTGTCTTGCATCGGCGGCGTCATCGACCAATGGCAGCACGTGCAATGCGCGCACCGCGCCGGCAGAGCTGGCCGTCCGTCCTAGGTCGTCCGCAATGGCGGCGATAGGCGCCAGTTCGTCCATGCGCAATGCGGCGGCAAGATCATCGCTGCCTCGCACGGCAGGCAGCGCGGCCCAGTCGATGCCCCGCCGTATGCCGCTCAGCAGAACTTTCGTCAGGCCAGGCGACAAAAGCCGCATGCCCCGCGCCAGTCGGACAAGGGCCGTGCCTGCCTTGACCGTCGCGCTGGTTCCACCGCTGGCAACGACAAGGACAGTTGCCGACAGCCCGACGACTGACAGCCCCAGATCCAGTTGGTCGACCTCCACGCCCATGCTGTAGTCGACCCCTGCCTTGACGATGCCCCGCAAGTCCTCGACGGGTGTCATCAGGATCGGGGCCTTGCAGACCAAGGCCTGGCTGAGCCCGCATTGCCCGATATCCCAGGCGCAAGCCGCACAGCCACCCAAACGCGCCCAGACGTCGTTGTCGGTAGACTGCGCCGCCGCGATGGCATCCCGAAGGTCGGCAGGCAAAAGGACCGCGCGCTCCGCGGCAAGTTCTTGCAGCGCGTCAATGGCCACCCAGTTGCGCGGGGTTTCGGTCAGGCGCGCCACGATCCTTGCAGTCAGGCGCGGGGGCGTTGCTTCGGCCGCCAGCAACTGATCTGTAGCAGCAACGATTTGGTCGGCCGTCGCTTCAGCCATGGGGCGCAGCAGCGGGTCACGCGCCACTTCCAGCCCGGCCCGCCCGGTTGCAAAGACGGACGACGCGATCAACACCAGCAGTAGGGCCCGTGCCAGCCCCTGCATCTTCAGCGACGGCGCGATCGGATCATGCCGGTGATCTCGTAGACCTCATCTACAATGGGCCTGGCGATGGCCTCGGCCCGGTCCGCGCCCTTGCCCAGGATGCGGTCAATCTCGGCGGGGTCTTTCATCAGACGGGTCATTTCGGTCGTGATCGGCGACAACTTGGTCACCGCCAGATCGGCCAGCGCGGGCTTGAAACTGCCGAACTGGGTGCCAGCATGGTCCGCGATCACTTCTGCAGGTGTCATGTCGGCCAAGGCCGCATAAATGTTCACGAGGTTGCGCGCATCGGGCCGGTCCTTCAGTCCGTCCAGAGTGTCAGGCAGGGGTTCGCTGTCGGTCTTTGCCTTGCGGATTTTCGAAGCAATCTGGTCCGGCGTGTCCGTCAGGTTGATGCGGCTGGCGTCGGACGGGTCGGATTTCGACATCTTCTTGGTGCCGTCGCGCAAGGACATCACGCGCGTTGCCGCCCCTTCGATGATCGGCTCGACGATGGGAAAGAAGTTCACCCCGAAGTCGTTGTTGAACTTGATCGCGATGTCGCGGGTCAGTTCCAGATGCTGCTTCTGGTCCTCGCCCACCGGCACCATCGTCGCCTTGTAGGCCAGAATGTCGGCGGCCATCAGCGCGGGGTACGCGAACAGACCCAAAGACGCGGCTTCGGCATTCTTGCCAGCCTTGTCCTTCCATTGGGTCATCCTGCTCATCCAGCCCATGCGGGCGACGCAGTTGAAGATCCAGGCAAGCTCCACATGGGCACTGACCTGCGACTGATTGAACAGGATCGACCGCACGGGGTCGATACCCGCCGCGATAAAGCCTGCCGCCCCTTCGCGTGTCGCATGTCGCAGTTTGGTGGGGTCCTGCCAGGTGGTGATCGCGTGCATGTCGACCAGGCAGTAGACCGTGGGGATGCCCTCGTCCTGCTTTTGGACAAAGCGTTTCAGTGCGCCCAGATAGTTTCCAAGGGTAAGCCCGCCCGAGGGTTGGATTCCTGAAAAAATACGCGGCGCAAAGGCATGCAGCGTTTGGACCGACGCGGCCATGGGACGTCTCCATCTTGATATTACGGTCGCATTCCGCGTATCGGATGGGGCCAAGGGCGTCAATTGGCCCCCGAGGAAGGACGCCGCAATGCAAGACCTGAACGCCCCGCCGCTCAACCCGCTGCCGCCCGTCGTCTGGATCGTGGCCCTGCCCATCATCGCGATGGAGGCCGTGTTGAGCGCTGGCCAATACGGGATTGCGGGTGGGCCGGACGCCATCGGCTGGCGCAGCATCGCGGTGCAGAACCTGGCCTTCTCGCCAGAGTTGATGCGCTATTTCTGGGACACCGGGCAGTATCCGCCAGATGGAATGCACCGGTTGCTCAGTTATCCTCTGGTCCATGGCGGCCTGACCCACGCGCTGTTCGTGGTCGTCATCTTTGCCGCACTGGGAAAAATGGTCGGTGAGGCATTCCGTTGGTGGGCGGTCGTGGTCATCTTGCTGGCCGCGACCGTGGCGGGCGCCCTGGCCTATATGCTTGTCCCCGACATCAAAGCTGCGCTGATCGGGGGCTATCCACCGGTCTATGGGTTGATCGGGGGTTTCACCTATTTGATGCTGACGCGGGCCGAGGCCAACGGCTCCAGCCGCCTGCGGGCATTTCAGCTGATCGGGTTTTTACTTGGGTTCCAGTTGTTCTTTGGCGCAATCTTTGGTGGCGGATATGAATGGGTGGCGGACCTTGCTGGTTTTGTAACCGGTTTTGTCTTGTCCTTCGTGGTCAGTCCTGGCGGATGGTTGCGGTTGCGCAACAAGATCCGCCAGCGCTAGCGGCGCAACGCCTTGAAATCCGACAGCCGGAATGCACCGAACAGGATGCCAAAGATCCCGTAGCTGACGATCCCGGATCCGACCAGCAGCGCCAGACCGACGAACTGCCAGCCGCGCACATCAAAGCTAGCGCCAAGAATTTGCGACACCGCCCAAAGAACACCCCCCATTGCAATGGCAGCAAGAAAGACGCGTGGCGCGCGGCTGCGGAAACGGGCATCAAACCGCGCGGCATCGCCAAGGTTGCGCGATCCGCGCCAAAGCTGCCAAACCATCACCCAGGCCGAAACAGATGTCGCCAGCGCAGCCGCGACAAAGCCGATGAAGGGCATCAGGCCAATGGCAATCGCGGCGTTGGCGATCATCGAGGTCACCGCATAGTTGAAAGGCCGCCTCGTGTCCTCGCGCGCATAATACAGGGGCTGCAGTACTTTCTGAAACACAAAGGCAGGCAGGCCCAGACCGTAAGCCGCCAATGCCAGGGCTGTATTGGCAGTATCCTGCCGCCCAAAGGCCCCGCGTTCGAACAGCACATCGCAAAGCGGCAGCGCGATGACCACCAGGGCCACAGCGGCAGGAAGTGTCAGCATCAACGCGAATTCGGTCGAACGATTGAAACTGGCCTGCCCACCCGCGACATCCCCTGCCCGTAGACGCCGCGACAGGTCCGGCAACAATACAGTACCGATGGCAATGCCCACGACGCCAAGAGGCAACTGATAGAGCCGGTCGGCATAGCTGAGCCAGGCCACAGCCCCTTCGGTAAAGCTGGCGACCTGCCGCCCGACGATGAGGTTAATCTGGATGACCCCACCGGCCAGCACCGCCGGGGCGGCGATGGTCAAGAGCCTGCGCAGTTCGGGCGTCATTCGAGGCAGGCCGGGCGTGAACCTGAACCCCGCCCGATGCGCCGACACCCACGTAAAGGCGAGTTGCGCAATGCCGGTCAGGGGTACCGTCCAGGCAAGCGTCAGCCCCATGTCCCAGTCCTGCCAGTCCGCCCCAAACATGGCCGCGATGAACATCACATTCATCACAACCGGCACGAACGATGCCTCGGTGAAACGGCCAAAGGCGTTCAACACGCCCGACAGCAATGCGACCAGCGAAATGAAGAGGATGTAGGAAAACCCGATCCTGCCATAGAGGACGGCGAGGGTGAAACGCTCGTCCCCGTGAAACCCGGAAGCCATCGCCCAGACCAGCCAGGGCATCGCCAGGGTCCCCAGGATCGACACCAGGACCAGGATGCCAGCCAACCCATTGAAAGCGTCACGGGCAAAACCATGTGCGTCCTCGCCCGCCTCCAGCTTTTTGGCGAACATCGGGACGAACGCCATGTTGAAGGCGCCCTCGGCAAAGAACCGTCGGAACATGTTGGGCAGTGAGAACGCGATCAAGAAAGCCTCGGCCACCGGCCCTGACCCCAGATAGGCCGCCATCATCACGTCGCGCACAAACCCGACGCCACGGCTGAGCAAGGTCCAGCCGCCGACGACCACAATGGACCGGATGAGGCTAATGGGTTTCAAGCGGTTGCCCGTTCGGCGCCTTCGATAATCGCCTGGCGCAGTTTCTTTTCCAGGCTTTCCTGCCGTGATTTCGCATGGAGTTTCAAGCCGAACATGTCCTTGACATAGAAACTGTCGACAACCTGGGCGCCATAGGTCGCGATTACAGCAGAGGCGATATAGATGTTGTTGGACGCCAGAGTCCGGGTCAGGTCATACAGGAGACCCGGCCGGTCGCGAGTATCGACCTCGATGATCGTGTAGATCTCCGATCCTTCGTTATCAAAGGTGATATGGGTCGGGAACCGGAACTCGCGGTCGCGTTTCTTGATGCGGTCACGATCTTTCAGCGCCTCGCGTGCGACGACTTCTCCCGCCAGCGTTTTGTTGATCATGCTGCGCAGACGTGGCAGGCGCGAAACCTCGTACGGCTTGCCCTCCACATCTTGGATCCAGAACACTGCCGTCGCATAGCCGTCCTTGGACGTATAGGTCCGCGCATCGACCACGTTTGCGCCGACCAATGCCAGCGACCCAGCCAGCCGCGAGAATATGCCCGGGTGATCAGCCAGCGCAAAACAAGCGCGGGTCGCATCACGGGCGGGTTCGGGGTGCAGGTCCATGCGGATTTCGTCGTCTGCAAGACCGCGTAGCAGACGGGCGAAAACCTCGTGGGTCTCGGTCGAAAGTCCTTGCCAATAAGGCGTGTAGTGGCGTTCGATTTCGGTCGAGACTTGGGCTGCCGACCATTCTGTCATACGCCCGCGCAAAGCGGCCTTGGCCTCGTCTTCGCGATGCGCGCTGACCAGGGTTTCAAACCCGCCTTCCAGCGCATCTGCCGTGTCCCGGTAAAGCTGGCGCAAGAGCATTGCTTTCCAGTTGTTCCAGGTGCCCGGACCCACTCCCCGGATGTCGCAAACCGTCAACACGGTCAACAGGTCAAGCCGTTTGCGTGTCTGCACTGCCTTGGCGAAATCCCGGACCGTTCGCGGATCTCCAATGTCGCGTTTCTGCGCCATGTCCGACATCAACAGATGATAACGAACCAACCATTCAACGGTTTCTGTCTCTTCTGCTGTCAGTCCCAGCCGCGGGCATATCCGCCGCGCGATCTGCGCGCCAAGAATAGAATGATCCTCGGGCCGCCCTTTGCCGATATCATGCAGCAACAATGCCACGTAGATAATGCTGCGGTTCACCCCTGCCTTGAGGATCCCCGATGCCACCGGCAATTCTTCGACCAGTTCTCCACGTTCGATCTGGGCAAGCACGCTGATCGTCTGGATGATGTGCTCGTCCACTGTGTAGTGGTGATAAACGTTGAACTGCATCATCGCGACGATAGGCTCGAATTCGGGAATGAATGCCCCCAAGACACCCAGTTCGTTCATCCGCCTCAGCGCGCGCTCCGGATTGCCGTGTTTCAGCATCAGGTTCAGAAAGATTACGGCGGCTTCGGGATCGGACTGCATCCCCTCGTCGATGCGGTCCAGGTTGGCAGCGATCAGACGCATAATGTTTGGATGCAAGAGATAGCCGCTGCGCAGCGCCTCTTCAAAGACGCGCAATAGGTTCAGCTTGTCGGCCAGGAACGCGGCCGGGTTCACCACGTCGATACGCCCCTGCACCAGCTTGTAGCCGGGGGCCACCTTCCTGGTGCGCCGGAACAGGCCCATCAGTGTTGCTTCGGGTTTGGCGTGGCGCGCCTCAAGTTCGGTCAGGAAAATGCGGGTCAACTCGCCGACGCGGGTGGCATGACGAAAGTAATCCTGCATGAAATGCTCAACGGCGCGCCTGCCGCCCATGTCGCGATAGCCCATGCGGTCGGCCACCTCGACCTGCAGGTCAAAGGTCAGCTGGTCCGTGGCCCGCCCGGTGATCAAGTGCAGGTGACACCGCACACACCACAGGAAATCCTCGGCCCGCGCAAAACTGTCATATTCTTCGCGCGTCAGCAGACCTGCCCCTACCAGCCCTTCGGAGGATGGTACCCGGTGCAGGTATTTGCCGATCCAGTACAGTGTCTGCAGGTCGCGCAGGCCTCCCTTGCCCTCTTTGACGTTGGGTTCCAGCACATAGCGCTGTCCGCCCTGTCGGCGGTGGCGTTCCGCCCGCTCGGCCAGTTTTGCATCGATGAATTCCGGACCCGTGCTGCGGAAAAGTTCTTTCCAAAGACGGTCGTCAAGTTCCGCCTCCAGGGGATGCCAACCGGCCAGAAACCGGTGCTCCAGCAAGGCAGTGCGGATCGTGATGTCGGACTTTGCCTGACGCACACAGTCGGCAACGGTGCGGCTGGAATGGCCAACCTTCAGTTTCAGATCCCACAGCATGTAAAGCATGCTCTCGATCACGCTTTCGGCCCAGGGCGTGATCTTCCAAGGTGTGACGAACAAAAGGTCGACATCCGAATGCGGTGCCATTTCTGCGCGCCCGAACCCGCCGACAGCAATCAGCGCGATGCGTTCCGCTTCGGTCGGATTGAGGACGGGATGCAGGTGATGACGCGCGATGTCAAAGGCGGTCGTGACCAACACATCCGTCAGATAGGCCTGTGCGACCACCAATGCCCGTGCTGCCAAGGGATCAGCCTTAAATGCTGCGGCAAGCACGGCATTCCCGCGTGTCCTGGCCGCCGTCAAGACAAGTACCACGGCGGCGCGGGCCGATTTTGCGTCGTTCTGCCCCGTCAGCGATTGACGTGCGGCACGCCCTAGCTCTTCAGGATCAACAATGTCGCCAAGCGGCACAAGTCGTTCGGCTGGCAGGACCGCGGCGCGGTTCTGGGCCCGCGCGGCCTCAGAACCCGGCACCGGAAAAGCTGCGAGGGGCGGGGTCGATCACGACAACCTGCCCGTTGCGGATCTGCGCCACCGCCAGCCCGCGTTCATTGGATCCGTCACTACGCAGTCGGAACACACCATTGACTCCGGCAAATCCGGAATTCTGCGTAAGGGCATTTGCCGTCAGCGCATCAGCCTTGCCTTGTTTGGCCAGGGCGCCAATGGCAGCGATACCGTCATAGGCAAGTCCAGCAATGGGATGAGGTGCCTCACCGAACGCGGTCTGGTACCGACCCTGGAACTGGGCATAAAGCCCCGGGTCCGGCATCGCGAACCAGCCGCCCTGAACGCCAGGCAAAGCCAGCGTGGCCGCGGGAATATCCCACCGCGTCAGGCCGAGGAACTGCGTCGTAGCTGGGTCAAGCCCGTTATCCTTAAGCAGTTGGGTGACGAGCGGAAGCGCACCTGCCGTATCGGCCGTCAGAAAGATAGCGTCTGCCGAATTTGCCCGAGCCGCCTGGACGATGGCCGGGGCCGCCTGCACCACGCCATTCTGGGAAAACTCGTAGTCGGCTGCGGCCACAAGGCTGCCGCCGGCCGCCCGGACCCCGCGTTCGACCGCCGCCCGACCGACATTGCCGGCCTGGTTGCGGTCATTCACAACCATGATGCGTCCTTTGCCGTTGCGCACGGCGTAAGAGGCCAACCGTTGGGCAGTATTGGCAAAAGTCGGCCCCAGGACAAAGACGTTGCGCCCGGCGATATCAGGGTTGTTCGAAAAGCTGAGAACGTTCACGCCTTGCGCGGCGACGGCCACACCGGCGGCATTGGCCTCTTGCGCAAAGACCGGCCCAAGGATGATCTGCGCACCTTCTTCGACCGCTTGGATCGCCATTGCCTGCGCTTGGCCGGGTTGCCCGGCAGTGTTGTAAACGCGCAGGTCAATGTCGACCCCGCCAAGATCGGCAATCGCCAACTGCGCCGCATTCTGCAAACTGCGTGCCAAAAGCTCGTCACTGGCTTGCCCAGACCCACCTGGCACCAGCAAGGCCACCGCAACCGGTGCGCCTGCATTCAAGGTTGGCCCGCCCGCGACGGGTCCTCCGCCAGGGGTACAAGCCGCCAGGACCAAGGCGGTTATGCCAAGAACGACGCCAGTGATCGACTTGCGGGCTTTGGCGAAACGAGACAACATGGACAACCTCTCGACGGATCGGCGGATTTGGCAACGGATCTGTGGATAACAGCCATAACATATCGTCTTGGGAAGTAAATTGGCAGGAAGCCGCCACAATGTCCGAACCGCCCCACCGTTCAGCGATGCGCGCCATTCCGCCGGGCCTGCACCTCGTGTCGACCCCGATCGGTGCGGCCCGGGACATCACCTTGCGCGCGTTGGACATTCTGGCCGGAGCCACTGTCCTTGCAGCCGAAGATACCCGGACTCTGCGCCACCTGATGGAAATCCACGGCATTCCGCTTGGCGGGCGACACATCGTTGCCTATCACGACCACAACGCCGATGCAGCCTTGCCGCGCCTGCTTCAGGCCTTGGCTGCCGGGGACAGCGTGGCCTATGCGTCCGAGGCGGGAACGCCCCTGGTCTCCGACCCAGGCTATGAGTTGGTGCGGGCCGCGGTCCAGGCAAACCATTCAGTCCTGGCCGCGCCTGGTGCATCGGCGGTGCTTTGTGCCCTCGCCGTGTCCGGTCTGCCAACCGACCGGTTCCTGTTCGCGGGGTTCCCGCCCACGACGCAAGCAGCCCGGAGAAAGTTCCTGCAGACGTTCAGGTCGGTGCCGGCAACCCTGATCCTTTACGAATCTCCCAAACGGATTAACCAATTGTTGGTGGATCTGTCGCAGACTCTGGGGGAGGAACGCTCCGCTGTTGTCTGTCGGGAACTTACAAAACGGTTCGAGGAGGTCACGCGCGGCACGCTGGCCGAGCTTGCGGCGGATTTTGCGGGCCGCGCCGTCAAGGGCGAGATTGTCGTCCTGGTCGACCGTGATAGCGGGGATGTGGTGGACTTGTCAAAGGTGGACGCGGCATTGGAACAGGCTTTGACAGACATGACTCTCAAGGATGCCAGCGCAGCGGTGGCCCTTGCCTTTGGCCTGTCGCGCCGGGAGGTGTACCAGATGGCGCTGAAGCGGGGCGGAACTTGATGCGCCCGCATCACCAAGTCAGGCGGACGGCGATACCTTGCGGAAGAACCGCCGGCCGGTTGTCGGCATGAGCGGGTTGCGGTCCTACCATGCCGGGTTGGCAGCCGAGGCAGCGGTAGAGCAATTTTACACGCGGTCTGGCAGGACGATCTGCGCGCGCCGATGGCGTGGTGCATCCGGCGAAATCGATCTGATCGCGCGCGACGGTGCCGAAGTGATCTTCATTGAAGTCAAGCAAAGCGCCAGCCATGCCGAGGCCGCTGAGCATCTGACGCCACGCCAGATGGCGCGGATCTATGCGTCGGCGTCGGACTTTCTGTCGGGTGAACCGGCGGGGCAGGCGACCCGGTCCCGCTTTGACGTGGCGCTGGTCGATGGTTCGGGCCGCATCGAAATCCTGGAGAATGCTTTTTCCGCGTAATTTGCATCTGACGTGAGCTTGCGCCATCAAGGGGCCTCAAGCCGCCGGAGGATGCGATGCCCTTGAAAGTTGCCCTGCAGATGGACCCGATCGGGGCCGTCAACATCAACGCGGATTCCACCTTTCGCATCGCATTGGAAGCGCAGGCAAGGGGGCATTCCCTGTTCTTTTATACCCCTGACAAGCTTGCATATCTCGAGGGTCGGGTGGTCGCGCGGGGCTTTCCGGTCGAGGTCCGGCGCGAGCTTGGGAACCACGTGACCTATGGGGCGGAGGCCGAGGCCGATCTGGCGGACTTTGACGTCGTCTGGCTGCGGCAGGACCCGCCCTTTGACATGGGCTACATCACCACGACGCATATCCTGGACATGATCCACCCCAAGACGCTGGTGGTGAATGACCCGTTCTGGGTGCGCAATTACCCCGAGAAACTGCTGGTCCTGCGGTTCCCCGACCTGACCCCGCCCACCGCCATCGCGCGGGATCTTGCGACCATCCGGGCGTTCAAAGACCGGCATGGCGACGTTATCCTGAAGCCGCTCTACGGCAACGGCGGTGCGGGGGTGTTCCGCCTTGGGCCGGACGATCGCAACCTTGCCTCGCTGCATGAATTGTTCAGCGGGATCAACCGTGAGCCCCTGATTATCCAGAAGTTTCTGCCTGACGTCGCCCGCGGCGACAAGCGCATCATTCTCGTCGATGGGGAGCCTGTCGGGGCAATCAACCGGGTGCCGCAGCCCGGCGAGACGCGGTCGAACATGCATGTGGGGGGCCGTCCGGAAAAGATCGGTCTGACCCGGCGCGACCTGGAAATCTGCGCCCGCATCGGCCCCACATTGCGCGACCATGCCCAGGTGTTCGTCGGCATCGACGTCATCGGCGACTGGCTGACCGAGATCAACGTGACCTCTCCCACGGGGCTGCAAGAGCTGGAGCGGTTCGACGGCACCAACGCCGCCGCGCGCATCTGGGAGGTGATCGAGCGCAAGCGGGCGGGGTGAGGGGTGCTGCGGTGTGTGTGTTTTGCGTGTGCCAAACGTGTGCCAAGTGTGTGCCACCTTAAGGGGTGGCGCTGAAATCGGGCGCCTGCAGTCGTCGGGTTTCTGTCGGATAGGCGTCGGGCGTCTGGCGGGACGTCGGGGTGGCGGTAAGGCGCGCGACAGAGGGGGTGTTGGTTGCGAAGATCGCGCAGCCGATATGGTCGGAGCGGGTGAGACTGACAACGCCATCGATGACGGCAATCGCGTCCCAGCCCTTCCAGACATATTCCCGGATCAGCGCGCCGGTCCCGGCGTTGTACTCGGCGATCCTGCGACCCTCGCTGTCGAACACCGAATGGATCGTGATCGCCGTGGGCGAGGTCAGCGTGCGGATCGCCTGTCACCCAAGGAATCATACTGGTAGGACGCCTGCAGCACCCCGTTGATGCGAAACTCCGACATCCGGCCCGCGGCGTTGTAGGTAAAGGCATAAGGCCCACCCGTCCGCGCCTCGGCCGTCACATTGCCGGAAGCATCATAGGTGTAGCAGCGCG
>JANPBI010000377.1:0-9929 GCA_031430315.1 Rhodobacterales bacterium | reverse complement strand
GATAGAAGCGGCGTTTTTCGTACCAGCCTTGGCCGCGCGCATTTCAGCGTGACGCAACTACAATCTTGGATTGCTGGTCCTATTGCTTGTTAATCGCCAGCGCGACCAGAACAGCTGCACCGATCACCCAAAGCCAGCGCTCTGCGCGCCGTGCGCTGCTGAAAAAGGTGCCCCGGACCGCAACCGTGACCGCTAAACCTGCCGCGACCAGATGGACGACGGTCATCACATACCCGTAAAGGTCACGGTCACTGAAACCCGGGGCCCAGGCTTCGGCGACGCAGGTGGCACCAAGCTGAAGGTACATTCTAAGGTTTGGCCGAGATCAGCCTGCCAGCGCCTTGTTCAGGTATTCGTCGACCTTTTCCAGATAACCCATCGTGGTCAGCCACTTCTGGTCCGGACCAACCAACAGCGCCAGATCCTTGGTCATGAAGCCATCCTCGACCGTATCAACGGTGACCTTTTCCAAAGTGGTCGCAAAGCGCATCAGCGCGTCGTTGTTGTCCAGTTTCGCGCGGTGCTTCAGGCCACCGGTCCAGGCGTAGATTGACGCGACCGAGTTCGTGCTGGTCGCCTTGCCCTTTTGATGTTCGCGGAAATGGCGTGTGACGGTGCCGTGGGCGGCCTCGGCCTCAACAATCTTGCCATCGGGGGTCATCAGAACGGATGTCATCATCCCCAAGGAGCCGAAGCCCTGCGCCACGAGGTCCGACTGCACGTCGCCGTCATAGTTCTTGCAGGCCCAGACATAGCCGCCCGACCATTTCATCGAAGACGCCACCATGTCGTCGATCAGGCGGTGTTCGTAGGTGATGCCCTTGGCCTTGTAAGCGGCCTCGAATTCCTCTTCGTAGATCTTCTGGAAGAGATCCTTGAAGCGGCCGTCATAGGCCTTGAGGATGGTGTTCTTGGTCGACAGGTACACTGGCCAGCCAAGGTTCAACCCATAGTTCAACGAAGCGCGGGCAAAGTCGATGATGCTGTCATCAAGGTTGTACATCCCCATATAGACGCCCGACGACGGCGCGGAATAAACGTCCTTTTCGATCACCGTGCCGTCGTCGCCCACAAATTTCATCGTAAGCTTTCCCGCACCGGGAAAGCGGAAGTCGGTGGCGCGGTACTGGTCGCCAAAGGCGTGGCGGCCGATCACGATGGGCTGGGTCCAGCCGGGCACCAGACGCGGCACGTTCTTGCAAATGATGGGCTGGCGGAAGATCACGCCGCCCAGGATGTTGCGGATCGTGCCGTTTGGGCTTTTCCACATCTGCTTCAGGCCAAATTCCTCGACCCGCGCCTCGTCCGGGGTGATCGTGGCACACTTTACGCCGACGCCATATTTCTTGATCGCTTCGGCGCTGTCGATGGTGATCTGGTCGTTAGTGCGGTCACGCTCCTCGATCCCGAGGTCGTAGTATTTCAGGTCCACATCCAGATAGGGCAGGATCAGTTTCTGCTTGATGAAATCCCAGATGATCCGGGTCATCTCGTCGCCGTCGAGTTCCACGACGGGGTTGGCGACTTTGATCTTGGTCATGGGGGACCCCTTTTTGGGTTTGAAGATTCGCTGCTGTCGCGTGTAGTTGAATAAGCGCCGGAAGGAAAGCTTGAGGTCCCGCATTTTGACCGAATCCGGAGATCGAAAGGGGTGCCACGGCCGAGCAATCCGCCACCGCGATATCCCATCAGAACTGTCACCTTGCCATCGTCGGTACGGATCCGTAACCAATCGGTTCTTCAATCAAGCTTTGGCATCGCCTTTGTTACCGGGCAGGCGACTACGCCTAGAATTTAACAAAATTTCACCCAAGAAATGGCGCAACCCAAAGTGCTATTGCGGCATCGGGTTTTCTTCGCAGCAGGCTGATTTGCATCGATTTTCGGAAAAAACCATTCAATTTGCTGCAGGTCAGCGTGCTTTAAAGGGAAACGACAATTTGCCAACTCTGCGGAAACGTCATGCACGTGCCTACGGATCAAAACTTGGAGGAGTTGATGGCTGCCACCGCCTCCGCCAACGCCGTGGCGGCTGCCGGATCATTGGCCGCAGGCTATACGGCAGAGACGGGCGTTCCGGGCCTTCGCGACGTGCCGCACTCTACTATCAACGGGGTCATAACTTTCTCGTTCAACCCTGATGACGCGATATCTGCAAGTTACAAAGTGGCCGCGAAAGCTGTCATGGCGCAGGTCAGCACCTTCACCAATCTTACCTTCAAGGAAGTCCCCTATGGCACCCGTGATTACAACGGGTTCAACTTTCTGGTAGAAGATATGGGTCCGATGACCGGCGGTGGGGCGCAATTGGGCGGCGATTATGGTGATGTAGCAGTGGCCACCGATTATTCCCGCACAGATTTTGTGCCCGGAACCTGGGAATATTTCATTCTGTTGCTCGAGATAGGCCACATACTTGGCATGCCGCATCCCTGGGACAGCCCTCAGCCACTTCCCCAAAACGAGCATTACTGGGATGCGACGGTGATGGGCTATGGTGGTACATTTACGCCTATAACCTATATGCCCTTAGACATTGCCGAACTGCAGTTCCAGTTCGGGGTGAACCACAACTATCGGTCCGGCAACGATGTCTATAACCTTTTCTCCGGCGGGCCGAGCCTTTCCCGCACTTTGTGGGACGGCGGCGGTATCGATACACTAAGCGCCGAGGGTTTTGCAGGCAATGCTGTGCTCGATTTGCGCGAGGGTCATGGATACGATTCCCGCGATGCTGCGGGCACGAACACCTACAAGCCAATGGCGCTGGCCTCTGGCACTAACATCGAGAATGCCACTGGCGGCAACGGGAACGATCTGATCACCGGCAACCAGTTGAATAACACGCTCATCGGCGGCGCGGGCAATGACACGCTCAGCGGTGGCGTCGGCAATGACAGGCTCGACGGTGGCTCGAACAATGACACGCTAGATGGTGGCACGGGCAATGACACGCTCGCCGGTGGCGATGGCAATGACACGCTCGGCGGCGGCGACGGCAATGACGCGCTCGACGGTGGCACGGGGAATGACGCGCTCATCGGTGGAACCGGCAATGACGTTCTCGGCGGTGGTGATGGCAACGACACGCTCGGTGGTGGCGATGGCGATGACAGACATGATGGTGGCGCAGGCAATGACGTGCTCGACGGTGGCACGGCCAATGACACGCTCGCCGGTGGCGATGGCAACGACACGCTTAGTGGTGGTGACGGCAACGATAGACTTGATGGTGGTACAGGTGTCGACAGACTTGATGCTGGTGCAGGTGACGACTTCCTTGATGGTGGTGTAGGGGACGACAGACTTGACGGTGGTGCCGGGGCCGACACTCTGAACGGCGGCGCATCCACGATCGGCGACACGGCAAGCTATGCCTCTGCCTCTGCCACTGCACGACTGACGCTGAACCTTTCTGACGGATCACTTTCGACAGGCGCTGCGAAGGGCGATACCTTCACCTCTATCGAGAGTTTTGAACTCACGAATTTCAATGACAGTTTCACCGGAAGCATTTCCGCCGATCGTGTGTCGGCGGGGGCAGGGGCCGATACACTTGCGGGACTGGCTGGTGACGACGTGCTTTCGGGTGGGGATGGGGTTGACCTCATCAACGGCGGCGAAGGCAACGACAGGCTTGATGGTGGTGCAGGCAACGACAGATTTGACTGCGGCGCAGGTGACGACAGACTTGATGGTGGTGCCGGGGCCGACACACTGAATGGTGGCGCGTCGACGATCGGCGACATCGCAAGCTATGCGTCGGCCAGTGCCGGACTGACCCTGAACCTTTCCAACACATCAACTTCGACAGGCGATGCGAAGGGCGATACCTACACCTCTATCGAGAGTTTTGAACTCACGAATTTCAATGACAGTTTCACCGGAAGCATTTCCGTCGATCGTGTGTCGGCGGGGGCAGGGGCAGATACGCTTGCGGGTCTGGCTGGCGATGACGTGCTTTCGGGTGGGGATGGAAATGACCTCATCAACGGTGACAACGGCAAAGACAGACTCTTCGGAGATCTGGGTGCGGACCAACTTTTTGGCGGCAAGGGATTGGACATTCTGGAAGGCGGCGCCGGGGATGACGTGCTTTCGGGTGGCCAAGGGGGGGATGTGCTCAGGGGCGGCGAAGGTCGCGACAGAGCCGACTATTCAGGCGCCGGTGCCGGCGTTACGGCAAACCTTGGTACAGCCACAGCCGTCGCGGCAACGGCACCAATCTCGTCCCTAGGCGGCGCCTTGGCTGCGGGTTTGGCGGCGATGCCCAATGGATTGCTCGGCGGTTTGTTGTTCCCCACAACAAGTGGAGGCGGGGGAAGTGGCGACGATGCGCTGGGCGATACTTTCGAGTTCATCGAAGATTTGTCCGGCTCGGCATATAACGATAACCTGACCGGCAACAGCTTGGCCAATGCACTTTTGGGCAACAATGGCAACGATAGGCTGAATGGCGGTTTGGGGAATGATACGCTGACAGGCGGCGCCGGGTCTGATACCTTTGTGTTCAATGGCGGCACAGACACCGTAACGGACTTCCTTGACGACATCGACACGATCGCCATCGCGCGCAGTATGTTTGGGTCAGCAACGGTGTCGGTGGCAGATGCGTTGGCTTTGGCCGTGGTGGAAGGCGAAAACATCGTGTTCCGCTTTGACCTGGGCAACACCTTCATCTTGAGCGGCATGACCGATATCAGCGCGCTGCATAATGATTTGATCTTCGTCTGATGTTTCTTGCGGCCCCCGGAGATATCTTGATGGATAACCCTGGGGGCAGCGACCTGCATGCCCTGTCTCGCGTCAAGGCGTGATAGGAAAAGTGGCATCCGGTTTTCCCCGTCAATCGCGCGATCGGTCAAGAACGAGAGCACGAGGATACTTCAAGGAACCACCATCCTGCTTTCGCCCATGTGGGCGAAGCGGTGATCTTCTGGCAGGGCCTAGTGCCCGCCGCTGTCGCCACCGATGGGCGCTTTGGGCGGGGCCGTGCCGGTGCGTTTCGCCGCCAGCGCCTTTTCCAGGAATTCACGACCACGCCGTTCAGCGACGCGCACGCGGATCGCGGTCATGAACGCCTCTTGCATGGTGGGCGAGGCATCGGCCAACACCTTGCCGACCTTGTCAAACAGCCGGTCATCGCCGATTTCTTCCATCGCAGCCAACACGTCCCGGGCCAAGCTGTCCCCCAGGTCCTCGATGACGCCCATTTCAGCGGGTGCTTTCGGACATGCGACGGCGGACATAGTCACTGACCGTCTGGATCATCGGCTTCATATGGGCGTCTTCGTCCTTGAAGAAGTGATCCGCCCCCTCAACCTGGGTATGGGTGATGGTGATGCCCTTTTGCTCGTGCAGCTTGTTCACCAGGTTGATCGTGTCTTTCGGCGGGGCGACCTTGTCGGCCGTGCCATTGATGATCAGCCCCGATGACGGGCAAGGGGCAAGAAACGAAAAATCATACAGGTTGGCAGGCGGCGAGACGGAAATGAACCCGGTGATCTCGGGTCGCCGCATCAACAGTTGCATTCCGATCCATGCCCCGAACGAAAAGCCCGCCACCCAGCAGTGCCGCGAATTTGGGTTCATCGCCTGAAGATAATCCAAGGCGGACGCCGCATCAGACAACTCGCCGATGCCCTGATCATACTCGCCCTGGCTGCGCCCGACGCCGCGGAAATTGAACCGCAACACCGTGAAGCCAAGATTGTAGAAGGCATAGTGCAGGTTGTAGACGACCTTGTTGTTCATCGTCCCGCCATAGGCAGGATGGGGATGCAGGATGATCGCGATGGGGGCGTCAAGTTCCTTTTGGGGGTGATAACGGCCCTCAAGTCGGCCCTCGGGGCCTGCGAAGATTACCTCGGGCATGTTCCTCGCCTATCGTTGTGCCAAGCGATTGTTGACCATTTCGCTTGGCTAACTTAGAATAATTCCAAAGGCGGGATGCCGCCGGACTAACGCTTTGCAGGTAATGGTCCCTGCGGATGCAGTCAATGGGATTGCGCAAGGCATTGGGCCCGGCGTGTCGATCAGGGGGCAGGGCCACGCATGAAGCTATCCACCAAGGGGCGCTATGCAATGGTGGCGCTGGCCGATCTGGCGCTGGCCAAGGGCGATGATCTTGTGTCGCTGGCGGAAGTATCCCGTCGCCAGGACATCAGCCTGCCGTATCTGGAACAGTTGTTCGTAAAGCTGCGGCGCGCGGGCCTGGTCGAGGCTGTGCGGGGACCGGGCGGCGGCTACAGGCTGGCCCGCAATCCGGTCGATATCCGGATCAGCGAGGTCCTGGAGGCTGTCGAGGAAACGGTGGATGCGCTGCATACCGGGGCAGGGGCCAGCGGTGGCTTGTCAGGCAGCCGCGCGCAAAGCCTGACCAACCGGCTGTGGGAAGGTCTGTCGGCATCCGTCTATGTGTTCTTGCACCAGACCCGACTGTCGGATGTGGTGCGGAACGAATTGACGCCCTGCCCGGCGGTCCCGAACCTGTTTCGTGTCGTGGACGACGAATGACGCATCGGCTTTACCTTGACTGGAACGCAACGGCCCCGCTGCGCCCCGAGGCGCGGACCGCGATGGCGGCGGCGATGGATGTGGTGGGCAACCCGTCCTCGGTCCATGCCGAAGGGCGTGCCGCCAAGGGGCTGCTAGAACGCGCCCGCGTCCAGGTTGCGGCGGCCTTGGGGGCAGAGGGGGCGGACATCATCTTTACCTCCGGTGCCACGGAGGCGGCTGCCTTGGCCTGCGCGGACCTGGACCTGCAATGCGCGGCTATTGAACATGACGCAGTTCTGGGATGGTGCGAGGCCGTCCTACCGGTCGACAGCGACGGCAAGGTGCAAGTCGGCGATCCGGCGACGACGGCGTTGCAGCTGGCCAATTCGGAAACCGGCATCCTGCAGGTCTTGCCGCAAGGGATCGCCGTCACAGACCTCACACAGGCATTCGGCAAAATGTCGCTGGCGTTCAACTGGCTGGGTGCAAGCGCTGCGCTGGTATCAGCGCACAAGCTGGGCGGACCCAAGGGGACCGGCGCGCTGGTCTTGCAGCGCGGACAGGACCGCATTCCCCAGCTTCGCGGCGGCGGCCAGGAAATGGGCCGCCGGGCAGGGACGGAAAACCTGATCGGGATTGCTGGTTTCGGGGCGGCGGCCGAGGCTGCCCAGCGGGATCTGGCCAATGGCGTCTGGGAAGAAGTCGCCGAAGTTAGAAATATTCTAGAACAGGCATTGTCCTCGGCGGAAATGGGAACTAATTTAGTCGGGAATAGTGTGGAACGCTTGCCAAACACGACGTGCCTGATGGCTCTGGGTTGGAAAGGTGAGACGCAAGTGATGGCGATGGACCTTGCGGGTTTTGCCATTTCAGCCGGGTCAGCCTGTTCAAGTGGCAAGGTGCGTGCCAGCCGGGTTCTTGGCGCGATGGGGTTCGATGCAGGGTTGGCAGCACAGGCCGTGCGCATCTCGATCGGGCCGGGCGTGGGCCGCGACGAAGTGCTTCGGTTCGCCGATGCGTGGTCTGCCGGTTACGCCAAGGTTCGGGCCCGCGCGGCCTGAGATGATAGGGGACTAGGACGATGACAGGCGCTGTTCTTGACGTCGATTTTCGCGAAGGCGTCGACCGGGAAACGGTCGAGACCGTGCAGGCCATGTCGGGCACATACAAGCATGGCTGGGCCACCGATATCGAAATGGACTATGCGCCAAAGGGCGTGTCCGAAGACATTGTGCGCCTGATCAGCGAAAAGAACGGCGAGCCCGCATGGATGCTCGACTGGCGGCTGACAGCGTACCGGCGCTGGGTCAAGATGGAAGAACCCCGCTGGGCTATGCTGAATTACCCGGAGATCGACTATCAGGACCAGTACTATTACGCCAAACCCAAGAGCATGGCGGTCAAGCCCAAGTCGCTGGACGAGGTGGACCCCAAGCTGCTGGCCACCTATGCCAAGCTGGGGATACCGCTGAAGGAACAGGCGCTGTTGGCCGGTGTCGAGGCGCCCGAGGGCGAACGTCGCGTGGCCGTCGATGCGGTCTTTGACTCTGTGTCGCTTGGCACCACGTTCAAAGCGGAACTGGCCAAGGCCGGGGTCATCTTCTGCTCCATTTCCGAAGCAGTGCGGGAGCATCCTGAGCTGGTGCAGAAGTACCTTGGCACGGTGGTCCCGCAGTCGGACAATTTCTTCGCCACGTTGAACTCGGCGGTCTTTTCGGACGGGTCCTTTGTCTACATCCCGCCGGGTGTGCGCTGCCCGATGGAACTGTCGACGTACTTCCGGATAAATGCGGAAAACACGGGTCAGTTTGAGCGTACTTTGATCATCGCCGACAAGGGGTCCTATGTCAGCTACCTCGAAGGCTGCACGGCACCCAAGCGCGACACCCATCAGCTGCATGCGGCAGTGGTGGAGCTGGTGATCCTTGAGGATGCCGAGATCAAGTACTCGACCGTGCAGAACTGGTATCCGGGCGATGAGAACGGCGTCGGCGGCATCTACAACTTCGTGACCAAGCGCGCCGATTGCCGCGGCGATCGGGCCAAAGTGATGTGGACCCAAGTGGAAACCGGGTCGGCGATCACCTGGAAGTATCCCAGTTGCATCCTGCGTGGCGACGATTCACAGGGCGAGTTCTATTCCATCGCCATTGCCAACAATTACCAGCAAGCCGATACCGGCACCAAGATGATCCATCTGGGCAAACGCACCAAAAGCCGCATCGTGTCCAAGGGGATCAGCGCCGGTCACGCCCAGAACACCTATCGGGGCCTGGTGTCGATGCACCCCAAGGCGACAGACAGCCGGAACTACACCCAATGCGACAGCCTTTTGATCGGTGACAAGTGCGGGGCCCACACCGTCCCCTATATCGAGGTCCGCAACAATTCGTCCCGCGTCGAACACGAGGCAACCACGTCCAAAGTTGACGAGGATCAACTGTTCTATTGCCGGTCACGCGGCATGGACGAAGAAGAGGCAGTAGCGCTGGTCGTCAACGGGTTCTGCAAAGACGTGCTGCAGGCTCTGCCGATGGAGTTCGCGATGGAGGCCCAAAGCCTGGTCGCAATCAGCCTTGAAGGTTCCGTAGGGTAACTTTGCAGATGCGTCCCGAAATGGTGCCTTTTCCATCTTATTCCCGCCACGGTTGGACGGCCATGTCTGGCTCAACTGGTGGTGGGATTGAATGGTATGACCTTTTCGAATCCGGATTTCAACGCGCGCATTGCCCGGATTTCGTCGGGGGCTGCTTCATCCAAGGCCACGCTTTATGTCGGCCTGGACGAGATTTATCAGGTCAGCTACCCCAGTCGCGGAAAATCTGTCGCACCCAACGCAGCAAGCAGCGGCGTTCTTTATCCCGTTGCCTTGCTGTTCTCATTCTGTACCGGCGCGGCCGCATATCTTGTCTCGGCCTGGATTCGGTTCCAAGCATCGGGTCTGGAGCCTCTGTCGACCAATCTGCGCTACGAAACAGGTATGCAGTTCGGCGCCGGGTTGATGGTCGGGTTGATCGTCGGGCTGATCATGGGCTTTCGCTCGCGCCAAATGCTGATCATCATGTCGATTGGCGTTATTGCCGCGATGACGCTGTCGCACAATGCGGTGCATCTATATCCAGAGTTGTTCGCACAAGCCTTTTCAACCGAGTGGGTCGGTTCGGTGCAGGCAAATACCGCCCCGAACTCTGCCTTGTGGATGGGCCAGTCTTTCCGGTTCTGAAACCGCGACCAAAGTCCGACATTCTTCCGTTTTCGACAGGCAACACCCACACCAATTCGCAGGGTGCCTTTGGCTGTCCGCTTTCTGCGATCACCGTGCGGTCGGCAGCGCCAATTGGTTCTGCCCCTGAATTTCTGACCTAAAGGACAAGAGCATGCTGGACATCCGCAACTTGCACGTCAGCCTGGAGGCCGAAGACAAGGCCATC
>JANPBI010000376.1:0-33843 GCA_031430315.1 Rhodobacterales bacterium | reverse complement strand
GCTTTGGCGGCCCTTGCCTTGCTGCAATACATCAATCCCGGCTGTCCTGTGGCCATTGGAACCTTTACCTCGAACGTCGACATGAAATCTGGCGCACCGGCATTCGGGACGCCCGAATACATGCGGGCCACGCAGATGACCGGCCAGCTGGTGCGGTTTTATGGTGTGCCGATGCGTGCCAGCGGTGTCTGTGCGGCCAACGTGCCTGATGGCCAGGCGATGTGGGAGACTTCGAATTCCCTGTGGTCGGCAGTCCAGAGCAGGACCAACATGGTCTATCACGCGGCAGGCTGGTTGGAAGGCGGGCTGATCGCCAGTCCGGAAAAGTTCATCATGGACTGCGAGGTCCTGCAGATGATCCAGCGCTATTTCGAAGAGGCAACCTTTGCCACGACGGAGGACGATCTGGCCTTTGACGCAATCAAGGAGGTCGGTCCCAACGGGCATTATTTTGGCGTCCAGCATACCCAGGACCGCTATCAGACCGCGTTCTATGCCCCCTTTGTGAGCGACTGGCGCAACTATGAGGCGTGGCAGGTCAATGGATCGGTCTGGACGCCCGAACGGGCGCATGGGATCTACAAGCAGATCATGGCTGAATTCGTCCCGCCCGATATGAACGGCGACCACCAGGAAGAGTTGCGTCGCTTTGTTGCCCGTCGCAAGCAAGAGGGCGGTGCTCCGACAGATTTCTGATCCCGGCCCGGATCCGTTTTCCATTCGTTAACCGCCGCAGGCCTAACATCGCGCGAAGCACCTGCATGGGGCCAGGTGGCGTGTTGAGGGTTTATCGTCAGTGTCGACGCATGGTTTGATCAACCGGGCCATCCAGGGCTTTCTGCGCGAAACCTATGGTATCGTCACATGGCGACGGGTGGCGGTGGAAGCTGGGCTTGGTTTCGACAGTTTTGAACCATTGCTGATCTATCGCCGCAGCCAGACCCTGGCCGTGATTGACGCGGCGGCGCGCATCCTCGGCAGACCGACAGAAACGCTGTTGGAGGATCTGGGCACCTTTCTTGTTTCCAACCCTCATTCGGACGCAGTTCGCCGCCTACTTCGTTTTGGCGGCGTGACCTTTGTCGACTTTCTGAACTCGCTAGAAGAGGTACGGGGGCGCGGACGGCTTGCGGTTGCGGACCTGGAGCTGCCGATGCTCGAATTGGACGAGGCGGGATTGCAGCTTTACCGGTTGCGATGTCGATCCAACCTGCCGGGGGCCGGGCATGTGCTGATCGGGCTGTTACGTGCAATGGCAGATGACTATGGCGCGCTCGTTCTGCTTGACCTCGAACGGGTCGATCCTGATGGCAGCGAAACCATTTCGATCCATCTTCTGGATCAGAACCACGCGACGGCACGCCGATTCGACCTTGCGGTACCGGGGGTCTGAACCATGGATGGCAATACAATAGACCGTCACCTTTTGGTCGATCCGGTGGATCTGGATCACCTGATGCCGATGCATCTGGCGCTTTCGGCGCAGGGATCGGTCATCAGTCATGGTGCGGCGCTAGGAAAAGTTTTGGGCAACAGGCCATTGCTCGGGCGCGATGTCTTTGATCTTTTCAGGTTTCGCAGGCCGGGCGGCATCACGACGATGGCAGGGCTTCTGGCGCGACCTGGACAACGGTTGCACCTTAACCCGCTTGCCAGTCCGGATGACGGCTTGCGCGGTCTTGCCGTGCCCTTGGCGGGTGGCGGGCTGCTTTTGAACCTGTCCTTTGGGATCGATGTCATCGAAGGCGTGCGCCGGCACGCCTTGACCGACGCCGACTTTGCCGCCACCGATCTGACCATCGAACTGATGTATGTGGTTGAGGCCAAGTCTGCCGTTACCCAAGAATTACGACAACTGAATGTCCGGTTGAACGGTGCCAAGCTTTTGGCCGAAGAACAGGCCATGACCGATACCTTGACCGGCCTGCGCAATCGACGCGCCGCGGACATGACCTTGACCGCGCTGTGCCAGGCAAATGCGGAATTCAGCCTGCTGCACATGGATCTAGACCATTTCAAGGCCGTCAACGACACCCTTGGCCATGCGGCCGGGGACTATGTGTTGAAAGAGGTGGCGCGCATTTTGGCCGCGGAAACCCGGATGACAGACACCGTCGCCCGGGTCGGAGGGGATGAATTCCTGATCATCATGCCCGGACTGGTGGAGCCGTCAGGACTTTTGCGCATTGCGGGGAGGATTATCGCCGGAATATCGCAACCGATGCCCTTTGAAACGTCGATCTGCCGGGTTTCGGCCAGCATCGGGATCACGCGGTCGCCAGCGTATCTTCAACTGTTGCCCGAGATAATGCTGGCGGACGCAGACGCCGCTCTTTACGCGTCAAAACGCGGCGGCAGGGCACAAGCGCAAATACACACAGGCGTTGGGGCGGCAAACGGGTCAGACAGGCCAGATTGAAATATGCCCGCCGCCCGGTGCATGCAATCGCCAAAGCAATAGCGACGAAAATCGGGGAGTATGCTTGGCAGCCCGTAGGGGAGTCGAACCCCTCTTCCCAGGTTGAAAACCTGGTGTCCTAACCGATAGACGAACGGGCCATGCACACGGCCCGCGATGTCTATTTCAGCGAAAGAAACCTTTCAAGGGGCTTTCACGCAAAGCGGGCATAGATGGTCACGGCAACATTTCATGCTTTGCCTGTCACTGTGCGAAAGAACGTTGATCGGCCAAATCTCATCGTTCTAACCGTCGATTCGTGCGCCCATCACGGCAATCGCTTGCTGGTAGACCTTGGCGGCATTCCACTCTTTGATGATAGCAAAGTTGGGCTCACCTTCCTGGTAACCTTTCCCTGGCTTCCAGCCCTTTTGGCGCAGATAGTTTGCCGTCGAAGCCAGCGCGTCTGCGGCGGCATTCAGGTCGACGACACCATCCCCATTGCCATCGACGCCGTACTTCAGGGCATTACCCGGTAAGAACTGGGTATGGCCTAGCTCGCCATGCTTGGCTCCGATGGAGCTTGCGGTTATCGAGCCTTGATCCACTAGCACTAGTGCGGCGATCAGATGGGGCGTGAAGAAATCTGTCCTGCGGCAATCGTAGGCAAGGGTAGAAATGGCCGAGATGATATTGCTGTCCCCCATGAAACCGCCAAAGGCCGTTTCCATCCCGTGGATCGCGATCAACACGCCCGACGGCACGCCATAGGCCGCCTCTAGATTTCCATAGAAATCGGGGTTCTTGGCTTTTCGCGTCTTGCCTTGCCTGACGATGGTACTGGCTCCGCGCACTTCCATGAACTTGTCGAACGAGTATTTGAAACTCTTCTGATTGCGGTCAGCGGCAATTGTGGATTTTGAGTATTTTGTGCCCATCAGCGCTGCCAGGCCGCGTTCTCCAACTCCGGCCGCCGCCGCCTCGGCTTTCATCTGGGGTTTCCAGGCCTCATAGTTCCCCCCTGTATCCGAACAGGGTGCCGCCATCGCCGTCGGGGCGAAACACCATGACAAACCAAACAAAAAGCCTGAAACGATCAACCTAGCCCGCACAGCATACCCCCAAATGACCCTTGGTCGCCACTTTATTGGCTGTCCGGCATTGCGCAAGCGTTTCGACGAACAGGGCGCGCCGTGGGGGGTCACAGACACGTGATGAACGACGGCGACCACAAGGGTTGGCGCGCCGTAGGGGGCGACGACAAAGCTGGTGGGGAAAATAGTGAGGTCGTGGCGGGCCGCTAAGTCTTTCCGCGGATATTCATCCCGTTCCGGGAAAAACGCCCTACTGGTGAACTAGGGCGGCGACACACGCGATATCAAATAGCTCCAAGAAACCGCGTGCGGTTTGGGCGAAATGAGAACTTGCCTGGCTCGCACTTTAGTGCGCGGCGCTGATTTCGACATCAAATGCCATGAAGTCGACGAGCTGGCTGTCCATGGCCGCTAGCGGAAAGACTGCCCGCCGGCCGCACAACTTTGACTGAGACATAGGCTCTGCCACACATCTCGTCCTGGCAGCTTCCTTGGCGTCGTCCATCGACGTCATCAAAGGTTTACACCAAAGTCGGCTCCTTGTCGCAATTCTTCGCTATCCGGCCATGGGTGACGATTGGGGGATAGCGGATGCTGCAGGTCAAGGCGGTGACACGACTGTTTGGGCAAAAGGCTGCCGTTGACCAGGTCAGTTTCGCCGTCGACCGCCCCGCTTTTGTCGGCATCATCGGACGGTCTGGGGCGGGCAAGTCCACGTTGCTGCGCATGATGAACCGGCTGACCGACGCCACTTCGGGCGAGATCGTCGTCGATGGCCGCAATATCCTCGCGCTGAAAGGCGCCGAGGCGCGTGCCTGGCAAAGCCAGTGCGCGATGATCTTCCAGCAGTTCAACCTCGTGCCCCGGATGGACGTCGCATCCAACGTCTTGCACGGTATCCTGAACCGCCGTTCCACCTTGCAGACTATGTTCAGCCTCTGGTCCCGCACCGATATTCTGCGCGCGCTGTCCATCCTCGATCGCCTCGGCATCGCCGAACAGGCTCCAAAGCGCGCCGAGGCGTTGTCAGGCGGACAGCAACAGCGCGTCGCGATTGCGCGGGCCCTGATGCAGGACCCCAAGATCATCCTTGC
This sequence comes from Rhodobacterales bacterium, assembly GCA_031430315.1. Taxonomy (GTDB): domain Bacteria; phylum Pseudomonadota; class Alphaproteobacteria; order Rhodobacterales; family Rhodobacteraceae; genus JAJNPS01. The sequence continues at coordinate 29,257 of JANPBI010000376.1, read as the reverse complement.
CGATGAACCGATCGCCAGCCTTGATCCGATGAACGCCCAGATCGTGATGGACACGCTTAAGCGCATCAATGTCGAGGATGGGCGCATGGTGATCGCCAACCTTCATACCCTCGATACCGCGCGGCGCTACTGCGACCGCGTTATCGGCATGCGCGACGGCCGGATAGTGTTCGACGGCACCCCTGACCAGCTCTCGACCGGCGTTGCCCGCGATATCTACGGCGCGGACGCCAGCTTCAACGAAAGCGCCACGTCGACCGCGATCCCCGACGATATCGAGGCCGACCGCGAATATGCCGCGCGTCTGCTGGCCTGAACCCTTCCACCATGGCCCGACGTCGGGCCGATAACCTTGGAGACGACCATGAAAAAGCTGCTTGCCGTTCTGGCTGCCACCACCACCCTTGCCGCGCCCGCACTGGCGCAAGACGCGATCACCGAATTCAACATCGGCATCCTTGGTGGCGAAAACGCCCAAGACCGCCTGACCTCCACCGAATGCCTGCGTGTTGCCGTGGAAAAGGAACTCGGCGTCCCGGTCAAGCTGTTCACCCCGGCGGACTATGACGGCGTGATCCAGGGACTGCTCGGCGGCACGCTGGACTATGCATGGCTCGGCGCGTCGGCCTATGCCAAGGTCTACCTGACCGACCCCGAAGCTGTGGACGTGATGCTGACCAAGCAGAACGTCGACGGCTCCACGGGCTATTACTCCATCGGTTTTGCCCGCAAAGATGCCGGCATCACCAACATTGACGAGGCCAAGGACAAGATCTTTGCCTTTGCCGACCCGAACTCCACCTCGGGCTACCTCGTTCCCGCAGCCGAGCTTTCGGCCAAGTATGGCAAGCTTGAGGACTACTTCTCCGAAGTTAAAATGTCCGGTGGCCATGAGCAGACCATTGTGGGCGTCGCAAACGGTGACTTTGCGGCCGGGGTGTCCTGGGCTGATGGCCTTGGCAACTGGGAAGACGGCTTTACCTCGGGCGCGTTCTGCAAGGCCGCCGATGCGGGCCTCGTCGACATGAACAACATCGTCGAAATCTGGCGCTCCAAGATGATCCCCGAAGGCCCGCTGGTCGTTCGCCGCGCCCTGCCGCAGGACGTCAAGGACAAGGTCTACGCGATGATGGACACGATGTGGGAAACCGACAAGGAATGCGCCTACAACGTCGCCGCCGGCGACGCCAAGGACTTCGTCCCGGTCAAGCACGAGGACTATCAGGGCATCATCGACGCCCGCAAAATGCAAGAAGGCATGTAAGCTTTACGAGTGTGTGCCGGGTCATCCCATGGATGACCCGGCATTTTATTTGCAGGAGGATCGGGGATGGTCGACATTGCCTTTGGGCCGGAACCTGGTCAGCGTCCGGACACGTCAACGCCGTCCGGGGCCTATCTGGAAATGGTGCGGCGCAAGCGGATGTATGGCGGCATCATTTTTGCCGTTTTCATCGCGCTTTTTGCGTCCGGCTGGATGCTTTCCGACCACCGCAACGCCGGGGGATTCTGGAGTGGCTTGCCGCAGATCGACGATTTCGCGGGTGAGGTCCTATCCGAGGCCTGGACCAACCGTGCCAACCTGCCGGGCCTTTTTTTCGAATTTCTGCCCTCGCTCGTCGAGACGATCAACATCGCAGCCGTCTCTACCCTGATCGGCGCGCTGGCAGCGGTGTTTCTTGCTTTGTGGTCAACACGCGGCCTGGCGCGTTGGCCACGCCTGATCGGCCCGTTCCGCCGCGTAATGGACATACTGCGCGCCATCCCGGAAATCGTCATCGCGCTCGTGCTGATCTACATCCTGGGCGGCGGCCCCGTGCCCGCCGTCATTGCCATTGCGCTGCATACCGGCGGGGCCTTGGGCAAACTCTTCTCAGAGGTGGCCGAAAACGCCGACTTGAAACCGGTCGAAGGGCTTGCCTCGGTTGGCGCGACCTGGGGCCAGCGGATGTGGCTGGGCGTGATCCCGCAGGTTTCGCCGAACTGGCTCAGCTATGGGCTCCTCAGGTTCGAGATCAACGTGCGCGCCTCTGCCATCCTCGGCTTCGTCGGCGAGGGCGGCATCGGCCATGATCTCAAGATCGCGATGCAATGGGGGCAGGGGCGGTACGATCAGGTGGTGGCGATCTTCATCCTCTTGTTCCTGACGATCTTTCTCATCGACCGGGTGTCCGACCACTATCGCAATCGTCTGATCAGAGGGGCCGTACTGTGACTGCAATGGCAACCGCGAAAAGGAGCCCAACGCCCTTGGCCGATCAGGTCACCGCAACCTTTGCGCGCCGCAAGCTTGTGGCCTTTGGCATCCCGGGGGTGATCCTGGTCTACCTGACCTACGCATTTTTTGCCTTCGATCTGCCGGGACTGGCGCAGCGTGCCCGAATGGACAACGCCGCGATCCTTTTGTCCGACTTCTGGTCCCACAAGACCCATGTCAGCCGCGACAACGCCTCAGGCGAGGTGGTCGTGGCGATCGAGGGCGAGAACAAGGGCACCTACCCTAAGGGCATGCTGCCTGACTGGGTCCGCATCGACGGTCCGGTGACCACCATCGACCTTGGGCAAGGCCATGTCGTCACCTATGACGCGGCCGGCGCGCACTATGTCGTGCCGGGCTATGGCACGATCGACCTCAGCGGTAAGGATGGCAAGGTTGCGTTGATCGCCCCTCGGCCGCTTCCGCCCTGGATCAATGCCTCCGACACCAAGGTCACGATCACCACCGACGCCGGGCGGCTCAGTTATTCCCGGTCCAAAGTCGATACGTTCAAGTACCAGCCGGGGTGGGAGTTGTTCTTCTTTACCCTCGACAGCCCGTTCTACGGCAAAGGCCCGCTGGAGCTGGCGGGACTGGCGCTGTGGGGCGAACGGATCGACCCCGCACGCTCAAACGCGGGCTACATCGTGTCCGAGGTCTGGACCAACAAGATGTGGCGGCATGGCGACGTGCTCTGGGCGATCTTCGAGACCATCCTGATGGCCTTTCTGGGGACCGCCGGGGCAGCGCTGATCGCCTTTCCGCTGGGCTTCGTGGCCGCATCAAACTTCATGCCGGTGCGCGCCGTGCGCTTTGCGATGCGCCGGGTGTTCGACTTCGTCCGCGGTGTCGATGGCCTGATCTGGACCATCATCCTGGCCCGCGCCTTTGGCCCTGGTCCTATGACCGGCGCGTTGGCCATCGTCATCACCGACATGGGCTCGTTCGGCAAGATGTTCTCTGAGGCTTTGGAAAACATCGACGATAAACAGGTCGAGGGCATCCGCTCCACCGGCGCCAACGCGGTGCAGCGGGCGCGGTTTGGCGTGATCCCGCAGGTGACGCCGGTGCTGTTGAGCCAGGTGCTCTACTATCTGGAATCCAACACCCGCAGCGCGACCGTGATTGGCGCCATCGTCGGCGGCGGCATCGGGCTTTTGCTGACGCAGGCCATCCAGACCCAGAAGGATTGGGAAGAGGTCGCCTATTACATGACCTTGATCGTGTTGATGGTGATGTTGATGGACACTTTCTCTGGCTGGCTGCGTCGCCGTCTGATCAAGGGCTGACCGATGCCCAGATTGTCCGCCGAACGACCCCTGATCCATCCCGATTGCTTGATCATGGAGGCGACCTTCGGTGCCTGGTGCGAAGTGGGGCAGGGCAGCCGCATCCTGCATTCGACGTTCGAGGATTATGCTTATTGCGACCGGCTTTCGGATATTGCCAACACTACGGTCGGCAAGTTCGCCAACATCGCGGCGATGACTCGGATCGGTCCGACGGACCACCCGATGGCGCATGCCTCGCTGCACCATTTCCTGTACCGCTCCAGCTATTACTGGGACGATGCGGAGGATGACCCCGCCTATTTCGCGGCGCGGCAGTCCCGGCGAACTGTGATCGGCCCCGACACCTGGATCGGCCATGGCGCAATCATCAAGCCCGAGGTGACCATCGGGGCAGGGGCCGTCGTTGCCTCTGGCGCGGTGGTGACCAGGGACGTGCCGCCCTACATGATCGTCGCGGGTCTGCCTGCCTCGCCGATGCGTCCCCGCTTTGCGCCGGCCATCGCTGATCGGTTGATGGCGCTGGCCTGGTGGGACTGGAGCCACGACCGGCTGCGCATGGCACTTGATGACTTTCGCAAGTTGCCTGCCGAGGCATTCCTGGAAAAGTACAGCGGCTAGTCCGGGGCCACCGTCAGCGTCACACGGTCTCCGGCAAACCACGTCGTGCCGTATTCGACGGGCTGCCCGTCTGCATCGACATTGATCGCGACCGAACGCAAAATCGGTGCCCCGGTCGGCACTTGCAAGGTCAGAGCCAGCAACGGCGATGCCAGTTTGGCGGTAATCCGGGTCGAGGCGCGCATATAATCGGTCACCCCGCAGGCCGCCAGCGCCGCGGTGATCGAGGCGGTGTTTTCCAGTTGGTCCAGCAGACCGGGAAAGCGGACCGCGGGCATCACCGATTGGAACGCGGCAAGCGGTTGTCCGTCGGCCAGCGAGAGGCCTTCGATGACATGCACCGGGCTGCCGGCATCGACGCCCAGTGCCTCGGCTTCCCGTTCCGTGCAGGGCCGGGTTTCCTTGCGAGAAATCCGGCGCGACGGCATGCGCCCGGTGGCGGCGATGTTCTGGTGGAACCGGACCCGACGACCCAAAGGATAGTCGGCAGGACTGGCCGTCAGGAAGACCCCTGCTCCGCGCCGGGAATGGACGGTTCCGGCCTTTGCCATTGCCGAAAGCGCGTGCCGTACCGTATGCCGGTTCACCCCGAAACGCGCCGACAGCGCAGCCTCGGTCGGAAGCTTGTCGCCGGGGCGAAAGATCCCTTGGGCGATCTCGGCCCTCAGGGTGTCCGCGATGGACGACCACAAGGCGGTGCGGGTCAAGCTGGCCTCCTGTCATCAAGAATTCACAACTCTTTGGTTGTGAAGACCCGCCAACGGGCGTAGGATTTGTCTAGTTGTATATCACCTTGGACAACCTCCGCAAGATGTCGAGGCCAGCATGACAGATGCCATAATCAGCGCGCGCAAGGGATGGATGGCCGTTCTGGCCAAGGCCGCGCCAGCGCGGCTTGCAGCGCTGCTGCCGGACCTGCCCGAATACGCGGTTCTACGTGCGCCCGAGGTCGGGGCGGTCATGGTGCGGGGACGGATCGGTGCGACCGGAGCGCCGTTCAACCTGGGCGAGATGACGGTGACGCGCTGTTCGGTGCGACTTGTCGGCGGGCAGGTGGGCCATGCCTGGGTGCAGGGGCGTGACAAGGACCACGCAACCCGGGCCGCCATCGTGGATGCGCTGATGCAATCGGACGTTGCCACAAGCCAGAGGACCGCCGTGATCGACGTGCTGGCGGGCGAGGCTGTCGCCAGGACCGCGTTGCGGGCTGGCAAGGCCGCCGCCACCAAGGTCGATTTCTTCACCCTCGTGCGCGGAGAGGACCCATGACCGAAGCTCCCGCCGACGCCCTTTCGGGCGGATTTGCCGAAGCCCCCTTGCAATCGGCCCGCGCCTTTCGCGCGGTGCTTGAGGCGATGGCCCGCCCCGGCACGATCCAGACGGTCAGCGGTGCGTTGCCGCCGTCGCCCCTTTCGGTCGCGACCGGTATCTGTCTGTTGACCCTCGGCGACAGCACGACACCGCTGCATCTGGTGGGGGCCGTGGATTGCTCGGCCGTGCGCGACTGGGTCACCTTCCACATCGGCGCGCCGTTTGTATTGGCCGCCGATGCGCAGTTTGCCGTCGGTACTTGGGACGCGTTGTTGCCCGTCAGCCGGTTTCGCATCGGCACGCCGGACTATCCCGACCGGTCCGCCACCCTGATCGTTCAGATGGACCGGCTGTCCGCCCATGGCCCGTGCCTATCCGGTCCGGGGATCGAGACGGCGACCTGGCTCAGCCTGCCCGAAACTGCAGCGTTCCACGCCAATCATGCGCAGTTCCCGCTGGGGTTCGACTGCATTTTCACCTTTGGCAACCGGCTTGCGGCACTGCCCCGCAGCACCCGCGTGGAGAATATCTGATGTATGTCGCAGTCAAGGGTGGTGAGCGTGCCATCGACAACGCCCATGCGTGGCTCGCCGAAGAGCGACGCGGCGATACCGGCATTGCCGAGCTGTCGGTGGCGCAAATTCGCGAACAGCTGTCGCTGGCGGTCAACCGGGTCATGGCCGAAGGGTCGCTTCATGATCCTGACCTCGCAGCGCTGGCAATCAAGCAGGCGCGCGGCGATCTGATCGAGGCGGTGTTCCTGATCCGCGCCTATCGTACCACTTTGCCGCGACTGGGGGCCTCAAACCCGCTGGACACCGGCACTATGGCGGTTGATCGCCGGATCAGCGCCACTTTCAAGGACCTGCCGGGGGGGCAGGTGCTGGGCCCGACATTTGACTATACGCACCGGCTGTTGGATTTCAAACTTGCAGCTGACGGCGAAGTTTCCCCTGCTGGCACCGCAGCCGCCGGCACTGACCCGGTGCCACATGTGACCGGCTTTCTGAACCGCGAGGGGCTGATCGAAGCGGCGCTGCCGTCGGAAGACACGCCCCCCGATCTGACACGCGAACCGCTGGAGCTGCCCGCCAGTCGCGCCCTGCGCCTGCAGGCGATCACGCGCGGCGACGAGGGGTTCATCCTGTCGCTCGCCTATTCCACGCAGCGCGGTTACGGGCGCACCCATGCCTTTGTCGGCGAGTTGCGGATCGGGCGCGTGGCCGTAGAGGTCGACATCCCCGAACTCGGCTTTGCAGTCGAGATCGGCGAGGTCGACGTGACCGAATGCGAGACGGTGAACCAGTTCAAGGGCAGCAAGACCGAGCCGCCGCAGTTCACGCGCGGCTACGGGCTGGTGTTCGGCCAGTCGGAACGCAAGGCCATAGCCATGAGCCTTGTGGACCGTGCGCTGCGCTGGGAGGAGTTGGGCGAGGACAATATCGGCGCACCCGCGCAAGACGAAGAGTTTGTCCTCAGCCATTGCGACAACATCCAGGCGACGGGGTTTCTTGAGCACATCAAGCTGCCCCACTACGTGGATTTCCAGGCCGAACTGGAACTGGTACGGCGTCTGCGCAGTGAGGCAATGCAATTGCAAGAGGCGGCGGAATGACCGCCATCGTCTTCGATATCGGACAGGTGTTGATCCGCTGGGACCCACATCTTGCCTTTCTTGCCGACTTTGGCGACCGTGCTGCGGTGGACGCATTCTTTGCGCGGACCGACTTTTACGCGCGCAATCTGCGTGCTGATGGGGGCAAGGCGTTTGCCGACCTTGCCGCCGAGCTGGAAGACCCCGCCGATGCGGCTCTGCTGGTGGCTTATGTCGACTGCTACGCCCTGACCATGCCCGAGGCGATCGAGGGCACCTGGGTGCTGATGGACCGCTTGCGTACCAATGGCCATGCGATCCACGCGATCACCAACTGGTCGGCGGAAACCTGGCCTGTCGGTGTCGCCGCACATCCGCGTCTGGGCACGTCCTTTGGCGTCACCATCGTCTCTGGCGCAGAGTGCATGCTGAAACCCGAGGCGCGCATCTTCACGCTGCTTTGCGACCGCGCAGGTGTCGTCCCGCAGGAGTGTCTGTTTATCGACGACAGTGAAAAGAACGTCCTTGGGGCCAAGGCTGTGGGGATGGATGCTATCCACTTTACCAATCCCGACGCGCTGGAGGCCGCACTGGCCGAACGGGGGCTGATATGAACGAATACAACTTTGCCTATCTGGACGAACAGACCAAGCGGATGATCCGCCGCGCGATCCTGAAAGCCGTGGCAGTGCCCGGCTATCAGGTGCCTTTTGCCAGCCGCGAGATGCCGATGCCCTATGGCTGGGGCACGGGCGGAGTGCAGGTGACGGCGGCCTGCCTGGTGCCGGAAGACCGGCTGAAGGTCATCGACCAGGGCGCGGACGACACCACCAACGCGGTCAGTATCCGCAAGTTTTTCCAGCGCACCGCTGGCGTCGCGGTGACCGAAACGACGCGCGATGCTACGATCATCCAGACTCGCCACCGTATCCCGGAGACGCCGCTGAAGGCGGGGCAAATCCTCGTCTATCAGGTGCCGATCCCCGAACCTTTGCGGTTTCTGGAGCCGCGCGAGACCGAGACGCGCAAGATGCATGAGCTGGAGGAATACGGGCTGATGCACGTCAAACTTTACGAAGACATCGCGCGGCACGGCGAGATTGCGACGGCCTATGATTACCCGGTCAAGGTCGAGGGGCGCTACATCATGGACCCTTCGCCGATCCCGAAATTCGACAATCCGAAACTGGGGGGCAATCCGGCGATCCAGCTGTTCGGCGCGGGTCGCGAGCAACGTATATACGCGCTGCCGCCATGGTCAAAGGTTGTCAGCCTTGATTTCGACGACCATCCGTTTTCAGCATCCAAAGCCCCGCATGACTGCGATCTGTGCGGGGCCGGGCACAGCTATCTGGATGAGGTCATCACCGACGATCAGGGTGGGCGCATGTTCGTCTGCTCGGACACCGACTTTTGTGCCATGCGCCAGGCGGCCGGCAAGACGGGGCGACTGGGGGGCGAACGGGCGCATGCAACTGCAACAGGGGGCGAGGCATGACGATCCATCAAAGGGATATCAGCCAGCCGCTTTTGTCGGTGCAGGGGCTGACCAAACGCTACGGCAGCCGGATCGGCTGCGCCGAGGTCAGCTTTGATCTTTACCCCGGAGAGGTTCTTGGGGTGGTGGGCGAAAGCGGGTCGGGCAAGTCCACGCTGCTGTCCTGCCTTGCGGGGCATTTGCGCCCAGACCTTGGCCGCTATGCCTTTGATGGTCGCGATGTGCTGGCGATGTCGGAAACCGAGCGTCGTCGCCTTGGCCGTACCGACTGGGCCTATGTCCACCAGAACCCGCGCGACGGGCTTCGGATGGGCGTCAGCGCGGGCGGCAACGTGGGTGAGCGTCTGATGGCCGTGGGCGCGCGGCACTATGGCGAAATCCGGGGCAAGGCGCTGGACTGGCTCGGCCGGGTCGAGATCGCAGCCGACCGCATCGATGACAGGCCTTCGGCATTCTCGGGCGGTATGCAGCAGCGCCTGCAGATCGCCCGCAATCTGGTAACTGGGCCGCGTCTTGTGTTCATGGACGAACCAACGGGTGGCCTTGATGTCAGCGTTCAGGCGCGGCTTCTGGACCTTTTGCGGGGGTTGGTCCGTGACCTTGGGCTGTCGGTGATCATCGTGACACATGACCTTGCCGTGGTGCGCCTTTTGGCGGATCGGCTGATGGTGATGAAATCGGGCAGGGTAGTCGAACAGGGTCTGACCGATCAGGTGCTGGACGACCCGCAGGATGCCTATACGCAACTGCTCGTATCATCCGTGTTGCAGGTGTAGCCATGATCCACATTGAAAACTTGAGTAAGTCCTTCACCTTGCACAACCAGGGCGGCGTCATGATCCCCGTCATGTCAGGGGCAGCCCTGACCGTAGCGCCGGGGGAATGTATCGGCTTGACCGGGGCATCCGGGGCGGGCAAGTCCACACTGATGCGCATGGTCTACGGCAACTATCTGTCGTCCGGCGGCAGCCTTCACGTCGGCGATCTGGACGTCACCCGCGCCTCGCCCCGTCAGATCATCCAGCTGCGGCGCGAAACCCTGGGCTATGTCAGCCAGTTCCTGCGCGTGGTGCCCCGCGTGCCAACAATCGACGTCGTTGCCGAGCCGCTGTTGGTCCTGGGTGTGCCGCGCGACCGCGCCCATGCCCGCGCGGAAACGCTGCTAGCGCGGCTCAACATTCCCCGCCGACTTTGGTCCTTGTCGCCGACCACCTTTTCGGGTGGCGAACAGCAGCGCGTCAACATCGCGCGCGGCTTTGCGCATGACTATCCGGCACTGCTCCTCGACGAGCCGACCGCCAGTCTTGATGCGGCAAACCGCGAGGTGGTGGTGTCCCTGATCGAAGAGGCAAAGGCGCGCGGTGCCGCCATCCTTGGGATTTTCCATGATGAGGGCGCACGGGCGCGGCTATGCGACCGGCTGGTCGATGTGACCGCATTCACCCCAAGGGCCGCCGCATGATCTTTGCCGTTGTCGGTCCTTCGGGCGCGGGCAAGGACACGCTGATCGCGGGTGCCTTACGCGCACGTCCCGATCTACATCTTGTGCGGCGCGTTATCAGTCGCCCATCCGCCGCCGGGGGCGAGGCGTTCGACGGCGTGACCGATGCCCATTTCGCGCAGCGCAAAGCCCGTGGTGACTTTGCGCTCGATTGGCAAGCGCATGGGCTTTCCTATGGGTTACCCAAGACGGAGTTTGCAGGCCCCGGTGACGTGATCTTCAACGGCAGCCGTCTGGCTTTGCCCGCAGCCAAAGCGGTATTCCCGGACCTGCGCGTGATCCTGGTGACCGCCCCTGCATTGGTGCTTGCGGCGCGGCTGACGGCACGGGGGCGAGAGACGACAGATGTCATCATGGGTCGGTTGCAGCGGGCGGCCTATGCGTTGCCCGATGGGATTGCGGCGGTCACCATCATGAACGACGCTGCGGTCGATGACGGCATTGCAGCACTGCTGGCCGCCCTTCAGCCGGTCAGGGCATAGCGATGGATCAGATGGAACTGGCCCCCGGCATCCTCGCCGAAAAGACAGAGGTCTTCGATCGCGAAAGGCTGGTCCAGGACGGGTGTGAATCGGGTGATGGCTGCCGCCATGACGGCCTGCAGGTGCTCTGCCGCCAGCCGGTCGGTCAACGTCAGGTGAAAACGAAATTCCTCCATCACAAAGGGATAGCCCCAAAGTTCCAGCAAAATGCGCTGACGTGTGGTCAAGCTTTCCGGGCGGCGGCGGACCAGATCCTCAGCATTCAGTTGCTGGCGAAGGGTGTTGGTTGCCTCGACGACGATGGCCCCAAGTTCCATGAGAGCCGCTTCGCAGCCGCGTGGCGTCAGGGCAAGGAACCCTTGCAGGTTTTCCAGTTGCAATCCGTCACAGCGGACAGGGGCAAGCCGCCCCGCCAATCCTGCAACGCAATCGGTGATATCATCGACCGCAACGTCCGGTCCGGCCCGGAACGGCGCGCGGATCGTGCCATGAAATCCGTAGCGGCGCGCCACGGCTGTCAGGGCCTTCAGCGGGACGGGCAGAGCAAATACATCAGCCTGCGCCAGCGTCGCCACGGTTTCGACATCGCGGCCCAGCCAGTGTCCGGCCAAATCGGCAAGGGCCCCGGGACGGGGCGCGTAATAGACGGCGTATCGCTGGAACTCAGGCATGCAAAGCGACCTATGCGGGCTCTGTCACACGCATGTGACAGCTGGGTGGCATTGCAGCGACTTCCCCGCCCGAGCGCAAGACAGGACCACGCCAGATGACAGAAACGATCCTTGCCAATGCCACGCTGGTCTTGCCAGATGAGGTGATTACGGGATCCTTGCGCCTGTCGGATGGCGGGATCGCCGACATCGCGCAAGGCAATACGATCCCCGCCGGGGCCATTGATTGCGACGGAGATCTGGTGATGCCCGGCCTGATCGAGCTGCACACTGACAACCTTGAACGCCATATCGAACCGCGCCCCAAGGTCAACTGGCCGCATCAGGCTGCGATCATCGCGCATGATGCGGAACTGGCCAGCGTCGGCATCACCACGGTTTTCGACGCGCTGCGTGTCGGGTCGGTGCTGTCTGACCTCAAGACCGGCTTTGGCGAATATGCCCGTGGCCTTGCCGACGAAATCCTCGCGATGCGTGCGCAAGGCGTATTGCGCATAACCCATCTTTTGCATCTGCGCGCCGAGGTCTGTTCTGAAACCCTGATTGAAGAGCTGGCCAAGTTCGGGCCCGAAGACCAGATCGGCATCGTCAGCCTGATGGACCACACGCCGGGTGAACGTCAGTTCCGCGACACCTCAAAGCTTTGGGACTACATGGCCAAGAAGCGCGGACTGACCGCATCAGAGTTCGACGCCCATGTGGCCGGTCTGCAGGCATTGAAACATCAGGTAGGTGCCCGCCACGAGGCCGCCGCCGTCGCCGAGGCGCGCCGGTACGGTGCGGTGCTGGCAAGCCATGACGACACGACCGCACCGCAAGTTGCCGTCTCTGCCGCCCACGGCGCACATTTCGCCGAGTTTCCGACCACCGCCGAGGCCGCACAGGCCTGCCACGAGGCGGGTATAAAGGTCATGATGGGGGCGCCGAATCTGATCCGGGGTGGGTCGCATTCGGGCAACATCGCAGCCCAGGCGCTGGCAGAGGCCGACCTTTTGGACATCGTGTCATCCGATTATGTGCCGTCGTCGCTGTTGTCGGCGGCGATGATGCTGGGTGATATCTGGGGCAACCTTGCGCGCGGTGTGGCGACCGTCACGGCGGCCCCGGCCGAGGCGGCGGGCCTTGAGGACCGCGGGCATCTTGTCGTCGGCGCGCGAGCCGACGTGATCCGTGTCAAGACAATCGGGTCGACCGGGGCCGTGCGTGGTGTGTGGGTGAAAGGCGCGCGTGTGGCCTGACTGGCAGCTCTGACCGGATGACTTGGCGTCGCAATGCGCTGGGATCATCCACGGCCTGTGGCGTTCATAGGACCTTGTGCTGACATGGTTCCGCGCGCGCTGGCTTGAGTGGTGACCGGTCCCGGCTCGATCCGCGCGCCACTTTCGGAATCAAACAAGTGAATATGCGTGACCGGAATGCTGACGCCGACCTGCGTCCCCGGCGCGAGGTCCAGCTTGTCCTCGGTCAGAACACTAAAGGGGATGTCCTCAAAGACCGCGTTGCATAGCCGGGCCGACCCCAGTTCCTCGACCAGATCGACCTGCACATCCAGCGTGCCCCTTCCGGCTGCTGCCAGTTTTGCATGTTCGGGCCGAATGCCGATCTGGACCAGATGCCCGTCGCGAAGGCCCGGCATCTCGGCCAGTGGGACCAGCGCGCCGTTTTCCAGCACCACGCCGCGACGGGACGGCGACAGCTGGCCCGGCAGGAAGTTCATCGCGGGGCTGCCGATGAATCCGGCGACGTAAAGCGAGGCAGGGCGCTCATAAACCTCCGACGGGGTGCCGATCTGTTCGATTGTGCCCTTGTTCATTACCACCAGGCGGTCCGCCAGGGTCATGCCTTCGTGCTGATCGTGCGTCACGAAAACGCTGGTCGCCTTGATCTGGTTGTGAATGCGGCGCACCTCGTGGCGCATCTGCACGCGCAGCTTGGCGTCGAGGTTCGACAAGGGCTCGTCGAAGAGAAACACCTTGGGTTCGCGGATGATGGCGCGGGCCATCGCGACGCGCTGGCGCTGGCCACCGGACAATTGGCCGGGCTTGCGGTCAAGAAAGTCGCTGAGGCCAACGGACTTGGCCGTGGCCGCCACCCGCGACAGCCGTTCGGCCTTGGGCACGCGCGCCACTTTGAGCGCATAGCCGATGTTCTCGCCCACCGTCATGTGGGGATAAAGCGCGTAGTTCTGGAACACCATGGCACAGCCGCGTTCGCGCGGTTCCAAGCGGTTCACCACCTGACCGGCAATCGCGATTTCGCCGCTGGAAATCTCCTCGAGACCCGCGATCAGCCGCAGAAGCGTGGACTTGCCACAGCCCGAGGGACCCAGAATCACGACAAACTCACCGTCGTGGATGTCCAGATTGATCCCGTCCATTATCGTCGTCTTGCCATAGGTCTTGGCGACGTTGCGGATGCTGATGTCTGCCATTTGGTGCCTCACTTGTCGGTGTTGATCAGGCCGCGCACGAACCAGCGCTGCATGAGGATGACGATGGCGATGGGTGGCAGCATCACAACCAGCGTGGCCGCCATCGCCAGATGCCAGGTCGGCGTACCGCCACCTGTGGTCTGCTGATCGGGCACAAGGTCGGACAACTGCACAACGACCATGCCAAAGTTCTCGCGGTCAGTGATCACCAGCAAGGGCCAGAGGTACTGGTTCCAGGAGTAGACGAACATGATCGTGGCCAGTGCCGCGATGTTGGTCTTGGAGAGCGGGATCAGGATGTCCCACAAGAACCGCAAAGGTCCGGCACCGTCCATCCGCGCGGCCTCGACCAGCTCATCCGGGATGGTCAGAAAAAACTGCCGGTAGAGGAACGTGCCGGTGGCGGTGGCGACGAGGGGCAGGATCAACCCGGTGTAGGAGTTGAGCAGGTTCCACTCCAGTGCCACCTCGATGCCCGAAACGGCGTTGATCAGCCAGTTGATCCCGGTCCAGTCCAAGATCGTCTGGAACGGGGACAGCGCATTGGCGGCGACGGCGTAGGTGGGCACGATCCGCACCTCCAGCGGAAGCATCAGGGTGATGAAGATCATCCAGAAGATCAGCATCCGGCCGCGGAAGTTGAAGAAAACCAGCGCGAATGCGGTGATGCAGGCCAGGGTGATCTTGCCCACCACCACCCCGATGGAAACGATCAGAGTGTTCACGAACTTTGGGCCAAAGTCCGATCGGACCCAGGCCTCTTGCAGGTTTGGCCAGAGCTGATCGCCGGGCCACAACTCGATCGGGGCAGAGTTCACCTGCTGCAACGTCAGGGTCGCCGCGACAAAGGCCAGCCAAATCGGTGTCAGGATCACGATCAGCCCGAAGATCAGGATCACATGCGTCGTGATGTTCAGCCAGGGCGTGCGTTCGATCATGGCAACCCCTCAGGTGTAATGCACGCGCCGCTCGACATAGCGGAACTGCACGAAGGTCAGCGCCATGACGAGAAGCATGAGGATGATGGATTGGGCAGCAGCCCCCGAGTAGTCGAGACCCTGAAAACCGTCGGTATAGATCTTGTAGACCATCAGGTCGGTTGACCGGAACGGCCCACCCCCGGTCAGTGTGTCGACGATGCCGAAGCTGTCGGTAAAGCTGTCGGTGATGTTGATCACCAGAAGGAAAAAGAACGTCGGCGTCAGAAGCGGCAATTGCAGGTCCAGCATCCGGCGCAGGGGCCGCGCGCCATCCATTGCGGCAGCCTCGGTCAAGCTGCGGGGGATTGACTGCAGGGCGGCCAGGAAGAACACAAAGCTGTAGGCCGACTGCTTCCACGCCCCGGCGATGACAATGGCAGTCACCGCCTGCCAGCCGTTCTGCGACAAGTCCCACCAGCCCGGCGCAATGGTGTTGATGTAAGAGAATATGCCCGCGCCGGGGTTGAAAACGAACTGAAAGCAAAGGCCAACAGCAGGGGCCGCCACCGCATAGGGCCAGATGATCGCCACCCGGTAGGCGCGGTAGCCGGCAAGCTGGCGGTCCACGAACACCGCGAGCGTCAGCGCCATGCCCATCGCAAGGACAGTTGTTGCCAGCGCGTAGATCACCGAGACCTTCACCGAGCCCCAGTAGTAGGGGTCAGACAGGACATTGCGGAAATTGTCGAGGCCGACCCAGGTGTTGCCGCCGCCCCAAGGCTGTTCCAGCGTGAACGCCCAGTAGAGCGCCTGTGCCGTTGGCCAGTAGAAGAACACGAAGATGATCAGCAACTGCGGGGCCAGCAGTGCGATGGCGATCCAGCTGAACTTGAAATAGGCGCGGCGCATCAGAGTCTCCTGCCAATGGAAAAAGGGCGCGACCGGGATGGCCGCGCCCTTCGTCAGTTGGATCAGGGGAAGGACTTACCTTCATAAGTCTGGGCAAATCGTGCCAGCAGATCGTTGCCGCGTGTGACGGCGGTATCCAATGCTTCCTTCATCGGCTTTTGCCCAGCCAATGCTGCCTCGACCTCTGCGGTCCATTCGGCGCGGATCTGGATCATGCTGCCCAGACGAATGCCCCGCGTCAGTTCGGTCGGTTCCGACCAGGTCAGTGACTTCATCGCGATGTCGCGGTTGATGAAGGGCTCTTTGGAATAGAACCCTTCAGCCTTCAGCGCCTCATAGGTCGATTTCGTCACCGGGATGTAGCCGGTGTTTTCCAGGAGGAACTTCTGCTCGGGCGTGGTGGCAAGGAATGCCAGATAGGCAGCCGCCGCCTTGTATTCGTCATCGGTCTTGCCCGACAGAACCCAAAGCGAGGCACCCCCCACCACCGAATTCTTGCGCTCCACCCCTTCGTAGGTCGGGATGATCTGCACGTCCCATCCAAAGGCAGGCTTCAGCTTGTGGATGGTGTTGTGGTCGGCAATGGACGAGAAGAAGACCGCGCATTCACCTTCGACAAAGCTGTCGCGCGCGGTCTTGCCGGCGGCCTGGGTGCGCAGCATCGCATAGCCTTCGGCCATCCAGCGCTGGATGTTTTCCATGTGCTTGACGTGCAGCGTGGTGTTGTAGAGCAGTTCCGTATCCAGCCCGTCATAACCGTTGTTGTTGGAGGCGACGGGCACGTTGTGAACCATCGAGAACTGCTCAAGGTCGATCCAGGACGACGGCGCGTAGGCAAGACTGCAAGCCTGGCCCGAGTCCTTGAGCTTGACAAAGGCCGCTTCCATGCCTTCCCAAGTCGTCGGTGCCTCGGTCAGGCCCGCTTTGGCGAACTGGTCCTTGTTCCAGTAGTAGACGGGGGTCGAGGAGTTCCAGGGCATCGAAAAGAACTCGCCCGATTTCGCCGAATAATAATTTGCGATGGCGGGGAAGTAATCCGACCAGTCGACGGTGACACCGGTATCGGCCATCAGTTTGGTAACCGGGTAAAACTCGCCAGACAGCATCAGGTCGGCGGTACCAGCGTCAAAGCTCTGTAGGATGGTCGGGTGCTTGCCGGCGCGAAAGGCGGCAATGGCGTTCTGCACGGCCTTTTCATAACCGTCCTGGCCGACGCAGACCGCCTCATATTGCTCTTGCGAGGCGTTGAAGCGGTTGCAGGTTTCCAGCACGACTTCGCCCAGATCGCCAGTCAGGCCATACCAGTAGTCGAACTTGATCTTGTCGGCAGAGGCGGTTCCGGCGGTTGCCAAAAGAATGGCTGCAACAGTCGCAAGCTTGTGCGTCATTTTCCTGTGTCTCCGTCATGAAGGGGGCCGCGAGCAGATCGCGGCATGTCGTCCAGATGACAGCAATCTGTGACACTCAGATGAAGCAAAATTAAATAAATACGTATATTAAACAAATGATTAGTGGCAGAAGAGCACATGCTCGCCGTGACGGGCACAGCGAGTTCACATCAACTTTCAACGCGGGTCTGTGCTCTAGCTTAGGCCGCAGAGCCGCATAGAGATCACTCGGCCAGCCCTAGCGATTGCAAGTAGCGCGCCGACGGGATCACCCCCGCCTTATCGCGCAGTTCCAGGATGAGGCGCGGGTTAGACCCAGCCTCTGCGATGGCGTCGAACACCGACGGCCAGAGAATTGTGCCATGGCCGATCTGCCAATGCCGGTCCGCAAAACCGTCGGCATCTTGCAGATGCACATGGCCCAACCGCGACCCGGCGGCGCGGAGATAGAAGTCGACCGGCGGCGCACCGGTCGAGACATGGGCATAGTGCGCATGACCCGTGTCGACGGAAAGTTCCAGCGCCTGCCAATCCAGCGCTTCGCATAGTACGGCTCGGTCCGCCGGTTCGACATCCTCGATGTTTTCCAGAACGAAGGTCACGCCGATTTCCTCCGCCCGGCCCAGCACCGGGGCCAGCGTATCTCGCGCCGCTGACAGCATCCGGTCGGTATCTTTGGGATAAAGGCCACGATGGTTGTAGCCCCAGGTCGTGAACGGCGAATGGATCACAACATGGGTGCCGCCAACCGCCTCGCAGACATCCAGCGCCTGATGGAATCGGCGCGTCACGATCTTGCGCACCTCGGGCTCATAAGAGGCGACGGTGAACCCCCAGAACGGGCCATGGATGCCCAACCGGCCTTCGTGGCCGTCGAGCAGTTGCTTGGTCTCAGCGGCAAGGGCGGACCAATCGCCGTCCAACACCTCGGCATCGACAAAGGCCTGCAGTTCCACATCGCGGGGTGCCTCCAACAACCAGTCGCGATGGGTGGCAAGGCTGCCATGGTCAAGGGCTGCCCCAAGAATGGGTCGGACGGTCATGACGGGTCCTTTCGGCGATCGATTTCTGCCTCGGGGATCCTTGATGCATGTAAATGTGGGATGTCGTGGGCACAGCAATTGCGTAACGTTGTACCGGACAAGTAAGACATTGGCTTGTTCTCGCCCAAACGCGTGGTGGAGCTCTTTCAGGTCCTGATCACATGCGCATTGGCTGGTGGTGCTTGCGGCAGGGCTCTATGTGTTGCCCAACGTGACTTCTTTTGGAGTGGTCTCATGTCCCCGGTACTCCTCCGCAAAACAAGTTAACCCGACATCCCACGCTATTGCACCCGCACAATCCCGTGCATGGACTGGAAGTCTGTCGGCCAAAAGACGATTGCCGCCGCAACTGGGCTGGACGTTGCGGCTGACCTCAATACTAGACAACGACGAGCCGACCTCGTCCGCTTTGGCTGGAGGGTTTTCTCCGAGGATAGGAACGGCGCTCTCTGGTAGGTCTTCACACAACAAAAAAGGGCGCAATCACCCTCCCATCAGACGTCCAAAGAAGTGACGCGTCACACCAACGGGGTCTCGCAAAAACTGCGCGCCGCGCGTGCGCTACAAAAGCTCACCAGGTCGGCGTTCTCACAAAAAAGCGTCACACTTTTGTGGGCGCGAACGGCTGGCGGGACATTTTGCCAACCAAGCGCATGCATTACAAAGATCGTTTCGAAAAGTTGGCAGCCCGTAGGGGAGTCGAACCCCTCTTCCCAGGTTGAAAACCTGGTGTCCTAACCGATAGACGAACGGGCCTCATCGCGATGGGCGGTGTCTAAGGCCAGCCGCGCAGTCCTGCAAGTGAAAAGTAGCCTCTTGTGACGGGCTTTTACCGGGGCTTCGGCCTCAGGCGAAGGCCGCATCCTCTAGTCGCAACTGCACCTTTCGTCGTCCCCCCCAGTTGTTGATTTCCAGCCGACCGGCGAGATGGAACCGCCGGTGGCCCGATGAGGTCAGCGCAGATCCAAGAGGGCCATCAAAGGCCCCGAACGCGACCGCCTCGACCTTGCTGCCTGTCCCCCCATCCACCTGCAGGCGTAGATGGGTTTCGCCCATGCGCTGGGCCGAGACCGCGACCGACGGGAAGGCAAAGCGGGGGGCCGGGGCGGCGGCACCAAAGGGGCCCGCGAGCTCCAGCTGGTCGACCAGATCGGCTGTTGCTGCCGCAGGCATCATGATCCCGGTCAGGGACAAATCCAGCGCCCCGTCTGATCCCGACCCTTGACGCACCAAAAGGTCGGACAGACGCGCCATGGCTGGCGCAAGCTGCGCGCGTGTCAGGCTTAGCCCCGCTGCCATCTTGTGGCCGCCGCCCTTGACCAGCAACCCTTCGCCCGCCAGCCGATGGATCGCTGCCCCAAGATCGACGCCCGCAATCGATCTGCCGGACCCCTTGCCGTTATCGCCGTCAAATCCGATGACGATGGCAGGACGGTTCGTCGCCTCTTTCAGCCTGGCTGCGACGATGCCGACGACGCCGGGGTGCCAGCCTTCGCCAGCTGCCCAGACCAAGGGACCGTCAAGGCCGCGCATCTCTGCCTGCGCCATTGCTTCGGCCCGAACGGCCGCCTCGATCAACCGCCGATCTTCGTTCAGCGCATTAAGCCGTGTGGCCAGGCCCATAGCTTCGGCGAGATCGTCCGTCGCCAGCAGCCGCGCGCCAAGGTCGGCCTGGCCGATGCGGCCCCCGGCGTTGACCCTGGGTCCCAGGACAAACCCCAGCGCATAGGTCGACGGGGCTGCATCCAAATGAGCGACGTCCGCCAACGCGCGAAGGCCAGGCCTGTCGCGCCGGGCCATCACCTTCAGGCCCTGGCGAACCAGCGCACGATTGACGCCGATAAGCGGGGCGACATCCGCCACGGTAGCCAGCGCAACCAGATCCAGCATCGCCATCAGATCCGGTCCCTGACGGCCTTGGCTGCGCAACAGACGGTTCGCTTCGACCAACACAAGAAAGACCACGGCGGCGGCACAAAGATGGGCCAGATCGCCAGTTTCGTCTTGGCGGTTTGGGTTTACGATTGCATAGGCGGGCGGCAAAGTTTCCGACCCAAGGTGATGGTCCAGCACCACGACGTCGCAGCCGGCAGCTGCAATCGGTTCATGCGACAGCGTCCCGCAATCCACACAAAAGATGACGTCATGGCTATGCCCCAGCATCTGCATGGCCGCGACGTTCGGGCCAAAACCCTCGTCAATGCGGTCGGGGATATAGAGAGTTGCCGCCTTTCCCATCGCCCGCAGCCAGCTGATCAGCAGCGCAGCCGACGCTCCGCCATCCACATCATAATCAGCAAAGATCGCAATCCGCTGTCCAGGTCCCAGTGCGCCGATAAGCCGTGTTGCCGCGATGCCCATATCGCGAAGGGTCAGGGGGTCTGGCAAAAGATCTCGCAGGGCCGGGTTCAGGAACGCCGCAGCCCCGTCAGGCGAAATGTTCCGGGAGGCAAGGGTTTGACACAGAGCCAGCGGCAGGCGTTCAGTCTGTGCAAGGGCCTCGGCCAGCCGTTCGGCGTCAAGCGTCGGACCCAGCCAGCGACGGCCGGTGATCGAAGCGTCCACATCCAGATAGGCGCGGGGTGTCATCCATCCCTGATGCCGAGTTTGGGTGCAGGAGGCAAGGGTGGTGGCGTCAATGCGTCGGGCTGCGATAGGTCATCCGCCGGACTGACCCCGTTTTGGACCGCATGAGGATGGTTTCGGCGGTGATATAGCCAGGATTGCGCTTGATCCCAGCCAGCAGCGAGCCATCCGTCACGCCGGTTGCCGCAAAGATAACGTCGCCCGTCACCAGATCGTCGCGGGTATAGACCCGGTCGAAATTGGTGATCCCGGCCTTGCGGGCGCGCGCCTTTTCATCCTCGTTGCGAAACAAAAGCTTGCCGAACATCTGGCCGCCCATGCATTTCAGTGCCGCCGCCGCAAGCACCCCTTCGGGAGCACCACCTGAGCCCATATACATGTCGATCCCGGTCACTGCCGGTTCTGCACAATGCATGACCCCGGCCACGTCGCCATCGGTGATCAGTCGGATTGCCGCCCCTGTTGACCGCAACTCGGCGATCATGGCCTCATGTCGTGGCCGTTCCAGCACGCAGACAGTGATGTCCTTGGTCGAACAGCCCTTTGATGCCGCTAGGGCCGACACACGCTCGGACGGCGACATGTCCAGCGTCACGACGCCGCGCCGAAACCCGGGCCCAACCGCCAACTTGTCCATATAAACGTCAGGCGCATGCAGCAGCGTGCCGCGCGGGGCCATGGCAATGACCGTTAGGGCATTTGGCATGTCCTTGGCGGTCAGTGTCGTGCCTTCAAGCGGGTCAAGCGCGATGTCGACGGCAGGTCCCTTGCCGGTCCCGACCTCTTCGCCGATATAGAGCATCGGGGCCTCGTCCCGCTCCCCTTCGCCGATGACCACGACGCCCGCGATGTCCAAAAGGTTCAGCTGGTCGCGCATTGCATTCACGGCGGCCTGGTCTGCGGCCTTTTCGTCCCCGCGTCCGATCAGATCGGCAGAGGCAAGTGCCGCAGCCTCGGAGACGCGGGCAAGGCCCAGGGACAAAAGGCGATCTTGAAATGCGCGTGCGTCCATCATGATGCAGTATTGATCCAGCGATGAAGGGTTGCCCCAAAAGGGAATGGCGACGCCATAGCCCGCCACTCCGTCTTGGAGCAAGTCTGTTGGCGCTAACAGGTCAGACTTCTTCGATCCTTAACGCCACTGGTGCGCCAACGAGGACGCCCGTTGCCGCAAATCGCCCCAGCGCATGGGCAATGTCATCCGAAGTGGCTTTGTGCGTAACAATCAAGACCGGAGCTTGCGCGCCCTGGTGGCCGTATTGGCGCATGCGGTCGATCGAGATGCCCGCTTCGCCCAGGCACGTCGCAATCTTGGCCAACGCCCCGGGTTTGTCGACCAGCGTCATGCGCAGATAGTAGGCCGCCGCGGTCCCGGTCGAGGCGGCAACAGGGACCGCGAGGCTAAGGGCAGGCTGGCCAAAGGTCGGCAGACGGTTGCCGCGCGCGATGTCGATGATGTCGGACAGAACGGCGCTGGCGGTCGGCCCCTGGCCGGCGCCCGGACCGCGCAGCACGATCTGGCCGACACTGTCGCCTTCAAGCACCACCATGTTTGTGCCGCCCTGCAATTGTCCCAGCGGGTGATCCGCCGGGACAAGGCAGGGCGTCATCCGCTGTTCCAAACCACGTCCGGTCATTTGTGCGACCCCAAGCAGCTTGATCTGATAGCCCATGTCGGCTGCATGGCGAATGTCGTCGATCGACACCGACCCGATCCCTTCAAGCGTCACGGCGTCAAACGACACCCGCGTCCCAAAGGCGATGGCTGCCAGCAGGCTAAGCTTGTGGCCCGCATCGATACCGCCCACGTCCAGATTGGGATCGGCCTCGAGATAGCCAAGCTGCCGTGCCTCTTCAAAGACGGTCTCGTAGGGCAGGCCCTCGGATTGCATACGGGTCAGGATGTAGTTGCACGACCCGTTCATGACCCCCATGACCCGGCGCATTGCATTTCCGGCAAGGCCTTCCGTCAGCGCCTTGACGACCGGGATGCCGCCTGCCACTGCCGCCTCAAACCGGATCACCCGACCGGCGGCCTCGGCCAGTTCGGCTAGTGCTTGTCCGTGATGCGCCAACAGCGCCTTGTTCGCGGTGACTACATCCTTGCCTGCTGACAAGGCGGTCTCGGTCGCCGTTTTTGCAGGACCGTCATGGCCGCCCATGACTTCGACGAAAACATCGATATCCGGACGTTGCGCCAGGACGACAGGATCCGCTTCCCAGGTGTAGCCGGACAGATCGGCGTCACGGTTGCGGCTGCGGTCACGGGCCGAGACGGCGCTGATCTCGATGCCGCGCCCCGCGCGCGCAGCGATCAATGCTGCGTGGTCTTGGATGATCCGGACCACTCCGATGCCCACAGTCCCGAGCCCGGCAAGGCCAATTCTAAGCGGTTTCGCGGTCATGCGGCGATCACTCCACGGGGACATCTGGACAAATATCGGCGTGACGCCTGTTACCGGGTTGGGTTTGGCTGCGCAACGCGTCTTTGGGTCATGGCTGCCCGGCTTGTGCGGCCGCCAGCAGACGCGCCCGGGTTTGCGGATCGCCGATTGGCCCTTGCATGGCTTTTGCCCGCGCCCGCAGCCTGGCCGCGCGGGCATCAAGCGACGCGCCGGGACCACGATCAAGCGCAGATCCCGCTTTGGCAAGAAGGAGGTCTAACGGCAAGATGACCGGCGATGCTGACACTTTGATCGCCTCGGCGGACAGTTCCGGTGGACCGGAGCATCCGCCAAGCAATGCTGCCAGCCCAAGGGCCAGTGTGCAGTTCCTAAGGAAAGTCGCAAGGCGGACCATGACACCCGTATGTTCAGGATGCCGATACCTTAGCGGTCAGGCGCTTGCGAGGAAAGTGCCGTGGGTGTGAGCCGGTCGAGATTGTACCAAAGATACGAGAGCCCGCCCGCCATGTGCCCCGCTCGCAAGCACAAGGCAGCCCGACTTCGCCGACCGATCCGAAACCCGAGCCATCCTCAGGTGCAAGCAACGCCTTGCAGGCAGATCTTGGTCAGGAAACGCGGCCGCGTCACGATAAACTCGTCCAGGGTGTAGTTGGGTGCAAGTCCGACATTGAAGCTGGGCGTGTAGGGGACCGAGCTTTCGACGATCACGACCGTATCTGTTGCGGCCATGATGGGGATCTTGCTTGCCTGCGCCTGCAGGGACGCGGTCGTCAACTGCGGCATCACGCCATTGGGCGACCGGGACCAGATCACTTCAAACCGGTTGTTGGCCGTTGACCATTTGACCGACGTGAAACGCAAGCTTGCGGACTGGTTCGGCGGCAACAGATATTCCATGATGTTGCTCATGCCGGTGATGAAGGTCGCAGGCAGGTCGTTGTTCTGACGGGAAATCAGGTCGGAAATGGAGTAGGCGGCCTTTTGCGCCGTGTTCATCGAACGAAAGATGTCCCAATAGACGAACAGCGCCATGAATGCCCATGTCAGCATTGGCAGGACGATGACGAATTCGGCTAGAATCAAGCCACTTTCGTCATCACGAAAATCTTGTAGAGCCTGTTTGAAGAAGAACATCTTCACGTCCTTAACTCGGTTCATTCACAAAAACGGACCGCGAGGCCAGGGCATATCCACCCATCGCGTCCTTTTGCAGCGCCAGGCCAATCCCGGTACTTGGGAACATTGCGTCTTGCCGCGTGCACACTCGCACAAGAACAGGTTCGCTGCCGCCGCCAGGAATATAGGTCGTGACAGGCTGGATCGCCTGGGCTCGGTCCACACAGGTGGTCGGTGTTGTGGGCATGACCCAGCTGGCCGTATTGACGGGTTGCAATTCGATCTTCAGCGTTGCGTTGCAGTCGTGCAGCATCACGGCCCGCGCGCAGATTCTTGTCCGCAAGTTATCGTGGCTGATATTGCCGAGGATCCCCAGCCGAAGGTCGCGCATCGTCATGTCGACGGCCCGTTCCAACATCACATGGCGTGCCATGAACATCCCGGATTCGAACGACGCCATGAAGATCGTCATCAACACAGGCACCGCCAGCACAAACTCGATCGAGGCGGTGCCGTCTTCCCTGGCAAAGGCTTTCCTGATGCGCCGCATGACCCGGATCATTGTGTCAGCCTCAGCTGCGAGATGTTGGCGGCAATGGTCTGGAAGACGGCCGAGATATTCAGGCCCGTTGCGTTGTAGTAGTAGTTGGACTTGGGCGAAGACGAACAGTTCGAGATCTGGGTCTGGCCGTTTGTGGGGGCTTCAAAAGCGATGCCATAGACGGCAACATTCTGGGCCTTTGCCAAGTCGCACGAACCGCTCAGCATCGTGTTCATTGTCCCGGCTGACGCAAAGTCGCTGCGCATCGCATTCATCGCCGTATTGAAGGCGTTGGTCCGTGTTGTACCGGTTGTGCCGAGACCACGGGCATAAAGTTGCCAGCCAACCCATGTCATGCGGACAGTAGACCAAACCTGTTGCCAGGTTTGCTGGGTGACGCCGCTGCCGCTGTTCCACGCTGCCGCCTGCCATGCCTCGGCCGTGTTGGAGCCGTTCTTGCACGCAGTTGATGTACAACGATGCGGCACCCAAAATTCGTTGGTGCCGGCTGCAGTCGGACGACCTGTTGTGTGCCGGATTGAAAAGTTACCGTCCCCGGTTGAGCGCCAGATGGGTGAAACCCCTGTCTTGTAAGCATTGTTGGTGATTTTGTGAGCGACATGTTCGCCGTCGGTCATCAAGACAATGACCTTGATCTTGTCGGGATCAGTGTAGTCAAACGGACGGCCTGCGAAGTTTGACGAAATCTGGCCTGCGGTGATCAACTCAGTGTACATTGAGCGGGCACCCGGGTCCAGCAATGCCACGCCCCACCGCATACCCAGCATGATCGATGTATTGCCTTCAGCGTAAAGGCTATCGATCTTGGTCTTGAGTGCAGTTTTGTTGTTGGATGGCAACATGATCTGCGGCGCTGCCGAAGGGTCGCATTGTTGTGCTGCGATGCCATTCGCGCTGATAGCCTGATAATCAGTGTTTTGCGTCGTGTTGGACGTGTTGTCCGCATGTGAGTACATCGGCAAAGATACAGTGCGCGACAGGTTGAGAGTGGAGTAGGTGCTGGCAGGGACCTCGAGACAATTGATGTTTGTCACGCCGTGGTTGTACTCGAAGTTGTACTTATCCCGCAGCACAGATGGAAGGTTAACCTGCGCATTATAGGGAACGATGCCAATGGAGATCCGATTTTGAGTATCGTTTGCAAGTACGGTATCCACAAAGCTCTTGGCAGCAACCTTCAAGGCGGCAATCTTTGTCGTGCTTCCAGATGCCTCGCTCATCGACCCGGAAATGTCTAGCACGAGCATGATTTCGACGTTTGTGCGCCGCTGTTCCGCTGCGGCGGCCGTTTGGGCCGTCAGTTCGTTGACGCCCATCATGTGCATGAAGTAGTTCTTGCTGGTAACTGCTCCGCTCGCCGTCACTTTGCGTGAATTCAATGTCTGGACGACAGTGACCCCACTGGTGTTCAACTGGCTGGTCATGTTTGCTTTGGCGAAGTAATCGGCAACGACGGCTGTGGGTGACAACGTCTGTTGCAAACTCGCCGCGGCAAGGACGGAGCGATCCAGCGTCTGCTGCAAGGTGACCCGCGAGTGTTCATAGCGCATCAAGTCGACGGCGATCCCGCCCATCATCAGCATCAGGATGAAGAGGATCAGCGTAAAGACCGAAACGGAGCCATCTTCGCGGCGAGCTTTCGCCAATGCGAAACGGAACCGGGCATGCATCGACTGGTACACAGACATTACTCTCATTTTCGGCCCTCATGAGCTACGCAACACAATTTCCACGAGCCACGACTCAGGCTGGCGGAATCTTGCCGATGTAGTCCGGCACTTCGGGCGAAATTGTGGCAAACTGCCGTTTTCACCCCCCTTCCGCAGGGCGAGAGAAACGGTGTCGGCGGTCTTCCTCCGATTGTGCAGGCTTTAGCAACGCCTCGTCCAATCCTCGGGGGCCCTTGGGATGAGCCCTTAACAATTTATCAACCATAAGTTGTGCAACGAATCGCTTTGATGCCCGCCGCCACGCGGGATTGTCGCCACAGCATCCACAAAAACCCGTCAATGAGCGGATGAATCTTTCATCATTGACCGCTAGAGTCCGTTCTCAGAGCGTTTCGGCGCCTTTGCCACTATGGGAGATTTGGCATGCAAGCAGCAGGTGAACCCAGCTTTCGGGAATCCGTCGACCTGATGTTCAAACGCGCAGTCGCGCTGATGGACCTCAGCCCCGGGCTGGAGGAAAAGATCCGGATCTGCAATTCCACCTATACGGTGCGGTTCGGGGTTAGATTGCGGGGCGATATCCAGACCTTCACCGGCTACCGTTCGGTGCATTCCGAACATATGGAGCCGGTCAAGGGCGGCATCCGCTTTGCCCTGTCGGTCAACCAGGACGAGGTCGAGGCGCTGGCAGCGCTGATGACCTACAAATGTGCGCTGGTGGAAACGCCGTTTGGTGGATCAAAGGGCGGCCTTTGCATCGACCCCCGCGCCTGGGACGAACATGAGCTGGAACAGATCACCCGCCGCTTTGCCTATGAACTGATCAAGCGCGACCTCATCCACCCCGCCCAGAACGTGCCCGCCCCCGACATGGGCACGGGCGAGCGTGAAATGGCATGGATCGCCGACCAGTATGCGCGGATGAACACCACCGATATCAACGCCAAGGCCTGCGTCACGGGGAAACCTCCGCACGCGGGGGGTATACAGGGCCGGGTCGAGGCGACGGGGCGTGGCGTGCAATATGCCCTGCGCGAGTTCTTTCGCCACAAAGAGGACAAGGCGGCAGCGAAACTTTCCGGCGATCTGGATGGCAAGCGCGTGATCATCCAGGGACTGGGCAATGTGGGCTATCATGCAGCCAAATTCCTGAGCGAAGAGGATGGCTGTAAAATTGTCGGGATGATCGAACGTGATGGCGCGCTGCTTGACGACAAAGGCCTTGATATCGAACAGATCTACCAGTGGATCAAGGCCCATGGCACGATCAAGGGCTTCCCCCATGCGACCTTTACCGAGAACGGTGCGGCCGTGCTGGAACATCCTTGCGACATTCTGATCCCGGCCGCGCTGGAAGGCGTGATCAACCTTGGGAATGCCGCCCGCATCCAGGCGCCGCTGATTGTCGAGGCAGCGAATGGCCCGATCACCTTCGGCGCCGATGAGATATTGCGGGCGAAGGGTGTCGTGATCATTCCCGATATGTTCGCCAACGCCGGCGGTGTCACTGTCAGCTATTTCGAATGGGTCAAGAACCTGAGCCATATCCGGTTTGGCCGCATGCAGCGCCGCGCCGAAGAGGCGCGCCATGTGCTTCTGGTGAATGAGCTGGAAAAACTGTCGGCCGACAAACGTCTGGGTTGGACCCTGTCGCCGGATTTCAAGGACAAGTACTTGCGGGGTGCGGGGGAACTGGAACTGGTCCGCTCGGGACTAGATGACACCATGCGCGGGGCCTATCAGGCCATGCGCGAGGTGTGGCACGGGCGAAGTGATGTTACAGATCTGAGGGTCGCGGCCTATATCGTCGCGATCGGGCGCGTGGCCACGACCTACCGGTCAAAGGGGTTATAGGGCGCACCCGCGGGGTTCTGGCAATCGACGTCAGCGCGTGTGACGCCGCGCTGACTTCATCAACGGATGCGGTGCGAAAGAAACCTTACGAAAGTCTCATGTCTTTGGCTGGCGCGGGTCGCCACAGTGGTCCGACCGCGAGTGTGAGCACTGCCAGGTTAAAAAGGGCGTTTGATGCGTTGCCTGACGCGATGGACCCCGCACTGTCGACGCAAAACCAGGCGACCAGCCCAGCGACAACGCTTTTGCGTACTGCCTCTGGTGCGGTATCATAAGCCCAGGCGGCCAGACACCAGATCATGACACCCCATCCGGTCAGAAAGCCGCCGGTCAGCGCAGACAGAAAACGAGTGTCGGCCGAGCTGTATGTCGTGGCCCCGTCGATCGGCCAGCTGAGCAGATCAAGCGTCAGGCGCGCCGGTTCCATCGTGTCTGGTATTGTGCCAAGGAAAAACACCGGCCCGAACGAGCCCACCACGACGGCGGTGAACTTCAGCCAGGACTTGTGGAACTTGTGAGACATGGTCCTACTCCGATTGCTGCAGGCTCAGGCTAGGCGCGCGCGCATCATCAAGACAATTACCTTGCAGGTAGCTGACGCACGGCAATCGATCGCGTAGGGTTCTTGCATGACGAGTTTTGCGCAGACACTGAAAGCCTGGCGCGGGGTGCGGCGTCTGAGCCAGCTGGACCTCGCGGGCGAGGCCGAGGTGTCTGCGCGCCACATCTCGTTTCTGGAAACCGGTCGGGCGCGCCCGAGCCGCGAGATGGTTGAACGGCTGGGGCGCGCCCTTGACCTGCCTCTGGCGGTGCGCAACCAGCTGCTGACCCATGCGGGGTATGCGGCGCGCTATGCAAAAACTGCGTTGACTGACGCTGCAATGCAGCCGATCCGACACGCTGTTGAACACATGTTGACGCGACACGTGCCCTATCCCGCGCTCGCCATCGACCGGATTTGGACCGTCCTGCGAATGAACGCTCCCGGGCGGGTGCTGTTTGCGCCGATCGGTTTCAAGGACGGGGACAGCCTGTTGGACCTGATGATGGGCGACGTGCTGCCGCCTTTGATCGAGAATTGGCCTGTTGTCGCGCAGTTGGTGGCGCAAAGGTTGCGACTCGAAAGTTCGGCACAAGGCGGCGTGCGGG
>JANPBI010000375.1:0-7116 GCA_031430315.1 Rhodobacterales bacterium | reverse complement strand
GGCCCAACTGGCGCAGGGGGGTAAAGCCCAGCGTGTTCGGCTCGGTCGCCTCGCCTTTCAGGTCCTTGCTGACGACGGTCACGGTGATCGGGTGGACCAGCGGGATCATCGAGGCGTTGTCGATCAGAACCTGTTCGGCCTGCTGGTAAAGGGCGGCACGCTCTTCCCAGACCTTGCCGGCATCGGCGGCGGCGACCAGATCATCGTAAGCCTTGATCTTATGGTCGTGGCGACCGCCATTGTAGAAGATGCCGTAAAAGTTCGACGGATCGATGTAGTCATATTCGTAAGGTGCCAGGAACAGGTTGTTCTTTTTCTCCAGCATCCCCGCCATCCATTCCTTTTGCGGCAGGATCTTGATGTTCATGGTGATGCCGAGGATGTCTTTGAACTGGGCCTGCAGGTATTGCAGCATCGGCCCCGAGATTGCGCCGTTATAGCCGCCCTGATCGCGGTACCAGATTTCCACTTCGGGGAAGCCCGCACCGTCTGGATAACCTGCCTTGGCCATATGCTCCTTGGCCTTGGCAGGGTCGAACACGGCCTGGCTGGTGATTGCGTCATTGTAACCAGGATATCCCGGTGGCAGCAGCGACTTGCCAGGGATGGCGAGGTCTTTCAGCACGGTCGCCGTCATCTCGTCCCGGTTGATGGCGTATTGCAGTGCCTTGCGGACATCGATGTTGTCAAACGGGGGCGAGCCGAGGTCGAACGAGATATACGAGGTCGCGAAAACCGCGTTGTTGGTCACCTGATCGGGAAAGCGTTCCTTGACGAACGGAATTTGCCCGGTGTTAAGGAAGGCAAAATCCGCCTCGCCTGCCATAAAGGCAGGCAATCCCACCTCGGGCTGGCCCAGAGACGGGTCGATCTCCACCCGGTCGACCAAGGCGGGCCAAGGACCGGTGTAGGTCGGGCTTTTCACCAGGACCATCTTGTTGTTGGATTTCTCCCAGGACTCGACCATGAACGGCCCCGACGTCACCAGTGTTTCGACATTGGCTGCATATTCATCGCCGACCTTTTCCCAGACATGGACAGGAACCGGATACCAAAGGCTGACAACACCCGGCAGATAGCCTTTGGGTGTTTCGGTGACGACTTCGATGGTCTTGTCGTCGACCGCCCGGATGCCAAGGGTCGACGCCTCGGCCTTGCCTTCGGTCACGGGACCCCAGTTCTTGATGGCCCCGGCGTAGCCCCAGTACCAGGCAAAGTCATAGCCGGTGGTTGCCGCCCGCTGCATGGCGAAAACGTAGTCATTGGCGACCAGCGGTGCGCCGTCGGACCAGACCAGCCCATCACGCAGTTTGAAAGTCCAAGTCAGGCCATCCTCGGACTGTTCCCAGCTTTCTGCCGCCATCGGGTGCAGTTCGAAATTCTTGTCGAAGCTGGTCAACGGCAGCTGAACCACTTCAGGGTTGCCCGCGCGGGCATAGACCGTCTTCATATAGTCCATATAGGTGCCGCTGGTGGTATCACCGACCGAATAGACCGTCGTCTGGGCAGCGACCGGCCCAGACAACAGCGCGGCTGTCACCAGCGCGCCGGCAAATCTGCGAATTGATTTCATGCGTTCCTCCTTGCTGACGTTTGGCGGTGCCCGGGATTGCCTGTCGCTCTGCGGCGGCATGGGGAATCGTGGGGGCAGATGACGGAATCTGACTTCTGCACGATATGTCTGACAAATCCCCTTGCGCCACGCAACAGTTATTTGTCTGACAAAGTCAGTGGCTTTGGTTACAGGTTTTTGCGGCCCAGTTCCGGGCGAGTGACAAACCAAAATCGGTCGGACGCAACGCGGGCGCGCGGTCGTAGATGGCGATCCCTGCGCGTGCACCAAAGATGCGTTTGCCATAGCAGATCAGATGCTCCAGCGATTGCATGCCAAAGAGGGCGGCAGGCAGGAAGGCGGCGTATTCGGCTTCGGCCTTTTTAACATCGCCCGCATGCCATGCATGCCAGCACCGCAGCACGCCCGGCAGCACATCGGGGGCCACGATGAAGCCCTGCACCCCGGCGCGCAGGCAATCGGTCATCTCAAGGCCGCCGCGCCCGTTCAAGACGGCCATGTCGGTGCCGACCCGCGCCACCAGCCCGTGAAGGTCGGTCGCGCCGGTTTCCGACTTGATCTGGGTAAAGCCGGGGCAGCGTGCGCGCAGAGCCACGATATCGTCATCCGAAAGTGACCGGCCAAGGTATTGTGGCGCGTTCTGGATGGCAAAGGGCAGGCGCGTCGCAGCGCCGACGCGGGCAAAGAAATCGAGGTATTCGGCGGCGCCATAGGTGCCGGTGATGGGGGGCTGCAGGATCAGCCAATTGGCTCCGGCGGCCTCGGCCACCTTGATCAGCGCGTACTGTTCGCCAACCGAATTGCCGGCGATGGTGACCGACAGCGGCAGGTCCGGTGCGTCTGCGCGCGCCCAGCGGATCAGGTCGCAGCGTTCGTCAAAGGTCAGCTTGCCCACTTCGG
Source organism: Rhodobacterales bacterium (assembly GCA_031430315.1). Taxonomy (GTDB): domain Bacteria; phylum Pseudomonadota; class Alphaproteobacteria; order Rhodobacterales; family Rhodobacteraceae; genus JAJNPS01. The sequence goes on along the minus strand of JANPBI010000375.1, from coordinate 4,643 downwards.
TTGCAAGGCCGAGCACGGTGATGCCGTCCGCGCCCTGCGCACGGACATAGTCCACCTGCGCCGACATCGCCGCCCGATCCAGCCGTTCGTCAGCATCAAACAGCGCGTAAAGCACGCAGTGGATGCCGGGATAAGTGCCTTTCCTTTCGTTTGCGGGGCCTACCATTCGGCGATGGACCCGTCCTTGTGCCGCCAGACCGGCGCGCGCCAGCGGTGGCCGACCTTTGCGGCCTCAATCACCTTGGCCTCATCGACCTCGATGCCCAGACCGGGGCCTTGCGGGATCGCCAAATGCCCGTCCTTCAGCGTGAAGCCGTGCCCCGGCATCAGGTAATCGGCCAGATCGCCGCCTTGATTGTAGTGGATGCCCAGGCTTTGTTCCTGGATAAAGGCGTTGTGGCAAATCGCATCGACCTGCAGGCAGGCCGCCAATGCAATCGGCCCCAATGGGCAGTGCGGTGCCAAAGCGACGTCATAGGCCTCCGCCCAATGCCCGATGCGAACCATTTCGGAGATGCCGCCGACATGGGCGGTATCGGGGTTGATTACCTGCGCCGCGCGGAGTTCGAATACCCGCTTGAAGTCATAGCGCGAATGCAGCCGCTCGCCGATGCAAAGGGGGATCGACGTCGCGCGCGCAAGGTCGGCCATCGTCTCCACCATCGCGCTGACCACCGCATCCTCGACAAAGATCGGGCGCAGGGGTTCAAGTTCCTTCAGCAGCACCCGCGCCATCGGGGCATGAACCCGGCCGTGGAAATCGAATGCGAGGTCCATCGTGTCGCCCACGGCATCGCGCAAGTCGAACAGGCGCTTGAGGATCCCATCGACCTTTGCGTAGGTGTCAACGATCTGCAGCTCTTCGCAGATGTTGAATTTCACTGCGTCGTAACCTTGGGCCCGTATCGCCTTGGCGCCCTCGATCAAGTTGGCGGGACGGTCCCCGCCGATCCAGCAATAGCTGCGGATGCGGTCACGAACTGGCCCGCCCAAGAGCTGATGCACAGGCACGCCAAGCGCGCGGCCCTTGATGTCCCATAGCGCCATGTCGATGCCCGAAAGCGCGCTCATCAACACCGGCCCGCCGCGATAGCAGCCGTTGCGGTAGATCATTTGCCAGATGTCCTCGATCCGGCGCGGGTCCTGCCCAATGATGAAGTCCCCAAGCTCTGCCACCTTGGTCGCCAGCGTTTCGGCGTGGCCCTCCAGCACCGGTTCACCCCAGCCCGATATCCCCTCATTGGTTTCGACCTTGAGGAACAGCCAGCGCGGGGCCACGACGAATGTTTTCAGCGCGGTGATTTTCATGACGACCTCGTGTCGGATGGGATCATCGCGTGATGGGAACGGGTACCCACTAGTCACCCCCCACGGCGGTCTGCCTTGCCTGTCGCGCCTCGCTTGCGGCCATGCGCCATTGGCCGATGGCCACGGCCAGCACCAGCAAAAGCCCCTTGGCAACCAGCTGGTAGAACGTCGGTATGCCCAAGAGGTTCATGCCGTTCGACAGCACCGCCAGCAGCAGGACCGCCAGCATCGTGCCGACCACCGTGCCTTTGCCCCCCGCCAGCAGCGCGCCGCCGAGGAACACGGCGGTGATGGCCTCCAGTTCAAGCCCTTGGGTGCCCGATGCAGGCTGGCCTGACGAAGTGCGCGCGGTCACGATTACCCCGGCCAGTCCCGACAGCCCGCCCGAGATCGCGTAAATCCAAAGCCGCATCCGGTTGAGGTTGATCCCCGCCAGACGAGCTGCCGCCGGGTTGCCGCCCATGGAATAAACCTGCCGGCCGAAGACGGTCGAGGACATCACAACATGCCCCGCCACCGCCACAGCGACCAGAATGGCAAAGGCGATGGGCACGCCCGGAAAACCGCCGATCTGAAGAAACCGGCCGGAACCAAGTTCACCAAAAGTCGGATCCAGAACCCCCACGGGGCGGCCTTCGGGTGCGATCAGGAAGGCCACGCCGCGAAAGGCGGAAAATGTGGCCAACGTTGCCACCACGGCATTGACCCGCAGATAGTTGATGATCACTGCGTTGATGAGCCCCAGCACAAGGCCAATGGCGATTCCGCCCGCGATCCCGCCCGGGACCGTCCCGAGTTGGGAGACCAGCAAAGCGCATACGACCGATGCGCAACCCGCGATGGAACCCACCGAAATATCCAACCCGGCCGAGACGATCACCATGGTCATGCCGACCGCGATCAACCCGACCACCGCCATGTTCTGCCCGATGTTGAAGAGGTTGCGGGCCGAGAAAAAGAACTCGGTCTGGCTGACAATCAGGGCCACCAAAATGACCAACGCGATGATCAGCGACAGGTTCTCCGCCCCGATCAGGCGCAAGGTCCGGCGGAAAGGGGTATCGTTTGTGGTCGTCATCGGCGGGACTTTCTCATGCGGCATTCCGGGTTCCAAGCGCCAGCGACACGATCCCCTCTTCGGTCGCGTCGCGCTTTTCCACTGGTTCCGACAATCGCCCGCCCTGCATCACCACAATGCGGTCCGACAGCGCCAGCAGTTCCGGCATTTCGGATGAGATCAGCATGATCGCCATGCCTTGGGCGGCCAACTGGTCGATCAGTCGGTAAATCTCGGCCTTGGCACCCACGTCGACGGCACGCGTCGGCTCGTCCAGGATCAGCAGCTTTGGCCCTGCAGCCAGCCAGCGCGCCAGAACCACCTTTTGCTGGTTGCCTCCCGACAGTTTGCCGACCTCTTGTGCCATCGAGGGGGTCTTGACCTCCAGCCGCGCGATCACCGGGCCGACCGCCTCCACCATCTGCGCCTGGCGCAGCATCCCCCAGCGAGACAGGCGGCTGTAGACGGCGAGCGAGGCGTTTTCGATCACGGACCGCACAAGGATCAGCCCCTCGACCTTGCGATTTTCGGGGGCAAAACCGATGTCGGCGGCGATGGCGTCCGATGGTGCGCGAATGTGGCGATCCTGTCCACAGATGCGCACCTTACCGCCGGTCATCGGGTATTCGCCGAAAATGACCTTCGCCAGTTCCGTCCGGCCTGCGCCCACCAATCCGCCAAAGCCAAGAACTTCGCCCGCGCGGATCTGGAAACTGATGTCGCGATGCCAGCGGCTGGACAGGTGTTCGACGCTTAACACAACCTCTGAAGTCGTCGTTTCATCCCGCTGGAAATTATGGATCAATTCCCGCCCGACCATCAGGCGGATGATCTGGTCCTCAGTGGCGTCGCGCGTCACCAGATCGCCAGTCTGCACACCGTCCTTAAGCACGACGACGCGGTCGGAAATCTCCATCACCTCTTTCAGCCGATGGCTGACATAGATGATCCCCAGCCCCTCTGCCGCCAGTTGCCGGATCAGTGCGAAGAGCCGCGCCACCTCATCCGATGTCAGCGACGAGGTCGGCTCGTCGAAGGCCACGACCTTGACCCCCGGTTTTAGCGCCCGGAGGATTTCCACCAGATGCATCTGCGCCGGCGACAAGCTGCGCCCATCGGCATCCGGGTCGAGCATGCCGGCAAAGCCATAGCGGGAAAGCATCGCGTTGACCTTGGCGCGCATCGCCGTGAAATCCACGCGACCAAAGCGGCGCCGGGGGTATTCCCCGACAAAGACATTCTCGGCGACCGAAATATCGGGCACGATTTCCGGTTCTTGGCGCACCAGCCGGAACCCGGCTTGACGCGCTGCCAAAGGCGAGGCGTGGGACACGTCCGCGCCATCCAGCTGCATCGTGCCTTCGTCCAAGGTGTAATCCCCGCACAAAATCTTCAGCAGCGTCGATTTCCCCGCCCCGTTTTCCCCGACAAAGGCGACGATCTCGCCGCGACGGACCTGCATCGACAGGTTGGTCAGCGCGCGCACGCCGGGAAAGGACTTTCCGACCGCGCGGATGTCAAGGATCGGGAGGGTCATCGGCGGCTCATGAAAAAGGCGGGCCCGTCACAGGCCCGCCAGGTTGGAGAGGAAACTCAGTTGCAGGGCATGATGTCGGCGTAGGTGGTCGGATCGACGATGGTAGTGTTTGCCACGGTCTTTTCCGGCAGAGGTTCGCCCTTTTCAATCGCGTTGATCAGCGCGCGTGCGGCGGCATCGCCCACATCCACACCGCTGAGGTAGAGGGCGGCCTTGAAGCCGGTGTCAATGCCTTCCTTCCACGGGCGGCAAGCCTCGTAGGCGCCAAGGCCGACCGCGATGACGTCAGCGGGCGCGATGCCGGCCGTCTTCAACGCGTTGGTGGTGCCAAGGACACCTTCGTCGTTGCAGGCAAAGACAACCCATTTGTTGATGCCGGGATTGGCAGTGATCACCGGGCCAGCAGCCGTCAGCGCGGCGTCAGTGGTGCCGTCATAGGCGACAACCTTGACCGCATCCGCAGATGCGCCTGCCGCCAGCACCTTTTCGCGTGCGGCATTGGTGCGGTCGTTGCAGACCGACAGGGTTTGCACTTCGGTCGACAGGATGCCGTAGTCGGTGCCCGACAGCCAGCCGGACGCCGTCAGAAGTTCCGCCGCCTTGTCGCCAACTTTGTTGCCCATGGCGACACCGTCAAAGCCCGCAAAAGGCACGGGTTTTCCGGCTTCGTCCATCAGGGGGTCGTCGGTAGCGATCAGCGGAATGCCCGCGTCGGCGGCCGCCTTGGCGAGGGCCGGCCCA
>JANPBI010000374.1:0-1725 GCA_031430315.1 Rhodobacterales bacterium | reverse complement strand
ACCGGCCGCGGCCACACCGTCGGCAGCTACCTGATCAACCACCCCGGTGTCGACATGATCTCCCTCACTGGCGACGTCGCCACCGGCAAGAAGATGCTGGATGCCGCCGCCAAAACCGTCAAACGCACACATCTCGAACTCGGGGGCAAGGCCCCGCTCCTCGTCTTCGACGACGCCGATATCGGCGAAGTTGTCGACGGCCTCCGCGCCTTCGGCTATTACAACGCGGGGCAAGACTGCACCGCCGCCTGCCGCATCTCTGCCGGCACGAAGATCTACGAACGTCTGGTGGCTGATCTCTCCTCCGCCGTCTCTACCATCACGCTTGGGGCCGACGATGACACGCGGAACGAAATCGGGCCGCTGATCAGCCTTCGCCAGCGAGACCGGGTGGCAAGCTTTGTCAACCGCGCCCGCGAAGTCCCGCACATCGAGATCACCACAGGTGGCGAGGTGATGACCGACGGCTTCTACTACCGCCCCACCGTCGTCGCCGGAGCCCGTCAGGAAGACGAAATCGTGAGGCGCGAGGTCTTTGGCCCCGTGGTGTCCATCACCCCGTTTTCAGACGCGGACCAAGCCGTGGGCTGGGCGAATGACAGCGACTACGGCCTCGCCTCATCTGTCTGGACCAAGGACGTCGGCCGCGCCATGGCCACCGCCGCGCAGCTTCGCTACGGCTGCACCTGGGTAAACACGCACTTCATGCTGGTCAACGAAATGCCCCATGGCGGGCTAAAGCAGAGCGGATACGGCAAGGACATGTCCGCCTATGCGCTGGAAGATTACACCGTGGTGCGGCACGTGATGGTGAAGCACTAAGGTCAGAACACGAACCGGTCGCCGCCCTTTAGCCCCAATGTCTCGCGCGCCTCATCCGGTGCGGCGATCTCGGACCCCAAGTCCTGAATGATGCAGCGGATCTTGGTGACTTGGCCCGCATTGCTGTCGGCCAGCAGCCTTCGTGCGATCTGCAAGCGGTCTTCCAGCCCCTCGCGGACGTTTCTGCCCATGCTGGCAACAGAGGTGGCCAAACCCATCTGCGCACCCCCTGCCCCCACCACCGACAAGCGGTAGTCGTCGCCAAATCGCTAGTAAGTAGTGCGTTTTATGAAGATCAGATTGTCCACCTCGGGGCCGATGCCACCCGGGATGCCAAAGATGAACTGGATGAAAATTGGGCCCTTGAACCACCCGATATCCATGCAGAACCGCAGGTTACAAAGATGCCCGACGTCATGGCATTTGTGTTCGAACTTGACGTCGTGAGGGCCTATCCCTTTGTCTCTCAACGCATCTCTGAACCAGTCCGAATCGTAGCCGCGGTTGGCCAGAATCCAATCCGGCGATGGCAGGCTGGTCGCAGTGCGGTGCGCCTTGAGATAGGTCGCGTCGATCATCACCGTCTTGCGAACGGCTGCCTCGGAGGCCAGCCCTTGCATGGTCCGAGCCAAGATGCCCTTGTCGCCCCATCGCTTCCAACGGATGTATAAGGTCTTTGCAGGACCATACTCCCTGGGCGCATCGCACCACCGCCAACCATTGCGATTGATGAAGATTATGCCGCTCGAAACCCGCCTGCCATCAGCGCCCGGGACGCCACGGCTCTTCGGGAAGAAGCGCCGCAGCCGTTCCATTTGCGCGTCCGTCAGCCAGAAAAGGTTGCTTATCGGTCGGTCTCCTTGCGGAGCCTGAATCACGCCGAAACTGAAAGTTCAATGGGTC
>JANPBI010000373.1:0-3634 GCA_031430315.1 Rhodobacterales bacterium | reverse complement strand
TCGTTGGCCTCAGGCATGTCGACGGCGACGAACCGCACTCCGCTGTCCCGCAAGGCCAGAAGAAACGCCGCGTTCCGGCTCAGCCGGTCCAGCTTGGCGATCACCAGTGTCGCCCCAGTGACCTTGGCCAGGTGCAGCGCCTTGGCCAGCTCTGGCCGGTCCGCCTTGCGTCCGCTTTCCACTTCGGTGAATCGCGCCAGGACGTCGGCACCACGGGAGGCTGCGAAGTCCTCGATGGTCTTGCGTTGCGCCTCCAGCCCCAGGCCGCTGGCCCCTTGTCGCGCTGTGGAGACCCGTTCGTAGGCCACCAGTCGCTGCAGAACCTGCATCCCGCCCCCGTACACAGCTGCCTAACGTTCGTTGCGCAGATGTGTACGGCATGGCTCCGAAGGCGCACGCTATCAAGTGAATGGTCAGAGCACGCGATTATTCGAATGCGTAGGTTCGCCTGGTGCCGGCGGTTGCGGTTTCCTTTGGCTCATTTCCCGGAGCGGTCGATCGCAGCAGGGGCGCATCGAAGCTGCTGCAATCCTTGCTCTCATAAACCGTCACCAACTCGATCTTGGTGATGCGATCCGCTTCGGGCACCGCATTCGCGAATGCTGCGACGCGTGAGCGCGATGCCGGCGTCAGGCCAAGTTCCGCCATGTAGCGTCCCATCAGTTCCAGCTGCTTGTTGGCGATGGACAGCCAGGGCGACTGCTGCACGTAGCCGGAGGCGGTCTTGAGAAGCATCGGTGTGGTCTGCATCTTCTCTTCTGCCTCGACCCAGCGGCCGTAGCACTGGCAATAGGCCGCTAGGGCCGCCCGATCTACCAGAGTCACCACGCCCATCCCGTGCAGGACATCCACCAGCCGGTCCCACTCATCCCGTGCGGCATCCATCAAGTGCGGCGGACAGTCCGGTACGCCATCGGGCGCCTGGGGCTCGTCGTGATTGTAGGCCCGCTTGCCAAGATTGCCGTTCAGCCGGCGCAAGGCGGTCGGCTTGGGTTTCGGACCGCGGATCATCTCGGCGCTCCGATGGACGAGCCAGCGCTGCCCATCGCTGCATCTGAAGCGCCACTACCGTACCGTCCAATAGCCATCCGGCTTCTCCTTGCGCGCATCAAGGACTGCCTGCTTGGCTTCCGACAGGGTCCTTGCATGAGCAAGCAATCCATTCAGTTCCTCGTCTGTCAGATCAGACAGGTCAATCTCGTCCTGCGGCTCCTGCTTCACGGCAAGGTCCAAGCCCTCCCGCCAACCGGCTTGTGTCTTCAGAAAGAAGATCATTGCCGTGACATTGCCCGCTCGTGCCTTGGTCACCAGACTTTGCGCCACGGCCCCGATGGCGCGCGCTTTGCCCCTTTTATAGCGTTCAGCTAAATCCTCGTCCCGGTTCAAAAGCGCGAAGAACGTGGTCCGCCCGACGCAGAGGAAGTCGGCGATCTGCTCGGCGTTGAGGACCGCTGCGAGGGTCTCCACCTCGGCCCGTTGCCCGTCCGTTAGAGTGATGTGGGGACGGCTCACGCGGCTACCTCCGCCTGATGACGCTGCGCGTGCACGGAGGTGAAAGTTTGACCCGTTGCTTCCAGTAATGCCACCTTGCCCGTGAAGGCCTGCCAGCGTTCGACGGCGACATCGACGTAACCCGGGTCGAGCTCCACAGCGAAGCAGTGACGCCCGCATGTCTCGGCCGAGATGATCGAAGTTCCCAATCCCGAGAACGGCTCGTAGACCGCCTGCCCCGGGCTGGAGTTGTTCAGCATCGGGCGGCGCATGCATTCGACCGGCTTCTGCGTGCCATGCACGGTGGCCGCATCCTGATCCCGGCTCGGGATGTTCCAGATCGTCGTCTGCTTGCGATCGCCGCTCCAATGGCCCTTGCCGCTGGTGCGTACCGCATACCAGCAGGGCTCATGCTGCCAGTGATAGTCCCCGCGGCTCAGCACCAGGCGCTCCTTGGACCAGATGATCTGGCTGCGGATCGCAAAGCCCGAGGCCACGAGGCTCTCGGCCACCGTGGTTGCGTGCAGCGCCCCATGCCAGACATAGGCCACGTCACCGGGAAAGAGCGCCCAGGCTTCGCGCCAGTCTGCCCGGTGATCGTTCAACACCTTGCCCACCCGCTTGGTCTTGGCAGCCCCGATCTGATTGCGCCATTCGGGGTCGTACTCGACGCCATAGGGCGGATCGCTGACCATCAGATGCGGGCTCACCCCGCCAAGTACCCGCGCCACAGTGGCCGCGTCCGTGGCATCACCGCAGATCAGGCGATGGTTGCCGAGGATCCAGAGGTCGCCCACGCGGGACACCGGGAAAGCGGGAACCGGCGGCACCTCGTCCTCGCGCGGGTCGGGCTGGCCTGCGTTCAGCAGCGCATCAAGCTCGCCGGCATCAAAGCCGAGGCTGGTCAGATCGACCGCCATATCCCGCAGGTCGCCCAACTCCAGCGCCAGCAACTCCCGGTCCCAGCCGGCCTGCTCGGCCAGCTTGTTGTCCGCCAGGATATAGGCTCGCTTCTGCGTCTCGCTGAGGTGCGCCAGTTCGATCACCGGCACGGTCGCCAACCCGAGCTTGCCCGCCGCCATCACCCGGCCGTGGCCGGCAATGATGCCGCTCGCGCCGTCGACCAGCACCGGGTTGGTGAAGCCGTACTCCCGGATCGAACCCGCGATCATCGCGACCTGGGCCTCCGAATGCGTTCGCGCGTTGCGGGCGTAGGGGATCAGATCGCCTACGGGTCGGTAGCTGATGCTGAGGTCTGTCGTGCGGTCCATGCCACCCCCGGGTCCGAAACATGCGGCTTAGGGAGAGGATATCACGTATGTAAGTTATTGTAATTATGTCATTTTACCACATATGACGACACCTTCCGACAGCGAACATAGTTTGTTGTGATGGGAATGGTCGCGGCATTTGCGACGGTCTTGACGTCGATCGATATCTGAACACTTCTGGGAGCAAGGGCGACAGCGAAGGGTACACACCGTCGCGCCTGCGGTCGCACCCTGCTGAGCCACCGCGCCGTCGTCTTTGTCGCCCAGGCCTGCCGGCAACCAAAGCGTCTTGCACCACCTCACGGGGGACGCGGTGTTGCGCAGCACCCCCCATCCCCCCCCTTTAGGGGGGGGGGGTGGTGCACCACGTACTGCTCCACCCCGCACCACCTCTGCACCACCTCTTAAGGGCGGGGGTGTAGCAATCATCACACCTTCTCGCCGACTTGAACGCAGGGGCGACTCTGCCGGGAATCGTCCTTGACGTCGCGCTTCACCAAGGCGCCGCTCTTGAGCCATGTCTCGAGCATCCGCTTGATCCTCTTGCGGTCATTTTGCAGATCGAACTTGAGAACCTGTGCAATGACGTCACCGACCCACGGCGTCGCCTGGTCGCTGTAACGCAGCGCGTTCGGCGCAGTCTCGATGGCGCGTTGAACGGCCTGCAAGTCAGCCGTTCGTACACCGTCGAAATCATCGGGCCAGTCCCACTTTTCAACGACCCCGACGCTGTCCCCATTTGCCAGATCAACCGACACGACCCTGCGCCACTCACGCTTGCCGGGAGGTGCCAGGTTTGCTTTATCACGGACGAGGGCGAAGTAGACGGATGTGTCCGTGCTGCTGATGCCTGCGCGCTCGCGGTCGTCGGC
>JANPBI010000372.1:0-2732 GCA_031430315.1 Rhodobacterales bacterium | reverse complement strand
ATCCGCTGTGACCGGGGTGCCATCGGACCACATAAGGCCCGGCTGCAGTTTCCAGGTGATCGTCGTCATGTCGGCAGAGACGCCGCCATTTTCGACGGTCGGAATTTCGGCGGCAAGCTTGAGGATGATCTCGCCGTCGGGCGTCAGGCCAGCAAGCGGCTCAAGCACGAATTGCGACGCGATGATGTCTTTGGTGCCGCCGGACAGGTAGGGGTTCATGATCGACACGGCCTGCGGGAAGGTCAGTTTGACCTCTCCATCCGCACCGCGTTCTGCAAAAGCTGCAGGCGCGAAGCTAAACGCGCAGGCCGCCCCCAGAAGGATTGTTCTCAGTTTCATCGAAGTACTCCTTGTTGGTTACGCTCGTTGGCCTCGGACGCGCCGGTTTGTGCGGCGGCGTTGTTATGGGTGGAAAAAAGGTGACAGGCGACGTGACGGCCCGGCTCGACCTCGGCAAGGGCAGGGGTCTCTAAACGGCAGCGGTCAAACACCTTGGGGCAGCGGGTGGAAAAGCTGCAGCCCTTTGGCGGATTGGCGGGGGAGGGCACATCGCCCTTCAGGATGATGCGCTGGCGTTTGGCGGCACGGACCGGATCGGGTTCGTTCACCGCCGACAACAGCGCCTCGGCATAGGGATGCAAGGGCCGGGCATAAAGCGCATCGCGCGGCGACAGTTCGGCAATCTTGCCAAGGTACATGACGGCAACCCGATCAGCGAGGTGGCGCACCATCGACAGATCGTGGCTGATGAATAAATAGGTCAGCCCGAACTTTTCCTGCAGATCCTCAAGCAGGTTCACCACCTGCGCCTGGATGGAGACGTCAAGCGCCGCGATAGGCTCGTCGCACACGATGAACTTGGGGTTCAGCGCCAAGGCCCGGGCGATGCCGATGCGCTGGCGCTGGCCGCCGGAAAATTCATGCGGGAACCTGTTGGCAAAGCGGCGGTTCAGCCCAACCGCGTCCATGAGTTCATGGACACGGGCCATTTTTTGGTTCGTGTTCCATTTGGTATGCTCATCAAGCGGTTCCGAGATGATCTGTGACAGCGTCATGCGCGGGTTCAGGCTGGCCTGCGGGTCCTGGAACACCATCTGCATGGTCGGGCGCTTGCGGCGCAATGCTTCGGGGTCAAGCGTGGCGATGTCCTCCCCGTCGATCACCACGGACCCGGCGGTCGGGTCGTAAAGGCGGATCAGCGCTCGCCCCACCGTGGATTTGCCGCAACCGCTTTCACCCACCAGCCCCAGCGTCTCGCCCTCGCGGATGTCAAAGCTGACGCCGTCCACTGCCTTGATCGCCCCCGTCTGCCGCCGCAAGATCCCGGTATAGATCGGAAAGTGCATCTTGAGGTCGCGCACTTCGACCAGATTGCGGGCAGGGGTGGCGTCAAGCATGTGCAGCCTCCACAGCCGGGGCGGTCCAGTGGCATGCGACATCATGGCCAAAGCCGATCGGTCTGCCGTCGATCGCGCGCCGAGGTGGATTAGTCCGGTCGCAGGCGTCAAAGCGGTGGCTGCAGCGGTCGCGGAACGGGCAGGCATCAGGGGCCGCGGTCAGGATTGGGGGCTGGCCCTCGATCACACGAAGGCGAGTTTCGCGTGGGCCGGCCATGGCGGGAATGGTTTTCAACAGGGCGCGGGTATAGGGGTGCTGCGGATTGGCGAACAGCTCGCGCACCGGGCCATGTTCGACGACCTGGCCCGCATACATCACCATCACGCGGTCGGCGATGCCTGCGATCACGCCCAGATCGTGGGTGATCCAGATGATCGCCATTCCCAGTTTCTGGCGCAGGTCTTTCACCAGCTCCAGAATCTGCGCCTGGATCGTCACGTCGAGGGCCGTGGTCGGCTCATCCGCGATCAGCACATCCGGGTCGCAGGCCAGCGCTATGGCGATCATCACGCGCTGCCGCATACCACCTGAAAACTGGTGCGGATAAGCGTCCAGGCGATTGCGCGCATCGGGGATGCCGACCAGTTCCAACAGTTCTGCAGCACGGGTGCGGGCCTGCACCTTGGTCATCCCCATATGCTCGATCAGGGGTTCGCAGATTTGGTAGCCGACCGTGAAGACCGGGTTCAGCGACGTCATCGGGTCCTGAAAGACAAAGCCGACCTTGGCGCCACGCACGGCACGCAAATCATCGGCATCAAGTTGCAGCACGTCGCGGCCCGACAGCAGCACCTGCCCCTGACGGATATCGGCGGGCGGCGAGGGCAACAGCCGGATCAGCGACATCATCGTCACCGACTTGCCCGACCCGCTTTCGCCCACCACGCCCAAAAGCTCGCCGCGATTAAGATGAAAGCTGACCGAGTTGACCGCATGAATCTCGCCCCCGCGCGTGCGAAAGACGGTTTTCAGCCCCTTGACGTCAAGGACGGTATCGCCCCCATCGGGCATGCAGGTCTCCCCAGACACTATCTTTTTTTGGTTTTCCGATGCGTCGTTAGCGGCCCGGAAATGCTGGTGAAGTGTTAGATGTTTTCCATCTTCCCGCAAGGCGCAATGTGGCTGTGACGGCGCGTCACATTGCGATCGCCCGCCAAGGTAAGGTTCCGTGCGGGGGCGTTTCGGGAACAGTTCGGGCGTTCCGGCCGCTTGAACTTGGTGGCGCACCGCTGCAGGGTGCGCCGGCGGGGCCCGGTGAGGTACTGGGAAGCCAGATCAGGCCATGGAGCGAGCGGTGAAGAAACTACAGACGCAAGGGGTCCACCACATCACCT
>JANPBI010000371.1:0-8767 GCA_031430315.1 Rhodobacterales bacterium | reverse complement strand
GCTTGTCGCCAAGGCGCGGGTTCTGCGCAAAGTCCCGCTCCACGACCTGGACATAGCCTTGCGCCGTCAGATGCAGACCGACGCCATATTTGGCATGCAGGCGCTTCTGGCGGCCCATGGTGTTGCCGTCCGCCGCTGCTGCCTGAATGTCCAGCGTCTCCACATAGTGGGTCTGGTCGAACAGGCCGACAAAGGCATGCGTCACCCCCATGGGCAGGGTGATCGTGCCTGCATCGACGACCGTCAGCGGGCCGAACTCGCCACCATCGGTCCAGGCATAGACGTCCTGTCCGATCAGATGCGGCACCGACAGCACCGTGGTCGGCACGCCAAAGGCAAGTTCAGATGCGCCGTAGAAATGGCAGGCCTCGCTGATCGCCTCGACGCCGGTCAGCAGCCCGAAAATCGACGTCATCGTTTCGACGAACCGCACGGTCGCCCCGTTGATGACGCGGCGCACGATCATCGTGACCTCATCCGCCGTGCCGGTCGCATTCGGGGTGACGGCAAGCGCCTCGCAGACCCCGCCCGCCAGGGGCACGGTGGCCCAGCCAAGCACTTCTTCGGCCGCGTCCAGGATCATCACCGCGACATCGCCCGAAGCCCTGCGTATCCAGGCCATGGGTTCAGGACTGGCCTGCCAGACAACCTGCTCGAACCCGTCATTGCCCAGATGCTGGCTGGCGCGGCTCAGGATCACGGGACGGTTGGCATCCTGCTCGAAACTGTAATTCATCATGATCACCCGCCGGCGGTCGCGGCTGATGAAAATCGGATTGCCATCGGGTGAGATGGCCCGCGATGTATGCGCGCCAAAGGACGAGTTGGAACTGAACACCGCCGTGGTCGGCCCGATCACCTGGGCGCGGCTGTCGGACCGGGTGGAATATTCCTCGCCCAGGGCAAAGATGTGCAGGCCGGTGTTGCCGCGCCGCAGGTTCAGGATGCGGTTGATCGTATTGTCGCCCGCGATGGTATAGGCAAACGCGCTGTCTGCCTCGACACCCGGGGCGAAATCGGAAAAATCCCCCGCCACCGAAAACCACACAGTGCGCGGCTCAAAGGGCGTGGCGGCCGCCACCAGACGCTGGTCATAGATCTCAAGTGTCGCAGGATAGCCGTAGCGCGCAGACCACGCGCCCTCGGACCAGCGGTAGGTTGGCCCGTCGACCACGGCCTTTGGCAGACGTTTCACGACGGTGGCCACAGCCACGGTCGGGCTGGTGATGGACGCGATGCGCACGACGCCGGTGTCATCGCTCAGAAACAGCCAGCGCGTGGCATTGCTGACCGCAGCCTCGCCTTCCTCGTGGATGGGCGGATTGGTGCCCGCATTGCTGCCCAGCGTCAGCTGGTAGACATTGCGGCCATAGCGGCGCAGGTCGCCGACGGTCAAGCCGCTTTCATTGGATGTCCACAGCGGCACGGTGGTGTTGTTGGTCGGCTTCATCTCGACCAGCGATCCGATGTGGTTTGCTGCCCAGAATGCCGCATTGGCGGTCATGTTGATGCTGCCTGTGGCCGCACTGGCCTGCAGGGTGATCGCAGCGTCCAGGTTCTGCACCCTGAACGGGCCGCTATCGGGGGCAAAGGCGGCGATGGTCCAGTTGTCCAGCGCAAAGCGCGACAGTTTCTGGATGGGGCGCAATCCGTCGGTCAGATAGATCACGTCCGCCGACTGGACCCATTGCAGCAAGGCCAGAGAGGTATCCGGGAACGGGGTGGGGATCTCGTAAGGGCTGGCCCCGGCCATGATCAGCACACCGTAGCGCCAGACGCGCATGCGCAGATGGGTGAATTCCAGCGTCACCGCATCATTGACCGCAAAGATGAACGGCAACAGCGCCCCGGGCAGATCGGCATGGGAATTGCCCTTGCGCAGGGTGCCGGGCGCGCGGGTAAAGCCGCCCTGCGCCAGGGGCAGAAAGCCCCGGCACACGGCCAGCCCGGTCTGGAACCGCTGATAGTCAAAGCGCCGATGCAACAGGGGATCAATCTCACCCGAGGAAAATGCCACTTGCGGCGGGCTGGTGCGGGTCATGTCATGGCCTCATGCGCCCAGTCTTGCGACGCGCTGTCGGCCTCATGGCCATAGCCCAGATCATTGGTGGCCAGGGCGCGCGCCGGGCTGGCCATGCGGCTGTCTTCGCGCATGGCCTGTTTCAGGGTCATCATGGCCTTTTGCGCAAGGTCATCGGCGGCAATCGTGGCCCCAGCCCAACGGGCCCCAAGCTGCGAGGCGATCATCAGGGCGATGGCCGTTTGATAAGTCGCAGGCAACGCCGCCTCAGTGGTGACCCGTGCGGTGTAGCGGATGGTCAGGGGCGCGGGCGTATCGGCCAAAAGCATCGCCGCGTCAGAACGCCAGCGGGTGGCAGGCGACCCCACGCGACGGATGGCGATCAGATCGCCCGGCAGATGGAAGGCATGGGGCATTGTGTCATCGCCAACAGCACCCTCCGGCAAGGCGGCGCTGGCAAGAACGGCGAAGGTGGATGCGAATGACCAGTCGGACGCCTCAAGACAATGATCCATCGACCGCGCATAGGCATCGCTCAGGGCGGGCAGGATTTCTGCCGACGGGTCGATGCGCGCGATGGGTGCCTGGCGCATGAAGCGCAACGCCTGTCCGATGATGGCGGATGTCGCCAGATCGACCGGCGGGGCCCAGTCAAAGGGTGGCACGGCCGGGCTGATGACGGAACCGGCACCGGCCTGCACGATGCCTTGCAGAATGGCAAAGCCCGTACCGGTGATCGCGACACGACCGGTGGCGGTCTGCGTCACCCCGGCAAGGGTCTGGGTTGCATTGCCCGCGATGCCGGCGCCACCGCCGACCTGCCCCGTTGCCGTCTGGGTCACCCCGGCAAGCGCCTGTGCGGCGGTGCCCTTGATGGCAACCTGGCCCGCGCCGGTCTGGCTGACACCGCCAAGTGTCTGGGCTGCATTGCCATTGATGCCCCCGCTGACCGAAACGGTGATGGCAAAGGTGGACAGCCGGTAGGTGCCGGTGTTCAGTCCGCTCGCCGATGCCGTCGTGTCGCCGTCCTTTGGGGACAGCTGCACGAACACGAATGCGCCATAGGTTGCGACCACCCGCGAATGCTGTCCGATCGTCAACCAGCTCGCGCGGGGGGTGCCGACAAGCCCAGAGTAGTTATTGCCATCATTGCCTTTGGCACAAAGGCTCAGAAGATAGTTGCCCGTGCCGGGGGCTGATACTGCATCGCTGGGGGCCGTGGTCGATGTCTGTTCGGTGGAATTGTCCTGTCCACCAATCGAAATGACCGTGCCCGCTTCGGGGATCAGCTCGAATATGACCCAGGCAAACACTTCGCCGGACTGGCTGGTCACGATGGTCAGCTGGCCTGTGCCGCCGGTGGTCACGACGGCCTCGAACAGATCGACATGATAGTTCGTGTTGGCGGTAAAGCCGACCTGACTTCCGACCTGCGCCCAGGTCTGACCCGCGCCAGTGATTGTCAGGGGACTGGCCGCTGTATTGCGGTTTCCCGCAATGGCAATGTAGGCCTTGCGCCCTGCGGTCACGCTGATGCTGGGCGTCAGAACCGACGCGCCGCTGGCGGTGGCCCCTGATTGATCCAGCACGTTGGCGGTCAGCCCCGGCGTTCCGACCTGCCCGGTGGCGGTCTGGCTCACTCCGGCAAGGGACTGCGCGGCGGTGCCCTTGATGGCAACCTGGCCGGTGGCGCTTTGCGTCACTCCGGCTAGGGTCTGGGACGCATTGCCGGATACACCGCCGCCAGGGGCACTGGTCGGGGCGTATCCCCGGCGCAGGCGGTGGGCCAGCAGCATCTCAGTAGGCCCCGTAAAGGGCGGCACCGACCTTGAACAAGGTGATGACCGTATTGCCGCTGGTGGCCAGCACCGGGGCCGATCCGTTGATCCAGGTGATCGTGGGCCAGGTGATGGTGAAGGCGGTGCCGTCATCGACCAGCAGGGTCAGGCTTTGCCCTGCAGCCAAACCATCGGTCGGCGTGGAATTGGCGCTCAGCGTCCAGGTCAGGATGGTGCCCGCCGCATGGCTCAGCACGGGTGTCGTGCCGGTCAGGGCGCCGACAGTCTCCACCAGGGGATCATCGGGGATGCGGGTTCCAAAGCCCATCTCCACCAGCACGCAGAGATCGGTGTTGGCGACGGCGGAATTGGTGATGACGAGCCCGGCACCAAAGGCATTTGCCAGCACGGTCGGGATGTTGGCGGTGTTGCTGACGTCCAGAACCGGCACCTCGTTGGTGCCCTCGTACAGGCGGAACCGCACGGATGTGCCTGCGGCATTGGCCTCGATGTCAAAGGTATAGAACTGGTTGGCCGCCATCGTGTAGGTGGTCGCGTTGGTCGTGCGGGTGCCCGCCGCGGCCGTCTTGGCCGACACGACGCCCGATCCGACAAATTCGAAATAGGCACCATCGGTGCTGTCGGCGCTGGCCGTGGTGTCCAGATAGCCCAGCCGCATCGTGGTGGTGGTGAAGGCCGGAAAGAACAGGGTCGCGCGGAACTTGTGCGGCACCTGACCGAAGAAATCCGAAATCAGGCTCGACGTCTGGTAGCGCATGCCCGAATTGGTGGTCGCCGACGAGCGCAGGAACACGCCGTAAGGATAGCGCCCGGTGATGAAGGCGGAGGGCAGTGCGGTGGAATTCGTGCCCGAGGAAATCGCCACGGCCAGCCAGCAGCCGATATTGGCCGTGATGTGGGAAAAGCGGACTTCTTCCCACCAGTCGGTCAAAAGGGGGCGCGACAGGCCCATGGATCAGGCGTTGCCTTCGGTCTGGGTCTTGGACACGATGGTGATGGCCTGGCCTGCGGTACAGGTGGCGCTGTCCATCACGATGTCGGATCCGGCCAGGCCACAGGTGCCTTGCTCGTGGCAGGTGGCGCCTTGCTTGATCCGGTAATGCCCGAATGTCCCGCCCGCATCGGCGGAGGCGTCGGTCCAGCTGCCCGACAGCGCCTTGGTGCCGCCGGAGGCTGCTGCCAGAAAGTCCGATGGCAGGGTCATTGTGGCCAGTACCGTGCCGCTGTCGGCGGTGGCGCAGGTGGCGGGCGGCGCGCCGGTGCGCAGTTCCAGCGTCGGCGACACGCCGATCGCGGTCTCGATCGCATCAAGACGGGCGTTGCGGACGGCGACGGAATGTTGAACGGCCATGGGTTCGGGCTCCTAGTAAAAGGTTCGGGTCTCGGACGCCCAGTCGCTGCTGTCGCCGGTATCGTCATAACGAACCGTGCTGGCGGACCGGGCGTCCTGTTTCTTGGCATTGGCGATTTCCATGTCGAACCGGCGCGACAGGTCCGCGAGTTTCGATTGCGTGCCCAGCCAGCGCGGCCCCAGCAGCATCGCCAGGCGCAACGCGACGGCGGTCTGGAAACTGGCGGGCAGCACAGCCTCATTGGTGATTTGTGCCGTGTAGCGGATGCGCAGGGGGGCGGGCGTGTCGCTGCGCAAGCCATCGCGGTCCAGACGCCAGCGGGTGGTTGTCTCGCCGACCTCGTGCAGGCGGATCATATCGCCGGGGGCCTGAAAGAAATAGGGCAGGTCGGGATCGGTCACGACGGTCTGCGGCAAGGTTGCCTCGGCCAGCTGGGCCATCACCGACGCAAACGACCAGTCCGCGCGGGCCAGACATTCGCGCAGGGCGTTGGGATACTGCTCGCCCGCTGACCTTGCCTGTTCGGTGTCATCGTCAAATGAGCTGATCGGCGACAGTTCCATGAACCGCCAGGCCTGGGCAACGATCGTCGAGGTGGCGATGATCAGGGGCATTGGGCCTGTCCGCTACGGGAAAACCGGGGCCTTGCGCGGCCCCGGTCAGTGGTGGACGATCCGTCCTAGCGGTGCAGGTAATCCAGCGCAAAGCGCATCGAACCGGCACCGGTCGGGGCGGCAACACTGCCATGCGCCCAGATGCCGATGACACCACCCGGATCGGCGGCAAGGCCCAGGGCCTGCCACAGGGGCTGGCCGTGGCGGGCATCGCCGTTGGCAATCGGGGTGACAAGTGCGCCCGCCGCCCGCAGCACGGAAACCAGGGCGGCGGGGTCGGTAAAGGTGCCGATGCGGATGTCGGCATAGCCCCAGAGGTCGACCTTGAAAAACGTGCCGGGCTGCAGGATGGCCTCCGACGGCAGGTCCTCCAGCTTGTACTTGGACAGCTGGCTGTCGGTCGACAGGTTGAGCACGTTGCCGACGGACTTGATCGGACGGCCACGGGCCCGCGCCGGGTCGGCTGCAACCGTCGGCGAGGCGATGTCAGAGAAGCTGGTAACAACAGGCATGTCCTGTTCCTTTCACGGGTTTGAAGGGGGGTCCGCTGGCACGGGTCACGCGCCAGCGGCAGGATCAGGAAGGCCCGGTCAGGGCTCGATGCAGTCGATTTGCACGACGCCCTTGTCTTCCACGCGCACGGCATCAATCCGGCACGAGGTGTAGATGTAGGGCAGCTTTTTGGCGGCGGTGTCGTTCCACATGTCGCCGCTGATGCCTTCCCATTCGCCGACGATGATGTTGGACTTGGCCCAGATCGCGCAGCTGCGGGTGGTCGACACCTTCGGCAGGCGGTTGGTCAGGATCCAGGTGATCCCCATCAGCCGGGTCGGCCTGCCGTTTTTCAGCTGCTCGATCTCGAAGGTGTTGAGGTTCGCACCCGATGCCGCCGCGATGCCCAGAAGGTTGTCCTCCTGTTCCGGGGTGATCGCCCCCCAAAGCGGGTCGAGCATGGCGTCGATGCCGAAATCGGCCTGCTTCAGCTTTTTGACGGCGGCCCGGATTTTGTCCAGGGTCAGGCCAGTTGCAGCGGCCGCGATGATCTGGCTGGCGGGCAGCGCGATGGAGCTGGCGCTGGCCGTCTTGCCTTCGCGGGCGATGCCCAGGATGCCGCCACCGACAACGCTGTAGGTTCCGTCCGACACCTCGTCCAGGCCCATGATGGTATCGGCATAGCCCCGGGTCACGGCGGCGACGTCGGCCTTCATGAAGTTGGACGTCGGGTCCAAGGCCATCTTGAACTTGTCTTCCTTGTCGATGTACTGGCCGCTCTCGATGGGCTGCTCGGGGAAGACCAGCCAGCGCGCGGTGCCGGTTGCCGGGTTCTCGGGGTTCCGGCGGCTGCGGGCCTCGCCGCGCATGTACTTCTTCTTGCCGATCAGATCGGCAGCGCGCAGGGCCTCGCCGCTGGCCGGGACGATGGTCACCGCCTCAAGCAGCGGGTTTTTCATCTGCTGCGCGACCATGCACACGTTGCCTGCATAGGTCGTGACGTGGTGCTGTTCGACGTTCTGGACGTAGGGCATCTGGCCCCTCCTTTGCGAAAAATCACGATTGCTTGTGCGTTTTCGGAAGGGGTGCCCGATCATAGTGCGGACCCGTCCTGCAGGTGTCGGGCCCTCTGGCCACTCACCCTGCTGGGTGGCAGTCTTTGCTGCTGTCATCTGGACCCGGAAACATGCCCCGGGGTGCCCGTCGCGATCAGGAAAGACAGAAAGGCACTATTCCGTCAAGGGGGTGGTCGCACAAAATATGGCCCGCCGGTTTCCCGCGCGGGCCATATCTGGATCGGATCGGCGGTCTCAGCTGCCTGCGGCGATCCGGTTCAGCCGGTCGATGGTGGGCTTCAGGCGTTCAATCTCGGCCCGGTTGTTGCTCGCGGTGGCCTTGTACCAGTCGCCTTCGGGTGACATCTGACGGGCCAGATCTGCGCGCGCCTCGGCGGGCGTGGTCGTCAGGGCCCCGCCCCTGCCCAGGCCGACGGCGCTGTCATCGCCCATCATGTCGCGGATCGCCGCCATGAACCGGATGGCATTGGCATCGCCGATCTTGTCGGTCAGCGTGTCGGAAAGGTTGGCCAGCGCCTCGGTCGAGAGGCCCGCCTTGGTCGCGACCGCCTCGGCCCCCTGGCGCGCTTTCTGGATCACCGCCGGGGTCTGCGTGCCGTATTGGGTCTCCAGCTCGGTCATCAGCGCCCCGCGCGCCTTTTCCAGATCAGCCGCCGATGCGCCCATCATCTCCATCACGCCGCCTGCCTGCAAGGCCACTAATTCCTGCAGCGCTTCCTTGGGAACGCCGTATCTCAGGGCGATGGCCTTGGCCTGCCCTTCGCGCGTGGTGTCCCATTGGGCATCCTTGGGCCAGCCCTCGGGCTTGGCGATCTCATAGGCCGCTTCGTCCTTTGGCAGGCCCAGGGCCTCGCGGTTGGCCGCGACCCAGTCGGTATAGGGCTGATCCTTGGCGGGTTTGTCGAGGATGCTGTCGAGCCCCTTGCCGATGCGCTGTTCGGCGGCACGGTGGCCTTTGACCAGCTTTGGGATGGCTGCAAGCGGGTCATCATCGGCCAGCCCGCGCGCGGCCAGCCATTGCTGCTCCTCGGCGCTGTAATCCTTGGCCTCGAACCATTTCGCCACCGGGGCGGGCGGGTTGGCTGCCACTGCGGCAGCGGCAGCTGCAGCTGCGGCGGCGGCATCCGGCGGTGGATCGCCAGCCCCGCCGGGGGCTGGGTCATCCGGGGGCGCAAAGGCACGGCGGTCGCGGATGCGGTCAAACACGTTCATGTCAGCTTTCCTTCATCAGGGCATAGGTTTGCGATGGGGTCAGGTTCATCAGCGCCAGCACCTGCAGCGCCATGTCGCGGCGACCGGCGGCATAGGCCAGTGCCTGGGGATCGGGCAGCGCCGCGCGGGGGACACCGTTTTCCAGATAGGTCGGCTGGGCCACGATCACGTCGCCCAGCCAGATCAGATCCTCGACCAGCAC
>JANPBI010000370.1:0-1993 GCA_031430315.1 Rhodobacterales bacterium | reverse complement strand
GGTCGGAGATGGACCACGGGGCGCGGCGGACCTTCTCGCGGGCGAACGGAAATTGCAATCATGGCGACACTCTGGCTCCGCAGGAGATGCGGTTTCTTGCAGGACCTTTACGCACCAAGGGCACGGAGTATTCCCGTGATGACAAAACTTTTTGGCAAAAGCAAAAAGCCCGCTTCGGCGTGAAGCGGGCTTTTCGGAACTCTCGCCGACGCAGATTACATCTTCGGCATGATCACCGAGTCGATGACATGGATCACGCCGTTGGATGCTGCGATGTCCGCGGTCGAGATCACTGCCCCGTCGACTTTCGGGCCACCTTCCAGCGTGATGGTTGCTTCGCCACCCTGCACGGTCTTGGCCATCATGCCTTCGGTCAGGTCAGTCGACATGACTTTGCCTGCCACCACGTGGTAGGTCAGGATTGCAACCAGCTTGTCCTTGTTTTCGGGCTTCAGCAGGTCCTCGACAGTGCCGGCGGGCAGGGCTGCAAAGGCCGCGTCGGTGGGCGCGAACACGGTGAACGGGCCCTCGCCCTTCAGCGTCTCGACCAGGCCTGCCGCCTCAAGGGCTGCGGCGAGCGTAGTGAAGTTGCCAGCGGCAACAGCTGTGTCGACGATGTCCTTGTCCTGCGCGAAGGCGGGCATCGCAAAGGCGGTGGCGGCTGTCAGGGCCAGAAAGGTTCTGCGGATCATTGGTGTCACTCCCGTTTGATCTCATTCATGCCGTCATTGGCCGAGCTTATATAGGTGTGCCGTCCAACTGGATCACCCATACAAAACCGTGAGTTAGCCTTGCCTTGGCAGAACGCCGCCCTACGCAGGGGCTTTCCGCGCAACCGATAATGAGACCGTGATGGGACGTGACTTTGCGTGATGTCTTTGGCCAATGTTTCAGCGCCGTCTTGCAGACGTGACCGGGTTTGTTTTGCATATTTCCGCCGAACCGGCATCTTTGCCCCGAACAGAGGAGAGAGTTGCGATGCGCTTTAGAAATGATCTTGGCTGGTCGGATGTGACGCCAAAGGCGAAATGGCTGAACCGACGGCAGCTGATGGCGGGGGCGACGGCCATGCTGGCAACGCCCGCGCTGGCCAAGATTACGGCGACCGCCAGCGCCTATTCCACGACGGACGCCCCAAACAGTCTTGAGGATATCACTTCCTACAACAACTATTACGAGTTTGGCACCGGCAAAGAGGACCCCGCCGCCTATGCTTCGGCGCTGAAAACCGATCCTTGGTCCATCGTCATCGACGGCCTCGTCGATAAGCCCGGCACCTATGACCTTGCGGATGTCGTCAAGGACCAGCCGTTCGAAGAACGCATCTACAGATTTCGCTGTGTCGAAGCCTGGGCTATGATCGTACCGTGGATCGGGTTTGAGCTGGCGGGTCTGTTAAATCGCGTCGGCGTCCAACCGGGCGCCAAGTTCGTGGCATTTGAAACCCTCGTGCGCCCCGAGGAGATGCCGGGACAATCGAGCCCCTTCATCGAATGGCCCTACCGTGAAGGGCTGCGTCTCGACGAAGCGATGAACCCGCTGACGATCCTGGCGACGGGACTCTATGGCGAGACGCTGCCCAACCAGAACGGCGCGCCGATCCGGCTCGTGACCCCGTGGAAATACGGCTTCAAGTCGATCAAGGCGATTGTCAGGATCTCGCTGGTCGCCGACATGCCAAAGACGACTTGGAACATGCTGCAGCCGCAGGAATACGGGTTCTACGACAACGTGAACCCCGAGGTCGACCACCCGCGTTGGAGCCAGGCCTCAGAACGCCGCATCGGGGGGGGGCTTTTTGCGGGCAAGCAAGAGACCTTGATGTTCAATGGCTACGGCGAACAGGTGGCGGGACTGTATGCCGGTCAGGATCTCGCGGTGGATTTCTGATGATCGACCGCATCAACCAGGTCGCGCGCCGCATTCCGAACGGCGCGCTGTATGTCCTGGGTGCGCTCCCGTTTCTCTGGCTTGTCTGGCATGTTGTCGTCGG
>JANPBI010000369.1:0-13486 GCA_031430315.1 Rhodobacterales bacterium | reverse complement strand
ATGGAGTCGTCTCCTTTTGTTGCCGGTGAAGGGTACCAACATTGAAATCCGGTATCAACTGCTAAGAAACTTTTTTCACCTTGCAGGGAAAGCGGTGCATTCTTGGGCGGTTTTGCTTGACAGATTGTCGCACCCGGTCTTTGTTTCAGGAAAACAATATTGCCGATGGGAAAAACGGCGACAGGGCCACGCCGAAACCGGCAAGATCGGGCCCGAGGGGAGGGATGGAGTGTCTGACCTTGATCTGAGGATAGAGGCGATGCACAGGCGCGACGTGCTGATTGCATGGGCGTTTGTCGCAGGCCTGTGGCTTGCGATGATCTTTGTCGCGATCGCGACGTGGGATCTTGCGCCAAACGGGGCTGCGCGGGTCTTGCTGATGATCGGCGGGGCGATTGTGCTTTTGTTCAATACCGCCGCGATCCTCGCCATGCTGAAGCATTACCGCGAGGACCGCGATTTCATGTACGGCCTCGACATCAAGTTCTACGATGAAGCTCGCGGACGGAGGGGCTGATCATGGCACATTACACCCCGCCCATCCAAAGCAAGATCAGCCAGTTGATCGACGTTGTCGTTCTGGTCGCCCTGACGGTAGGTGCACTGTTCGTGCCGCTCTGGCTTGGGCTGGCCGGATCTTCGAAGTCCGTTACCACCCCGGTTGAAAATCCGACATGGGAAAGCCTTGGTCAGAATGCCGCCCAAGCTGCGCAATACGAGGCGTTGGGATATAGCCCTGCATCGGCACACGACCTGATCCTGGCGCGCTTTGACTACAGCTTCACCGCCGGGGCGCTGGTCGTGATGATCGTCGTGATCGTCGCCTATTACGTCTTGCTGCTCCGCTTTTCGGACAAGGAATACCGCGATGTTATTTCCGAAAAATTCGGCAACAAATAGGGGGTAGCGATGGATATCTGGAACTACGCAGAATACGCCGCTTGGGCACTGTCTGCCGCGTTCGGCCTGTATATGGTCGTCGATTGGCTCAAGACGGACTCGTCCTATTCCGAAGACGTCCTGACCTCGTCTCGCGAAGGCGAGCTTGAGGCCATGACCGAACAACGCAAGGGCTGAGGGGCATCATGGCAGACACTGACATTACTTCGAAAACCATGGACGGCATGGGGCCGCACGGGACCAAAGTCGGCCTCCTGCGCGTCCTTGGCCCGGCGCATGTCTGGGCCCTTGGCGTCGGCATCGTTCTGGTCGGAGAATACATGGGCTGGAACTTTGCTGTCGGCAAAGGCGGGGCCTACGCGGCCCTGATCGCCTGCTGGTTCGCAGGCATCCTTTATACTTGCGTTGCGATGATCGACAGCGAGGTCACCTCGACCGTCGCTGCCGCTGGCGGACAATACACTCAAGCCAAGCACATCGTCGGCCCGCTGATGGCGTTCAATGTTGGCCTCTACCTCGTCTTTGCCTACACCATGCTTGAAGCCGCGAATGCCATCACTGCAGGATACCTCTTTTCCGTCGTGGCCACGATGTCGGGACATGAGGCAGCGCTTGACCAGCGGCCCTTTATCATCCTTGTCATCATGTTTCTGGCCTGGCTAAACTATCGCGGTGTGCTGGCAACGTTGACGTTCAACCTTGTCATCACGGCAATAGCGTTCGTCGCGATCCTGATCCTGTTCGTGTCGACCACAGGCATCATCGGTGACGGGATCATGCAGCATGCGGCATTGTTCGAAGGACACGGGCTGCCCTATGGCTGGATCGGGGTCCTTGCGGCCATGCACTTTGGCCTGTGGTACTACCTTGGTATCGAAGGCACGACGCAGGCCGCCGAAGAGGTCCGCTCACCCGCCCGCGCGCTGCCGTTCGGCACGCTGGCCGGGATCATGACGCTGCTCATCGCGGCCACGCTCACCTGGTACATCTGTGCAGGTGTGTTGCCGTGGGAGTTTCTGGGCGACGGCGTGAATGGGTCAGTTGCACCCTTGTTTGACACCGCACGGCTGTCCGGATCGACAGGGCTGATCTGGCTCTTGGGGTTCGGCACGCTTTTTGCCACACTCGCCTCGGCCAATGGCTGCATCAACGATGCGAGCCGTGCCTGGTTCTCGATGGGGCGTGACAAGTACCTGCCGGGCTGGTTCGGCGCAGTGCATCCGAAGTATCGCACACCCTACCGGTCGATCATCTTTCTTGTGCCCATCGCACTGATCTTTGCCCTTGGCGCGCCTTTGGATCAGGTGATCACGTTCTCGATCCTTTCGGGCCTGCTTGGCTATACGTTCATGCCGCTGAACATCATCATGTTCCGCAAGAAATGGCCGCTGAACTCGATCAAGCGGGGGTATGAACATCCATTCCATCCGCTGCCTGCGGTCGTGCTTTTGTGCCTATGCGCTGTCACGTTCTTTGCGGTCTTCCTTGGCTACGGCACGCAGCTGGTGGCGATGGTCGGCTTCTACATCGTGGTATCGCTGTGGTTCCACTTCTGGCGCTACCGCTTTGTGAACCGGGGGGCGCAGTTCACCATGCCCTGGCCAAAACCGAAGGGCTATTGATCCGCGCCCAAAGGCCTGATCCAACCCATTCGGCCCGCCCTGCCAAGGGGCGGGCCGTTCCATACCAGGGACCCTGATGCCCATCCGCCTTGCCTTTGCCCTTGCTCTTGCCGGTCTGGTCGTCTGGCTGGCCTTGACCGTCATGCGCGCAGCCCGTCAGCGCAAGGCCGCGCGCGCAGGGTATTTCGATGCCATCGCGCCGCTCTTCGACCGGATCGTCACGCGTATCGAGCCGACCGGGTTTCCACGTCTGACAGCCCACTTTGGCCCGCATGCGTTTGATCTGCAGGCCCTGCCTGACAGCCTGACTTTCCGCAAGCTGCCTGTGCTTTGGATCATGGTATCGCTACCCGAACCTCTACCGGTCCGGGCAACGCTCGACATCATGGCGCGCCCGACCGGGCAGGAGGCGTTTTCGCGCTTTGCCAACTTGCCGGTGTCATTGCCGTGCCCCGCATTTCTGCCAGAGGGCACAGGCGTCCGCACCGACGACGCAGCCCATGTTCCCCCTGAAGATCTGCTAAAGGCCGATGCCCGGATCTTTGCCGACCCAAAGGTGAAAGAACTTCTGATCTCGCCCAAGGGGCTGCGCCTTGTGTTGCTGGGGGACGAAGCCGAGCGTGGCCGCTATCTCATTTTTCGCGATGCCGAAGTGGGGCTTGACCCGCTGTCGCCTGACCAGTTGTTGCCGCTCTTGCAAAGCCTTGTGGCATTGCGCAACGATCTGATGGCGCAAGCCAAGGACCGCCCATGACCAAAGCGCCGTTGAATCCTTATCTGGTGCTTGCCGTGGCGGTCGTGCTGCCCGGCGTCGGACAGGTTCTGAACCGTCAGCCGGTGCGCGGGCTGATCTTTGTCTTTTTCATCGTGCTCTTGGGTGGCTTCACGCTGAAGACCGCCGCACCCGACGTGTCGGTCGTCGGCAAGTTTGCGGGCGGTCTCTTTGTCTGGGCCATGGCGATCTATGATGCCTACAAGACCGCGCGCATCCGCAGGGCCGTCTGGCAGCACAAGACTGGCGGGGCCAGTCACCCCTGAGGGTAGGCAATCACCGAAAGATAGCGCGACGGCAGTTTTACCAGAGTTTCCGGCCCATGCGGCGCATCGGCATCGAAAAACAGGCTGTCACCGGGTTTCAGCGCGTAAATCTGGTCTCCGTGGCGATAATCGACCTCGCCTTCGAGCATATAGATCAGCTCCAATCCCTCATGCTGAAAGGCGGGAAAGGTGTCGCTTTCAGCCGATAGCGTGATCAGGTAGGGCTCGACCACCACGCCGGACGAATTGGAACCAACGTGGCCCAGCAAGTTGTATTGATGTCCTGCCCGAGTGCCCCGACGCTCGATCTCGACATGCTCGCCCGCTTTGACATGCTGCGCCTCGCGGCGTTCCTCAAAGCTTTTGAAAAAGGCGGTCACCGGCACCGAAAATGCGTGGCTGAGGACCTGCAACGTCGTCAGCGAGGGCGAGGTATTGCCGTTCTCGATCTTGGACAACATGCCGATCGACAGGCCGGTCACATTGGCCAAGTCCGCCACCGTCATGCCTTGCTGGCGGCGAAAGGTGCGAACCTCACGGCCAATCGCTGCTTCGAGGTTACGCTCGGAAATTTCGCGGACTCGGTGGGGGTCTTGATCAAAGGCAGGCTTGCCGCGCGGAAGGGCCTGCAGATCGACAATCTTGGCCATGGAAATGCTCCCCGTGAAAACACATAAATTTTCACTAAAGGGAAACACGTCCTGTCGCAATAGCGCAGGTCAGATCAGCGATTTAGCCGCCACTTCCAACGCATGCAGCAGGCTTTGCGCAGACGAGCGCGGACCGTAAAGCGTGACTTCAGCGCTTGCCCGTTTGATCAGGTAGCAGCCCAGATGCTCGATCACTGTCCGGCTGGCATGGCCAACGGGCACAAGCGAAAGATCAAGGTTCGACAACCGTTCGAACAAAATGACCGGATTCCCTCCGGACACGTCGAAACGCACCCAAGCGTCGGTCTGTTCAGTAATTGACGCAGCAGCACCGAAAAGGGTTTTCAAATGTGCCGCGATATCCTCGTGGCTGTCAAAAGGTGCCTCGATCATCCACATCTCGGGGGCCAGCCAGAATCCGGAAAAAGGCTGTCCGGCAATCGCGCTCAAAGGCTTGGGCAACGGCACATTCGCTGCCTTCGCAGCTTGCACAACATCCTTGTCACTTCCACGGCGCGTGGCGACCGAGGCAAGCGCCACATCGAACCTTTCGGCAATCCGGTAGGGGCCGATATCTAGCACTTTAGCCGCCGCGTGTCCAAGTGCCGTCATCTGCTGCAATGCTTCACCCACGAAGACGCTCCCCCTCAGGATCAAAGAAATGCGGGCTCACGATATCGATCTCGGTATCGGTCTTGGTCAGAAAGTTCACCGCCCGCATCCGATGACCAACCTTCTGGTCGCCGCCTTTGAGGTAGCCAAGCGCAATGTCACAGCCCAGATGCGGCGAATACACCTTTGAGGTCAGCCAGCCGCCGTCGCTTGCCAGTTCCACTGGGGCACCGATTTCCATGACATGGCTGCCTGCCGACAGACTGCCGTGGGGATCGACCGGCTTCACGCCCACCAGACGATATCCGCCGGGCTGGTTCATTCCGTCGCGCTGGCTCAGCACCATGCCGATGCTGTCCTTTTTCTTCGACACCATCTTGCCCAGACCCATGTTCAGCGCTGACGACTGGCCGTTCAACTCGTTGCCCGCCACATGACCCTTTTCGATCCGCATCACACCCAACGCCTCGGTGCCGTACACCACGGCATCAAACTCCTGTCCGGCCTCGACCAGCTTGCGGATCAGCGCGTCGCCATAGCGGGTCGGCACCGCAATTTCATAGGCCAACTCGCCCGAGAACGAGATGCGGAACAGTCGTGCCCGCAGCCCGCCGACGGTGATGTTGCCCGCCCCCATGTAGGGAAAGGCCGTGTCCGAGATGTCCTGATCCACCAGCTTTTGCAGCAATTGCCGCGCATTGGGTCCGGCGACGGAATACTGCGCCCAAGCTTCGGTCGTCGAGATCAGTTGCACATCCATATCGGGCCACAGGCACTGGCGGCAGTATTCCAGATGCCGGAAGACCGTCACCGCGTTGGCTGTGGTGGTGGTCATGACATACTCATGTTCCCCCATCCGCGCGGTAGTGCCATCGTCAAACACCATCCCGTCTTCGCGCAGCATCAGGCCATAGCGGCACTTGCCGACTGCCAGTGTCGAGAAGGTATTTGCGTAGACCCGGTCCAGAAACGCGCCCGCATCGGTGCCCTGAATGTCGATCTTGCCAAGGGTGGTCACGTCGCAAATGCCCACCGACTTGCGCGTCGTCAGAACCTCGCGGTCAACGCTTTCGCGCCAGGTCGTCTCACCCGTTCTGGGAATCCATTGCGTGCGCAGCCAGTTGCCGACCTCGACAAAGACGGCATCCTGCTCTTCGGCCCATTTGTGGCTGGGCGTCAGGCGGAAGGGCTTGAACTCACGCCCCCGCGACCGCCCCGCCAGTGCGCCCATGGCCACCGGCGTATAGGGTGGGCGGTAGATCGTGGTGCCTGTCGCGGGGATAGACTGGCCCGTCAGTTCCGCCATGATGGCGATACCGAGCATGTTGCCGGTCTTGCCCTGATCCGTCGCCATCCCCAGCGTGGTATACCGTTTGAGATGCTCGACAGCGGTGAAGTTCTCCTGATGGGCCAGCTTGATGTCCTTGACCGTCACGTCATTCTGCTGGTCGATCCAAGCCCGCCCTTTGCCGGAATGCACGTACCAAAGCGGCTTGATCGCTACCGGCGCATCCTCGGCCTCCGGAAGATCACTCGCCTTGGCCGCAATCCCAAGCCCTTCCAGCGCCGCCAAAGCCTGCGCTTGCCCCGTCGCCAAGGCAGCATGCGTTGACATCGCGCCAGCAGCAGCCCCCGCAACGGTCAGGCCCGCCGGCCCGCCCGAGCCGGGAACGAAGGCCGCAATATCCTCGCGCCATTCCGGGCGGGAACGATGGTGCGAGGTGATGTTGACGTTGGGGTTCCATCCGCCGGACACACCCAAGGCCGTGCAGGCGATGGTTTCCGTCTTGTTGTTGGCCTGTCGCACGGTGATCGATTTCAGGCCCAGCCAGCCAGCGCTGTCAATGACCTCGGCCCCGCGCAGGTGGCGGATGCCGGGCAGCAACGCGCCGCCCTCGCGGCTGTCGATCAACGCGACCATATCCACGCCTTTGGCCTGCAAATCCAACGCCGTCCGCAATCCGTCATCGTTGTTGGTGAACACCGCCACACGGTCACCCACGGTAACGCCCCAGCGGTCGGCATAGGCGCGCAAAGACCCAGCCAGCATGATCCCTGGCCGGTCGTTGTTTTCAAAGGCGATCGGTCGCTCGGTAGCACCTCCGGTCAGCAGCGCACGTTTGGAATAGATCCGCCACAGCGTCTGGCGCGGCTTTCCGGGCATCGGGACCAAAAGATGGTCCGACACCCGTTCGACCGCCGAATAGATGCCGTGGTCGAAGGCCCCGACGACCGTTGTCCGCGCCATCAGCCGCACGTTCGGCAGGCTTGCCAGTTCCGCCACCACACTCGCCGCCCAGTCGGCCCCGGCCGTGCCGCCCAAGTCAAACGTCTCGGCGTTCAGCCGCCCGCCCATGCGGAAATCCTCATCCGCAAGGATCACGCGCGCGCCGGCGCGCCCTGCCGTCAGTGCTGCCATCAAGCCCGCTGGCCCTGCACCGATGATCAGAAGATCGCAGTGCAGATAACCCTTGTCGTATTCATCGGGGTCTTCCAGCCGCGACATTGCCCCCAGACCCGCCGCGCGCCGGATGATTGGCTCATAGACCTTTTCCCAGAACGACTTCGGCCACATGAAGGTCTTGTAGTAGAACCCGGCGGTGAAAAACGTATTCAACCGGTCATTGATCGCCATGGCGTCGAACCGCAGCGACGGCCAGGCGTTCTGGCTGGTGGCCTCCAACCCGTCAAACAACTCTGCCACCGTCGCCCTTGTGTTCGGCTCTTGCCGCGCGCCGGACCGCAGTTGCACCAGCGCGTTCGGCTCCTCCGACCCCGCCGATAGCGGTCCGCGCGGGCGATGGTACTTGAAACTGCGCCCCATCAGCCGCACGCCGTTGGCCAGAAGGGCCGAGGCGAGCGTATCGCCGGGATGGCCGATGTAGGGCAGACCGTCAAAGGTGAACCGGATCGTCTGCGTCCGGTCGATCTGGCCGCCCGTAATGCGGTTGATCTGGCTCATTTCGAACGCCCCTCGGCCCGCGCCACATCACGCGCCAGTTCCACTCGCGTGATCTCATGCGTTACCGTATTTCGGGTGACCACCAGCCAGGACCGATCCCCCTGCTCATGATACCAAAGCTCGCGATGCTCGCCAGCGGGGTTGTCGCGGTTGTAGAGATAGTCATGGAAGGCGTCGATTCCGGCGGTCATCCCGTCGGGGCGGTGCATCAGTTTGGCGTCGCCGAGATAGACGAATTCCTGCGCGTCACGGGGGCCGAGGAGGGGATGGTTGATGATCATCGCTTGCTCCTAATGCAGGTTCGGCTGGGCGCCTTGGCCCTTTTCGTCAATCATCAACCCCTTGAGAAAGCGGTCGAACCGGTAGGCTGTGGCCGTCTTGTGCGGGGTATCGGTGGCCAACAGATGCGCAAAGCACCACCCACTCGCCGGCGTCGCCTTGAACCCGCCATAGCACCAGCCACCGTTGAAATAGAGCCCCTCGACATGGGTCTTGTCGATGATCGGGCTGCCATCCATCGACATGTCCATGATGCCGCCCCAGGTCCGCAGAAGCCTTGCGCGTCCGATCATCGGCATCAGCGCCATGCCGCCCTCGGCGACATCCTCGATCACCGGCAGATTGCCGCGCTGTGCGTAGGAGTTGTATCCGTCGATGTCACCGCCAAACACCAGCCCGCCCTTGTCGGACTGGCTGACATAGAAATGCCCCGCACCAAAGGTCATCACCCCGTCGATCAAAGGCTTCAGCCCTTCGCTGACAAAGGCCTGCAAGACGTGGCTTTCCATCGGCAACCGCATCCCCGCATGGGCCATGACCCGAGACGACGACCCCGCCACCGCCACGCCAACCTTTTTGGCCCCGATGAACCCACGCGAGGTTTCCACCCCCAGGATACGACCCGCTTCGATCCGCATCCCCGTGACTTCACAGTTCTGGATCAGATCGACGCCGCGCATATCGGCACCCCGGGCGTACCCCCACGCCACCGCATCATGGCGGACCGTGCCGCCGCGCCGCTGCGCAAGTGCCCCTTTGATCGGAAAGCGCGCATTGTCGAAATTCAGGAACGGGTAGATCGCGCGCACTTCGTCGCGGTTCAGCAATTCCGCATCTGCACCATTCAGGATCATCCCGTTGCCGCGCCGGGTAAAGGCATCACGCTGCGCATCGGTATGGATCAGGTTCATGATGCCGCGCTGGCTGACCATGGCGTTGTAGTTGAAGTCCTGCTCCAGCCCTTCCCACAGCTTCAGCGAGAATTCATAGAACGGCTCGTTGCCATCGAGAAGGTAATTGGAGCGGATGATCGTGGTATTCCGCCCCACGTTCCCGCCGCCAAGATAGCCCTTTTCCAGCACGGCGATACGCGCCTGCTTGAACTCCTTGGCGAGGTAATACGCCGTGGCCAGACCATGTCCGCCGCCACCCACAATTATGTAGTCATACTCTGCCTGCGGGGCCGGGTCGCGCCAGACGGGTTTCCATCCCTTATGGCCCGTCAGGGCCTCGGCAATCACTCTCAAACCGGAATAGCGCATAGTCCAGATTACCCTTTGTCCGTCCCATCCGTTCTCACCCGGGCCGCTCGCACAACCCCTTCCGTTTCCGCCATCGGTTGCGTCGTTTTCGCCATAAGCCATCTTTGGTCGCAGAAAGGACCATGAACCCGCACCAGTTTGGTTCCGGTCAGGTGCTCGTCTTGCGCGGCC
The DNA here is from genome assembly GCA_031430315.1 of Rhodobacterales bacterium. Lineage (GTDB taxonomy): Bacteria > Pseudomonadota > Alphaproteobacteria > Rhodobacterales > Rhodobacteraceae > JAJNPS01. Next base: position 3,990 of record JANPBI010000369.1, on the reverse strand, counting down.
GTCCGTTCGAAAGCCATGGGACTTTTCCAGCCATGCCCGAGTGCCTGCGGCGTGGATTGTAAAAGCCGTAATGTACGCAAAGTGCGCAACGTTGATGTCGCGGCGGGCTTGCCAGCTCCGGTGCTAGACCGGTTCGGCATTGACGGATGTAAGGATGCGCCAAATGGCCGGGGTGCCATGGCAGTTTCCCTTGCCGTTCATCGACACCACGAGGTCTTGGTTGCGCAGGACAGCCGCGTCGTCGCGCGAACAGCAGTGGCGACCCTGGCCAGCTTGGCGCCTTACCTGTTGCGCGGGTCCATTCGGTCGCGGATCAGCAGCATCCGGGGGCAGTTTTCCGACGGCCGTCATGTCCTCGATGTGCCGCCGCACCAGCGCCCCGAACTTCGTCAGCCGATCGATCCGCGAGCTGACAGGCGTTTCGTTGCGGTCGACCGACAGCTCGGCTAAACGGGACCAGCGGAGCGCATCGTCGCGGCGAGTGGTGCGTCTCGCTGACATACAAACTCTTGCGGCTAACCTGGCCGCGCCACGAGCCGGAGAGAAGCTCTGCGATGGTCGGCATTTCGTGTGCAATCCGTGTGCAGTGAGTCGTCGTAGCGTGGCGAAAAGCGGTGAAATCGCGGAGTAGAGGCGGCGGGTACGCAGCGCGGCGAACAACTTGAGACTAAAGAACAAAATGACAGAATATCAACCACATAGACTGTCCATTGCCCCCATGATGGACTGGACCGACCGCCATTGCCGGTACTTTCACCGCCAGATGACGCGCCGGGCGATGCTTTATACCGAGATGGTCACCGCCCCCGCCGTCATCCATGGACCACGCGCCCGCCTCTTGGCGCATCACGCAGCGGAGCATCCTGTCGCCTTGCAGCTCGGCGGGTCGGATCCAGCAGAGCTGGCGCAGGCGGTTACACTGGCGGCACACTTTGGCTATGACGAGATCAACCTGAATGTGGGCTGCCCGTCTGACCGGGTGCAGTCGGGTTGTTTTGGTGCGGTGCTGATGGAGCGCCCACAGCTTGTAGCCGATTGCCTGTCGGCGATGCTGGAGGCCAGCCCGGTGCCCGTCACGGTGAAATGCCGCATCGGTGTGGATGACCAGGACCCGGAAACCGTCCTGCCCGACTTTATCGAAAAGGTCAGCAGGGCAGGGGTGACCCATATCGTCATTCATGCCCGCAAGGCGTGGCTGCAGGGTCTTTCACCCAAGGAAAACCGCGAAGTGCCGCCGCTCGACTACGGCCTTGTGGTCCGCATGAAGCAGGCCTTTCCCCAGCTGACCATCTGCATCAATGGCGGCATCACCAGCCTTGATCAGGCGCGGGATTTTCTTGCGCAAGGCCTTGACGGGGTGATGCTGGGGCGGGCTGCCTATCACGATCCGGCGTCAGTATTGATCGGAGCGGACGCGCTTTGGGGCGACAGCTTCGCGCCTGATCCGGTAGAGGTGGTTGACGCCATGCGCCTCTACATTGCGGACCATCTGGCCAACGGCGGGCGTCTGCATCAGATCACCCGCCACATGCTTGGCCTTTTTCACGGCCAGCCCGGCGCGCGGGGCTGGCGGCGGGTGCTATCGGATCAGGCCAACCGCCCAGGTGCGGGGTTGGGTGTCCTTGACGACGCCCTTGCCAGTCTTCAGGCCTCCGCCGCCGCCTGACGCGGGATCAGCAGCGACAAAGCCAATGCCAGTGCCCCGCAGACCGCAATCGCGCCCTGCATCGGCACCACGGTGCCGTCAAGGAACGGCCCCGCTGCCGCGACCAGCACGCCCGCCGCCACCATCTGCATCGTACCGCCGAGCGACGACGCCAATCCGGCGTTGGACCCGTGATCTTCCAGCGCCTGCACCTGGGCGGTAGGCAGGATCACCCCCAAGAACATGTTGCCGACAAACAGTGCCGCCATCGTCACGGGCAGCGTGGCAAGACCCGCCAGACCCAGCCCGAACCCGGCAAAGGTCGCCAGCGCAAAGCCGGCGGTGGCCAGATAGATCATCCGCAGCGTGCCCATCTTGCGCGCCAGAGGGGTCGCAAACTGAGAGGCCGCGAAAAACCCGACCGCATTGAAGGCAAAGGCCAGCGAGAACTGCGTCGGGCTTAGGCCGAACTGGCCGGTATAGACAAACGATGCGGCGGCAATGAAGACAAAGAAACTGGCAAAAGCAAACCCGGCCAGAAATGTCATCACCATGAACGGCCGGTCCATAAGCAGCGCCTTGGTGCCGGTCCAAGTTGTGGCCAGATCGAATTTTTGGCGGTTGGCGTCGGTCAGCGTCTCAGGCAGGGCATAGTGGATCAGGAAAAAGCTCAGGGCTGCCGCGATCAGCAGCGCCCAGAAGATCAGCCGCCAGGTGCCAAAAGTCAGCAGGGCCGACCCCGACAATGGCGCCAACAGCGGTGACACTGCGATGACGATCATGATCGTCGACATCATCCGCGTGGCCGAATGCCCCGTGGCCAGGTCGCGGATGACGGCGCGCAAGACCACCATGTTGGCTGCCCCGCCCAAGCCCTGGATCAGGCGACCCACGATCAGCCAGCCGATGCTCGGGGCCAGAGCGCAAAGAACGGTGCCGCCCATGAACAAGGCCAAACCTGTATACATCGGGGGCTTGCGTCCCGCCTGATCGGCCCAGGGACCATAGACCAGCTGCGCCAGGCCAAAGGCAATGAAATAGGCGACGATGGTCCATTGCACCGACTGCATCGAGGCGTCGAAGTCTGCCCCGATCGCGGGCATAGCGGGCAGATACATGTCGATGGCAAAGGGGCCAACGGCGGCCACAAGGCCAAGGATGACGGAATAAGCTGTCAATGAAAGCGTACGGGCCATGGCGGGCCTTTCTGTCGATTTTGTGTTGAAGACGGCCTGCCTACGCTCGTTTCATGTCAATGAAAAGACTGCCACCGAAGAAAATATCCGCCATGCACTGGCCGCATGGCGCATCGCCCGTTAGGGTGCCCGAAACCCGCGCCAACAAAGGCCCCTGATGCCCGACCTTGTGACACTTCTACCCATGCTGGCGCTGCTCTTGGCCATCGGGGCCTTTGCCGGAGTGATTGCGGGCCTTCTGGGGATCGGGGGCGGCATCGTGCTGGTGCCGGCCTATTTCTATACCTTCGACCATCTTGGCTATGGCGGGGATCAGTTGATGCAGGTCTGCCTCGGCACGTCCCTGGCCACGATCATTGTGACGTCAATCCGCTCGGCGCTGGCCCATCACAGCAAGGGGGCCGTGGACTGGGCAATCCTGCGCCTGTGGGGCCCCTTTATCGTGGTCGGGGCAATTGGCGGTTTTCTTTTGGCGGCGACGCTGAAATCGGCAACCTTGCAGGCGATCTTTGGCGTTCTGGCCTTGTTGGCGGGGCTGTACATGGCCTTCGGGCGCGACACCTGGCGGCTGGGGCCGGTCATGCCGGGCGGGGTGGCCCGCGCGGGCCTTGGCGCGGGCCTTGGGTTCTTTTCGTCCCTGATGGGGATCGGGGGCGGGACCTTCGGGGTCCCGATGATGTCGCTTTACGCGGTGCCGATCCACCGTGCCGTGGCAACGGCGGCGGGGTTCGGGGTCGTCATTGCCGTGCCTGCCGCGCTGGGGTTCCTGACGCTGAAAATTGCGCATGCGCCACCTTGGTCCGTGGGGGCGGTCAATTTACCCGCCTTTGCCGTCACCATCGCGATGACGCTGATCACCACGCCTTTGGGGGTGCGGCTGGCCCATGCGATGGATGCGCGGCCCTTGAAGCGTGCCTTTGCAATCTTCATCACGCTGGTCGCGCTCAACATGTTGCGCAAGGTGATCGGATGGTAAGGGAAGGGACAGGCTGGAAAGTGATCGGCCCGGATCTGGAGATCCTTGCCTGGGCCGCCGCGGCATTGCCCGTTGCGCGAAAAGTCATTGCGCAATCCAGGGTCGCATGGCGATCGGGGGGCACCTGGTTTGTCGGCCTCGATGCCCTGCCCAATGCCGAAAATGGCGAGATC
>JANPBI010000368.1:0-27091 GCA_031430315.1 Rhodobacterales bacterium | reverse complement strand
GCGTTGCGGGGCGGTGAGGCGTTGCGGCCTGCCGAAGGTGGCTCTGCCTCCCTGAAACAGGTCATCACCACGACCCTGCTTTTGGCCTGGGCCAATCCGCATGTCTACCTGGACACGGTGGTGCTGATCGGGTCGATCTCGGCGCAATATGCACCCGATACGGTGGCGTTCGGGATGGGGGCGGTGGCCGCGTCGTTCGCCTTCTTTGCAGCACTGGGATACGGCGCGCGTCTGCTGGCACCGGTGTTTGCCCGCCCGCGCGCCTGGGTGGTGCTGGAGGTCGTCGTGGGCTGCACCATGTGGGCGATTGCGGCGGGGCTGCTGATCGGGGGCTGACAGGTGCGCGATGGCATCGGCATTTGACAGACGTGCTGCATGTGCATAGTCAGGCGACGGGGCGGTTCTGAAAAGGTGCGCTGGCATGAAAATCGCGATGATTGGGACGGGGTACGTGGGCCTGGTATCCGGGGTCTGTTTTTCGGATTTCGGGCATGACGTGGTCTGCGTCGACAAGGACCCGGCCAAGATCGAAAAGCTGACGCGCGGCGAGATTCCGATCTTCGAGCCGGGGCTGGATGTGCTGATGGCCAAGAACGTGAAGGCCGGGCGGCTGTCGTTTACGCTGGACATTGCGGCGGCGGTGGCGGGCGCGGATGCCGTGTTCATCGCCGTCGGCACGCCCACGCGGCGCGGCGACGGTCATGCGGATCTGACTTATGTGATGGCCGCGGCCGAGGAAATCGGCCGCGCGCTGACGGGCTACGCTGTGATCGTCACCAAATCTACCGTGCCGGTGGGTACCAACCGCAAGGTGGCCGAAGCGGTAGGGCAGGCCAATCCAGATGCCAGTTTCGATGTCGCCTCCAACCCCGAGTTTCTGCGCGAAGGGGCGGCGATCGACGATTTCATGCGTCCTGACCGGGTCGTGGTGGGGGTCGTCAACAAGCGTGCGCGAAAAGTCATGGCCGAGGTGTACCGCCCGCTGTTCCTGCGCGAGTTTCCGGTGGTCTATACTGACCTTGAAAGTGCTGAGATGATCAAATACGCGGCCAACGCGTTCCTGGCCGTCAAGATCACCTTCATCAACGAAATTGCGGCCCTGTGCGAAAAGGTTGGGGCGGATATCAAGGATGTGTCCAAGGGCATGGGCATGGACGGGCGCATTGGCAACAAGTTCCTGCATGCAGGTCCGGGCTATGGTGGGTCGTGCTTTCCAAAAGATACCATGGCTTTAGCGCGCATTGGGCAGGACCATGCGGTGCCGATGCAGATCACCGAGACCGTCATCAAGGTGAACCAAGAGGTCAAGCGTCGGATGGTCGGGAAGATCGAGGACCTGTGTGATGGTATCTTGCGCGACAAGGTGATCGCGGTGCTCGGGGTGACCTTCAAGCCCAACACGGATGACATGCGAGAGGCCCCCAGCCTGACTATCGTGCCCGCACTGGTGGGGGCGGGGGCCAAGGTTCGCGTCGTTGATCCTGAAGGCCAGCGCGAGGGCGAGGCGCTGCTGCCGGGGGTAAAGTGGATGGAGAACCCCTATCAGGCAGCGCAGGGAGCCGACCTGGTGGTGATCCTGACCGAATGGAACGAGTTCCGCGCGATGGATCTGGAACGATTGGGGCGCAAGATGGCGACTGCGCGGATGGCCGATTTGCGGAATGTGTATGATCGGGACGAGGTGATTGGGGCAGGGTTTGAGGCGTATGTGGGGGTGGGGCGGTAGGGGGGCGGCCTAAGAAATTGGCTTCTTTCGACAGCCCGAAGGGTTCGGGTGAACTGCGCGAACGTTGATCAGTTCATCCGTTACGTCGAGGCAGTAAGCGACCTCGCGCATGCGTTCGGCAACATCCCTGAAATAGGTCGGTGCGTCTGCTGGGTCGGGTGGAAAGTACAGGCGCGCCTTGAGCCTGATACGGTCATCGGGGGCGTAAGCTGCGTAGACGACACACAGCAACATGTGATTGACATCGTCGCGTAGTATGCATCGCACAAGGAAGCCAGCCTCTTGATCGACGGGAAGATATGTGAAGTCGCGTGCGGTTGCGACAGGTGGGCCGTAGATCGTGTAGTCCGAAAGATCAAACTGCGGCGGCAAGCGGTCAGGACCGAGCAGAATATCCCTTTCATCCCGACCCGCGAGAAACGTTGCGACGGACATGCCGGTCTGTTCGATGTGAAACACCGCGTCCTTCAGGACAGGGTCAGTTGCCAAGATTGCCTCGATCCAAGCGATCCGTCGCAGCGCAATGAATGGAAAATCCTCATCTAACGTGCTGGGTCGTTCGCCGAGCCAAAATGTTCGAGTGGAAAGCTCGACGGTCTGCGCGCCAACTGGCACGACATGCGCCGAGAAGAAAACCCAAACGAAAAGAACTTTGGCAGCAAATTTAATGAGCAATTGTTCACTTACACCCCCCGGCCCTCACAAGCGTGCTCGGGCGTTCGCGCGGAAAACGGTCCACTGGACCGTTTTCTGGTCGCGCTCACCCCTTCGCCCCCTGTCCCCTTGCATAGACATCCTCGTACCGGATGATGTCGTCCTCACCGAGGTAACTGCCGGTCTGCACCTCGATCAGCACCATCGGCAACTTGCCGGGATTGTGCATGCGGTGTTTGGCCCCAAGGGGGATGTAGACCGACTGGTTTTCCGTCACCAACTGCTTGCTTTCGCCGATGGTCACGCGGGCTGTGCCGGAGACGACGATCCAGTGTTCGGCGCGATGCACATGACTTTGCAGGGACAGCGACGCACCTGGATTAACGACGATGCGCTTGACCTGGAACCGGTCACCGAGGGCCAGCGTCTCGAACCAGCCCCAGGGGCGGTGGTCACGAGGAAATGTCTCAGCCGCACGCGCGCCACGAGCCTTCAGCCGGGTCACGGCCTCTTTCACCTCTTGTGCGCGGGACCGGTCGGCGATCAAGACGGCGTCGGGCATCGCGACGGCGATCAGATTGGACAGACCGATCCCGACTAGCTCCATTCCCTCAGCCTCGGACCGCATCAGGCTGCTGTTGCAGTCGATCACCGTCACATTGCCATGCGTCGCGTTGCCGTCGCCGTCCGGGCTGCTGTCGCGCCAGACGGCGTCCCAGTCGCCAAGATCGGACCAGCCCGCGCCAAAAGGCATGGCCATCAGCCGGTTGGACCGCTCCATCACCGCATAGTCGATGGAAATAGCCTCGGCCCTGCCCCAGGGGGCGGCGGAAAGGCGTAGGAAAGACAGGTCGCGGGAGGCCCCCTCCAGCGCCTCGGCGACAGGAGGAACCATCGCGGGGGCATGTTCCTTGAAGGCGTCGACCAGCGTGTCAGCCCGCATCAGGAACAGCCCGGCATTCCACAGGTATTTGCCCGAGGCCAGCATATGTGCGGCAACGGACGCGTTGGGTTTTTCGACAAAGCGCGCCAGCGGTACGGGTTTGTCGCCCATAGGAGGCTGGCTCAGCTCCAACCAGCCATAGCCGGTTTCGGGGCGCGTAGGCGCGATGCCAAAAGTGATAATCCGTCCATTCTGGGCGTCCGGCAGGGCCGCGGCAACCGCGACGCGGAACGCATCCGCATCGGGGATGTCATGATCTGACGGTGCGACCAGCAACATGGCATTGGGATTGCCCGCCAAGGCATGCAGACCCGCCGCCAGGATCGCAGGGCCGGTATTGCGCCCTTCGGGTTCGATCAGCACGGCACCGGGCTTTTGCCCGATGGCATCAAGCTGTTCGGTCACGATAAACCGAAAATCACTGTTCGTGACGATCACCGGATCGCCGTAGCCGGGACCCGAAAGCCGCTTTGCAGCTTCTTGGAACAGGCTGAGGGGGCCCAGCAATGGGGTGAATTGTTTGGGATAGCTTTTGTGCGACAAGGGCCACAGGCGGGTGCCAGAGCCACCGCACAGCAAAATCGGAGTAATCACGGGCATCACCAACTTGTTCTTTGTTCGTGTCATTGCGTGGACTTATGGCATCGACATGACAATAGTTTGGCGGATCGGGGTGTCCACCGCCTATACCCGGCCAAAGAATGCGCAGATCTGCAAGGCAAGAGTTTGTGCAGGGGTGGATCGTGCCATGCCGTGATGCATGAATGCGCCAACACGCGCCCGACCGGCGGTGGCAAAGCCGTCCAGATAGGCATCGCGCAAGGACCGTGCGGCAGGGCAAAGCACCGCATCGGCGCAGCGCAGTGCCGTCCGCGTGATCGCGCATCGCAGCCCCCCAGTCGCCGCGCAGCAGGGGGGCGATGCGGGACAGGGTCGTCGACCGACCCATGGCGTTCGCGGCATGCTGGCGGTAAAGCGCCACGGGTTCGCGGTCCAGGCAAACCCGGCCGCCAGCGCCGGACACCAACTGATACAGCCACCAGTCGTGATGGCGGATTGCCGGGCTGGTCCCGACTTGCCGGGCAAGGGCCACGGCAGCGGCGTTCAGCACCATCGTATGTCCCGAACAGATGTTCTGTACCAAAGCATTGGCAAATGAGGGCCGCGCTCCGCGCGCAAGCGTCCGGGCCAGGGGGCGCAGACCGCCATCGACGATGACGCTGTCGGCGGCGTAAAGGGCCGGAGTTTCAACCGGCAGACTGGCCAGCCGGGCCAAGGCGCGCGTCAGTTTGTCCGGTCGCCAGACATCATCCTGATCGGCAAAGGCAACCGGTCGGGGTGGCAGGTCGGGATGCATCAGCAGCGACAGGAAATTCGCGGCCGCCCCACGCCCCGGGCCCGCCATGACGCGCAACGGATGGCCCAAGGCAAATCTGGCGACGATATCGGGCGTGGCATCGGTCGAGCCGTCATCGGACACCCAAAGCTGCCGGTCGCGGCAGGTCTGCCTGGCGATACTGACCAATTGCGCAGGCAGGTAGCGCGCGCCATCGCGCGTGGCCATCAGGATCGTGACAGAAGGCACCGCCAGGGCCGTCGCGTGATCCTGCGGCATTCGAGGGAAGTGCCCGATTTCAGCCACCATTCGTTAAGTCCTGCACAATTCTGCACCGGCATCCTGCGACCGGGGAATGTGGGTTCCGGTGTCAGCTGGAGTGGGGTGTGTACAGCTTTTCGGTTATCGAGACGTTTACGAACGCGGCTGTGAACCTGGTCTCGGGCATCACGGACCTGGAGGTCGTGACCACGGGCGGGGTCACGCGGCTTTATTCGGCCACACGGGCCGGCGGCGGCGTCATGGCCTTCGAGGTCGGTTCTACCATGGTCAAGATCGACGAGGTGCTGACCGCGACCAATACTGTCCTTCCCGCCCCGGCCCAGCTTGAACTGGTGACGCTGGGGGGGCGCACCTCGATGATGGTCTCGGGGGCCAACATGTCGCGTCAGGGCGGCTATCGGATCGATGCCGATGGCACCATCGGACAAGGTCTGTCCTATTCCGGCAGTCTGCCCGGCGTGGTGTCGGCCATGGAAAGCCTTGTCCTTGGGGCGGATACCTATTTCTTTCTAGCGCGAGCGAACGAAAGTTCGATCCACACTTACCGCTATGTCGTGGCGACCCAGCAGATGCAGGCCGTCGCGGAACTGGACCTTGGGCCGGACCTGCGCGGCATCGACCTGGCCACGCTGATGGCGATCGAAGTCCAAGGCCAGCGCTACCTGGTGGCGACGTCGCAGACGGGTGATTGTCTGCGCAATTTTGCGGTTGCGGCGGATGGAACCCTGGCCCCGGTGGGCGCACTGGGCGCGGCGCAGGGGCTAGGGCTGGCGGATCCATCAGATGTGAAATCCGTCGCGATGGACGGGGTCACCTACCTGGTGATGGCCGGGTCTTCGTCGTCATCGCTGAGCGTGGTCGCTGTAGAACCTGACGGATCCTTTCGGGCCGTGGATCACATCATCGACACGCTCGATACCCGCTTTGCCGGGTTGACGACAGTGGCCGTGGCGACGGTCGGCGACCGCGTCTTTGTCGTGGCAGGCGGCGGCGATGACGGCTTGAACCTGTTTCAGATGCTGCCGGGCGGGCGGCTTGTCTTGATGGCGACCCAGCTGCAGGGGCCAGGGATGGCACTGGACAACATCACTGCCATCACGACCACAGTTTCGAACGGCATCCTCGAGGTCTTTGTGGCCTGCGAAGGCACGGGGATCACCCGGCTGCGGCTGGATCCCGGCCCGCTTGCTCCGATGCTGCTGGGGGGCGAAGGGGCTGAGGCGCTGACTGGCGGGTCCGCAGGCGACCTGCTTGACGGCAATGGCGGCGATGATGTTCTGCGCGGCGAGGCAGGCACCGATATCCTGCGCGACGGTGCAGGCTGCGACACGCTTTTTGGCGGGGCGGGGTCTGATCTTTTCATGCTGTCGGGCGATGGCCAGATCGACGTCATCGCCGACTTCCAGGTCGGTCTGGACCGGCTGGATCTGACCGGATGGGGCAGTGTCTACGACATCTCGGCGCTGGGCATCACCCCGACGGCTACCGGGGCGATCCTGACCTTTGGCACCGAGACTTTGGTAATCCAGTCCGGCAATGGCCAACCCATCCCGGCCTCGGCGTTCCGGTCGGCCGAGTTATTCCCGATCTGGCATGCCGTGTCCGGGATCGACTATGCCGGGCGGGTCCTGACCGGGACATCGGGGGCCGACCGGATGCGGGGCGGGGCAGGTGCCGATACGCTGGCCGGGTCTGCGGGGGCCGATACGCTGATCGGCGGCAGCGGCCTTGATTGCGCCGACTACAGCGCGCAAGTGGCGGGCATTTGCGCCGATCTGGCCACCCCAGGTAGCAATACCGGGTTGGCGGCGGGCGATGCCTATGACGGGGTTGAGGGGCTGATCGGCGGGTCGGGCAACGACACGCTGTCGGGCAATGCGGCGGCCAACATCCTGCTGGGGGGTGGTGGCGCGGATGTCATGGCCGGGGCTGCAGGCAACGACACCCTGGTCGGGGATGCGGGCGATGACTTGCTGGCGGGCGGATCGGGGGCGGATGCGCTGGACGGCGGCCACGGGACGGATTGGGCCGACTACGGCGCGGCCCTGGCGGGCGTGGTGGCCGACCTTGCGACCCCGGCCATGAATGCGGGCGAGGCGGCAGGCGATACCTATGTCGGGATCGAGGTGCTGGCGGGGTCCGCCTTTGCCGACCGGCTGACCGGCGATGGAGGGGCCAACCTTTTGGTGGGCCGGGCAGGCAATGACACGCTTTCAGGCGGCGACGGAGACGATACCGTGACCGGAGGTGCAGGTGCCGACCGGCTGGAGGGCGGCGCAGGCATCGACAGCGCACGCTACGGCGATGCCACCGCAGCCGTGCGCGTCGACCTGCAGTTTCAGGCCACCAATAGCGGCGAGGCACTGGGTGATGTGCTGGTATCGATCGAAGATGTCTCGGGCACCGGGTTTGGTGACGTGCTCGCCGGGGATGCGCAGGCCAACCGATTGCAGGGCCTTGCCGGTGCAGATGTGCTGGCCGGCCGGGACGGCAATGACAGGCTTGAAGGCGGCGATGGCAACGACACGCTGGTCGGCGGCACCGGGGCGGATCGGCTGGACGGCGGGGCGGGCCGCGACCAGGCCAACTACTGGGATTGCCTGACGGCGGTGCGCGTCGACCTGCAATACCTCGAGACCAGCACTGCCGATGCCGCAGGCGATGTCTTGATCGGGGTCGAGGATGTCGCGGGCACGGCTTTCGGCGACATCCTGGCGGGCGACGGTGTTGCAAACCTGATGCAGGGTCTGGCGGGCTACGATATCCTGGCCGGACGCGGCGGCAATGACACGTTGGAGGGCGGCGACGGCAACGACACGCTGGTGGGTGGCGTCGGCGCGGATGTGCTGAACGGCGGGGCGGGCCGCGACCAGGCCAATTATTGGGACTGCTTGACGGCAGTGCGGGTGGACCTGGCCTACCTTTCGACCAATACCGCCGATGCCGCCGGAGATATTCTGATCGGGGTCGAAGATGTCGCGGGCACGGCCTTTGCCGACGTTTTGGCGGGTGAGGGGTCGGCCAACCTGATGCAGGGACTGGCAGGCAACGACATCCTTGCGGGGCGGTTCGGCGATGACACGCTGGAGGGCGGCGAGGGCAATGACACGCTGGTGGGCGGCCTTGGGGCGGATGTCCTGAACGGCGGCGCGGGGCGGGATCAGGCGAATTACTGGGATTGCACCAGCGCTGTCAGGGTTGATCTGGCTTACCTGTCTACCAATACCGGCGACGCCGCAGGCGATATCCTGATCAGCGTCGAGGATGTTGCCGGATCTGCCTTTGACGACGTGCTGGCGGGCGAAGGGTCCGCGAATCTGATGCAGGGTCGCGAAGGCAATGACATCCTTGCCGGGCGCTTTGGCGATGACACGTTGGAGGGCGGGACCGGCAATGACACCCTGACCGGGGGCATTGGTGCGGATCGTCTGGACGGCGAGACGGGCCGGGATCTTGCCAGCTATTGGGATGCCGCAGCGGGCGTCAGTGTCGATCTGCAGGCAGGCACCGGCTCGGCGGGAGACGCGGCGGGCGACATCTTGCAAAACATCGAGGACCTCGCTGGTTCGGCCTTTGCCGACACGCTGTGTGGCAATGCGGACGGCAACCTTTTGCAAGGTGGCGGCGGGGCGGATGGCCTGTTCGGGCGTGGTGGCGCCGATACGCTTGACGGCGGCGATGGCTGGGATCTGTTGGTCGGCGGCGCGGGGGATGATCTGCTGTTTGGCGGGGACGGCGCGGATGTGTTCGTCTTTGAGGACGGAAACGATGTGATCCGCGATTTCACCGACGATGTGGATGAAATCCAGATTGCTGCCAGCCTGTGGGGTGGGGCCGCGCGAACCGTGGCCGAGATTCTCGATCCGGTCAATGTCACCGTCACCGCGACGGGGCTGGAGATCAGGCTGGCCCCCGGCCATGTGGTGGATCTGGACGGCGTTTTCGACGTCGGCGTGCTTTACGACGACATTTCGATCATCTGAGGTAGGGATGGCGACCTCGGTCAGCACAATCTTTACCATTCCCGGCAAATCTGCCCGATGACAGGCCCGGTGACGGGCCGTCTTGACCACTGCACCCCATCTGATTGTCGCTGACCATGATCTTGCCACCAGACGATTTCCCCAGACGCAATCCCGACCCGGAGGACCTCTGGGCTGCGCTGCATCCTCGCATCGAGGCGTTGTTGCAGCGCAAGGTCGACACGATGCAGCGTCGGGTCGAAGCACGGCTGACGAAGATCCTTGGCCGACAGCTGACTGATGTTTATGACCGGCTGGAACCGATGGTGCGCCAGACGGTCAAGCACAAGAACGACGTCCAGGATGACGCGATCCTGGGCATCGGTGCCAAGGTCGATGCGCAGGAACAAGCCATCCACGACTTGACGGACCATGTCCGCAAGTTGCTGTCCCATCCGCTGTTTCGGCGCTGATCGGGCTGCGAACAGGGGCAGGTCACCCAAACGGCAACCCGGCCGGGGCAACAGGAAATGCAGCGTCGCGAGAGGCCGGCGATTAACAAGGCCTGCGATCGAGCATGCTTGCTGCGCTAGGGCTGGTCAGGCGGTGCGGCGCTGGCCGGACCGATGGTCCGCGTCGTCCGGGGCAGGGGGCTGCGTCCCGGCCCATCCGCGGCCACTGACGCAACGCGCGTCCTGGCCTGATCGGTCTTGCCTTGTGGCGGCACGACCATCAAGGCGGCCTGAAACAGAGGATGGGTCAGCTTTCCGGCCATGGCGCGGAAACTGTCCTCCCATTCGGCGGGATGATAGGTTCGGGCTGCGGCCAGCCGCGCCTCAATGTCCCCTACGCGCGCGACGGCCCGGCCAATGGCCGTGGCCAGACCGTCGACTGTCGGCGGGGCAGGTTCGAAGTTGGCAGAAATCCTGCGATACCATTCGGCAGGGCGGGCCATCGTCGTATTGACCACCGTCACGATCCCAGACCGCACCATCTCGAACGGAGGGACGCTGGGATGCGGCGCGGACATCAGCGCCATCCCCACATCGAATCGGCCGAGATTTGCGCGGTAGCTGTCGTAGTCACAATTGGGCAATGCAGTCACCGTGATACCGCCCAGCGAAAACTGTTCGCCCATGCGCGACGACCCGATCATGCAGAACTCCCACGGGTCCGCTGCAAAGGCCCCGTTCTGCACCGCTCGGGCCAGGGCCATCAGCGCGATCGTCATCAGGTTGCGGCGGGCGTGATCCTCGGGACGGCCGTAGAACACGAACCGGCGCGGCCTGCGCGCCCTTAGGTCTGACAGGTTCGGCAGCGGCGCGTCTGGAATGCCCTGTTCAAAGACCGCGACTTCGCTTGTCCCATCCACCAACCCGTCGCGCAACAGTGCCTCGGCCAGTTTGGCCGAATTGCAGATCAGGCGTGGACGGGGCGACTGGTGAAAAATGCTTTCAGCCAGAAAGCGGTGGCTGTCGCTGGGGTAAAAGACACGCTCATCTTCTTGGATGAAGTAGTGGTAAGCGGGGACTTGCAGAGCCATGGCCAGCTTGGCGGCCACCAGCGCCGTCGTCCAGTTGTAGCACAAAACTGCATCGAGGGCGCCAATTGCCACCGTCCGCCCCACCCCCAAGGGGGTAATGGTCGCCTGCGACAGCACCCCCTGGACAAATGGGCTGGCACGAAACGCATCATGCAGCCGATGCGCCGCCAGGGGCGGTTTCAGGACCACAAGATCCACACCGACACCCCGCCGCTGCAAGAACGCCAGGAACTGAAAGAACGCGATATAGCCGCCAAAGATCACCGACGGGTCCAGTTCCGGGATGACGGCAACCAGCCTCGGGGGCCGACCGTCGATGACGCGCACATTCACCGGCCGGTCCACAAAGGACAAAAGGTGATAATCCGCCCAGGCATTGGCCGCGACAGCCTCTGCCGCGGGCCGGTCTGGCACGGGGATGGCGGCAAGGCGCGATTTGGTGGCAACCCGGACAAGCTGGGCGGTCGTTGCCAGCTTGGCCTGCAGGCCGGGAGCCAAGCGGACCATCTGCAGCCCCGCCAAAAGCTTGTATCTCCACTGCATCGCAGCCCCCGTTGCATCTTCCGGAACATCCAGCTGCGACATTGGGCGGCACTTGGTGAAAAAACTCTTATCGTCCGACGCTTTCGCAAGCTGTCGTCGCAACGGCGATCTTAGCCGGGCATTAACCCAAGCCTACTAGCCCTGTGTGCCATTGGCGAACGGGTCGCCTGTGGACAAGAAGGTCGCGAATGCCGAAGGTTGCCATTCTGATGGGTCTTTGCGAAGGCCAGGATTACCTGCGAGCGCAGCTGGACAGCATCGACCGTCAGGCCGAAACGGACTGGGTCCTGGTCGTGTCTGATGACAGCACAACGCCAAATGGTCGACGGATCCTCATGGAGTTCGCCAAGGGACTGGCTGCGGGTCAGGTGCGGATCTTGAGCGGGCCGCGTCGGGGTGCGGCGCAGAACTATCTGCATCTGCTGCAGAATATCCCGCCGGATATCGAGTATGTGGCCTTTTGCGACCAGGATGATGTCTGGGTCCATGACAAGCTGTGCCGGGCTTTCGCGGCCTTCTCGGACATCCCCGAGGACCAACCTGCGGCCCTCTATGCCGGACGCGTGGTGTGTGATGCAAGGTTGCGCCGCAAGACCCTGTTGGGCGTGCCAAGGCGACCACCATCCTTTCGCAACGCCTTGGTGCAAAACATCCTGCCAGGAAACACGCTGGTTTTGAACGCCGCCGCCGCGCGGCTTTGCGAGGCCACATCGCGCTGGGCAGTGGACATCGCGATGCACGACTGGTGGATCTATCAGGTCGTGACCGGCGCGGGGGGGCGAGTCTTGTGCGACCCCGCCCCGGCCGTACTCTACCGCCAACATGGCGCAAACGCCGTCGGCGCAGCGGTGGGCTTTGTGGCCATACTGGCGCGACTGGGGCGCGCGCTGGGCGGACGACATAAGGTCTGGGTCGGGGGGCATCTGCGCGCGCTGCAAGGTGCTGCGGCTTTTCTGACGCCCGAGAACCGCCTGGTCCTCGCGCAGTTCGCCGCCCTCCGCCGCGCTTCTTTGCCCCGGCGCGTCCGGCAGTTCGCGGGGCTTGGCCTTTACCGGCAGACCGGCACGGGTCAGGGCCTCCTGTGGCTGCAAATGGCGCTGGGGCGGATCTGACCGATGCGTGCGCCGCCCCAGGGCCATCATTTCTTTATTTCCGTTCATATCCCCAAGACGGCGGGTACGACGCTGGGCCATGTGCTCGACCGGGTCTATGCCAAGCGCGTGCTGATGGATTATGGTGATGACCCGATGCCGGACCGCCCCGATCCGCAAATCGTCGCCCATGCAGAATTTGTGAAAACCTATTTCAAGGGAATTCACGGCCACTTCAGCGTGCGCCGCCATCTGGATACCTTTTCCCATGCGCGCGTGATTTCGACCATCCGCCACCCCGTGGACCGGGTGATCAGCCAATACCTGCATGAATTGAACGACGACGGTGCAGCCTCGACCTTTCACGCGGCCATTTCCCAAGGGATGGACGTCGTCGACTTCGCCGCGCAAGACGGCGTCGGCGACGGGATGGCGCGCTATCTGGCGGGCCTGGCCTTGCGCGACTACGACCTTTTGCTGTTGTCCGAACAGCTGTCGGCGTCGCTGCATCTGCTGAATTATGTGCTTGGCAATCTGGATATCCCCCAGCATTTCGGCAGCCCACCCATCCTGCCGCGCGAAAACAGGGGGGCGGACCGGGCACGCGTCATTCAGTTCGATCAAAAGATCCGCAAGGCGATCTTTGACCGTGTTGGCGCAGATATCGAGGTTTACCGGACGGCAGAGGCATGCCACGCCCAAAAGATGCGCCGCTTTCTACGCTAGCGAGCCGGGTCCGATTCAGCCTTCATGCAAAAGCCACCTGGCGTCGCGCCGAAGGGCGAGAAAGGCCAGCCCGAACACCAGAAGCGAGATCAGCAGGACGTAGTTGGGCTCAGCATAAGTTGCGGGATAGCTGGAATAAAATCCGGCGCGGATGTCGCCGATGACGTGGATGACCGGGTTGTACCAAAGATAGCCCTTGATCGGCTCTGGCACTGATCCCAACACAAAGAAGACGCCCGAAAAGATGATCAGAGGGCGCGACATCACCGCCCACAGGACATGCCAAAGATGCCAGCGCAGGAACAGATAGGCATTCGCTGTCCCGACCGCCAAGGCAAAGGCCGCCGTCAGGCCAAGGCCTTGAGCAATCCGCAGCGGATCGATCACAGCGCCGGTGTCATAGATCGACATCACCCCGAAGATCACCAGCGCGAAAACCAGAAGTTCAGTCAAAAGGGTCACGAAGAACCGCGCAAGGATCGCATCGGCAAAGGTTACTGCCGGATAGACCAGCAACGGGCGCGAAAACAAAAGACTGGTGCCGACCCGGTTGGCAATTGTGGTGAACATCAGGAATGGCAGCATTCCTGTCGCGTAAAACAGCTCGAAACTTCTGCCGATGGGCGGATGCGCGAACATCATCGACGAGGCAAAGGTCAAAATCGCGATTCCCGCGACGGGCTCGATGACCGCCCAGAGATAGCCGCCCGGCGACCGTCCATAGGTGGAACCGATTTCGCGCAGCATCAAGGCGAGGATCGCGCGCGTCGCGGCAAAGGACCTGCCAAGGGGGACTTGGGCGGCACGGGCGAAGTCGGTCATGCATTAACCTTTCTCGAATGTCTGCCGCCTAGGTTTGTCACCAGATAGGTTAAGGCCGGGTTCGTGTTGCTGCCTTGTGCAGATCTGCCGACGTGATCCCGGCGGGCCGGGACATCCGGTCCCGGTTCCACGATCGCCCGATTGCGGCGCGGATGCAGACCGCGCCAAATGCAGGATTAATTGCCCCGATGACCCAAGCTGCTGCCCCTGCCACCGCGCTATCGCATCCGTCGCGGGGAGACACCCAACGTCCCCTTGCCCTGATGCAAACCCCGCCCGCCTCTCTGCGCGCGCCCGCCTTGCCCACCGATCCCTCGACGCAGCTGGTCCCCGCCAGGCCGCGGCCGTTGCCTGTCGCAGCACCTGCCACTGCCAGCCGCCTGCATCCCCGCCACAGCCGCCTCATGGCTAGCTTTGTGCTTGTGGTGCTGCTGCCCGTCCTTCTCTCGGCCTGGTATCTCTGGGCGCGGGCGGCAGACCAATATGCCTCGGTTGCCGGATTTTCGGTCCAGCGCGAGGATGGCCATCCGGCTGCGGCCTTTCTGGGCGGCTTTGCGGGCCTCGCCGGCTCTGGCTCTGCCGACACAGACATCCTTTATCAGTATATAAACAGCCAGGATCTTGTCGCCGAGTTGGACCGTCAGCTTGATCTGCGCGGGATTTGGTCGGCCCCCAGTGGAGACTGGCTTTTTTCCTATCCTGCGCCAGGCAGCATCGAATCCTTGCTGGATTACTGGCGCAAGATGGTGTCGGTCCAATATGACGGCGGCACCCGGCTGATCGAGGTGCAGGTCCTGGCCTTTGCACCGCAGGATGCCCAGGCAATTGCGCAGGCCATACTCACCAGTTCATCGGCAATGATCAACCGTCTGAACGACGCTGCCGCTGCCGATACCCAGCGCTTTACCGTTGCCGAACTGGATCGCGCCAAGGACCGCCTGATCTCGGCCCGGGCCGATGTCACTCGGTTTCGCAACCTGCATCAGATGGTCGATCCGGGGGCAGAGCTTGCCACCCAGTCCGGCGTCATCGCGACATTGCAACAGGAGTTAACCAGCGCGCAGTTGCGGCTTGACCTTTTGCGCTCAACGACCGTGGCGACCGATCTGCGCCTGCCGCAGGCGGAACGCCGCGTGGCTGTCATTGCGGCACAGATCGCGGACGAACGTGCAAAGATGGGGCAGGGCAAAGGGGCCGAAAACCCCGACAGCTATGCCGATCTGGTGGCAGAGTGCGAACGCCTAGGCCTGGAACGCCAGTTCGCCGAAGAGGCCTATCTGGCCGCCCGCGCTGCCTTTGAGGTGACGCAGGCCGATCTCGGTCGACAGGGGCGGTATCTGGCGGCACATA
This sequence comes from Rhodobacterales bacterium, assembly GCA_031430315.1. Lineage (GTDB taxonomy): Bacteria > Pseudomonadota > Alphaproteobacteria > Rhodobacterales > Rhodobacteraceae > JAJNPS01. Next base: position 12,113 of record JANPBI010000368.1, on the reverse strand, counting down.
TCCTGCCGACCCTGCCCGAGGCCGCGCGCTATCCTGCACGCCTGACGATACTGCTGCTCGTCGCGGTATTTGCGCTGGCGCTCTGGTCGGTGGGGGCGTTGGTCTTTTATGCCCTGCGCGACCGTCGTTGACCCGATGATCCAACTTATCAACGCCACCAAGACGTTCCGCCTGAACGGGATCAGCACCTGTGTGCTGCACCCCACGACATTGGTCCTGCCCCCGGGCCGATCCATCGGACTTTTGGGGCGCAACGGCGCAGGCAAATCGACGCTGCTGCGGATGATCGCGGGCACGCAAAGCCTTTCGCGAGGGGAAATCCGGGTCCGGGGCAGCATGTCCTGGCCGGTGGGATTCGCGGGCAGCTTTCACCCCGATCTGTCCGGCGCACAGAACATCCGCTTTGTCGCGCGGGTTTATGGCGTGGACAGCGACGAGCTGTCCGCCTTTGCCGAGGCATTTTGCGAGCTGGGGGATCATTTCCATCTGCCCTGCCGCACCTATTCGTCCGGCATGCTGGCGCGGCTGGCCTTTGGCGCATCGATGGGCATCGCCTTCGACACCTATCTCGTCGATGAGGTCACGGCCGTCGGCGATGAGGTCTTTCGCCGCAAATCGAACGAGATGTTCCTGGCCCGCATGGCGCGCGCCGGGGCCATCGTCGTCAACCACGCCCCCGAAGTGATCCGCCAGCTGTGCGACTGCGTGCTGGTCCTTGAAGGCGGACGGCTGGAATTTTTCGACGATGTCGAAGCTGGCCTGGCCCGGCACCGCCAAAACCTGCACGGGGCCTGACCCGCGCCCCGCCCTTGCCCCGTTGCTGACAGACTGGCATAGCAAAAGTCGGAGACAGGCGTGCAGGGATCAGGTGCGATGGCGGATCATGTTCTGGTAACCGGGGGCGCGGGCTATGTTGGTTCGCATGCCTGCAAGGCCTTGGCCACGGCGGGCTATGTGCCGGTCACTTATGACAATCTGTCTACCGGATGGTCAGACGCGGTAAAGTTTGGCCCGCTGGTGCAGGGTGATCTTGCCGACCGCGCCGCGCTGGACCGCGCCATGGCCGAATACCAGCCCATCGCCGTCATGCATTTTGCCGCCCTGTCGCTGGTGGGCGAGGCGATGCGCGATCCCGGCACCTACTGGCGGGCGAACGTCCTGGGCGCGCTAAACCTGATTGAGGCGGCCGTGGCAGCCGGTGTCGGGTCGTTCATCTTTTCATCAACCTGCGCGACCTTTGGCGATCAGGACGGCGTCGTGCTGACCGAAGACAGTCTGCAAAAGCCGCTGAACGCCTATGGCGCATCGAAACGCGCGATCGAAAACATGCTGCAGGATTTCGAGGCCAGCCATGGGTTGCGCCACGTCATCTTTCGCTATTTCAACGTGGCAGGTGCGGACCCCGAGGGCCAACTCGGTGAACAACATCGCCCTGAAACTCATCTGATCCCGTTGCTCTTGGACGCTGTGGCAGGCAAGCGGCCTGCCTTGACCGTGTTCGGTTCGGATTACCCCACGCCCGACGGCACCTGCGTGCGCGATTACGTGCATGTGACCGACCTCGCCGCAGCGCATGCCCTGGGCATGAAATGGCTGCAGGACGGGCACCAAAGCCGCGCCTTCAACCTGGGCTCGGGCCACGGCTTTTCAGTCCGTCAAGTGATTGCGGCCGCCCGCCACATCACCAACCGCGAAGTCCCAGTGGTGGAGGGAGGAAGGCGGGCAGGTGATGCGGCGAGCCTTGTCTCTGGCAGCCAGCGCGCGATCGCCGAACTTGGCTGGCAGCCCCGGCATTCTACCATGCAACAGATGATCGCCGACGCCTGGGCCTGGCATCAGGGCAGGGGGTTCGACCGCTGACCGACAAAGGTCCAAGCGTTTGATCTACAAAGGTGGGTGGAAAATGGTGCTGCAAGAGAGGATTGAACTCTCGACCTCTCCCTTACCAAGGGAGTGCTCTACCACTGAGCTACTGCAGCGCCGATGGTCGCGGCGGGATAGACGCAATCTGACGCCCGTGCAACCCCCTTTTCGCCCGGCATCTGGACCCTGACCCCCGGCTGCGCTATGGGACAGCATGCGCGAGACCCCGCAAAAACCGACCCCGCCTGCATCAGCAAAACCGGCGCCTGCGACCGGTGCAGCGGTGTTGCGCGAAGCGCGGTTGAAGGCGGCGCTTAAGGCGAATATGGCGCGGCGTAAGGAACAGGCCAAGGCGCGGCAGGCGCCGGATAAACAGACAAAGGACTAGGGGCATGGATTCGATCGTCGTCAAAGGCAATGGGGCGCTGAACGGAGCGATCCCGATCGCCGGGGCCAAGAACGCCTGCCTCACGCTGATGCCGGCAACCCTGCTCAGCGAAGAGCCGCTGACCCTGACCAACGCGCCGCGCCTCAGCGACATCGCGACGATGACGCAGCTATTGCAGTCGCTCGGGGCCGAAGTGGCCAGTCTGCAGGACGGGCTGGTGCTGGCGATGTCCAGCCACGCAATCACGAACCACACCGCCGACTATGACATCGTGCGCAAGATGCGCGCCTCGATCCTCGTCCTCGGCCCGATGCTGGCGCGCGACGGGCATGCGATTGTCTCGCTTCCCGGCGGCTGCGCCATCGGCGCGCGCCCTGTGGACTTGCACCTCAAGGCGCTTGAAGCGATGGGCGCCGATCTGGATCTGCGCGACGGCTATGTCCATGCCAACGCCCCGGGCGGTCGCCTAAAAGGTGCCGTGTTCGAATTCCCATTCGTCTCGGTCGGGGCCACCGAAAACGCGCTGATGGCGGCAACGTTGGCCAAGGGCACGACCGTCCTGAAAACCGCCGCGCGTGAACCCGAGATCGTCGACCTTGCCCGCTGCCTGCGCAAGATGGGTGCCCGGATCGAGGGGGAGGGCACGAGCACCATCACCATCGAGGGCGTCGACCGCCTGCATGGCGCGACGCATCAGGTCGTCGCCGACCGGATCGAGCTTGGCACCTACATGCTGGTCCCCGCAATCTGCGGCGGTGAGATCGAATGCCTGGGCGGCACCATCGATCTCGTGGGCGCGTTTGCCGAGCGTCTGGATGCGGCGGGCGTGTCGGTGACCCAGACCAATCGCGGTGTAAAGGTCAACCGCAAGAACGACCGCATACGGGCAGTGGACGTGACGACCGCGCCCTATCCCGGTTTTCCGACCGACCTGCAGGCGCAGATGATGGCGCTTCTGTGTACCGCCGAAGGCACTTCGGTGCTGGAGGAAAAGATTTTCGAGAATCGCTTCATGCATGCCCCGGAACTCATCCGAATGGGCGCGCAGATCGAAGTTCACGGCGGCCATGCCACAGTGACCGGCGTGCCGAAACTGAAAGGCGCGCGCGTCATGGCAACGGACTTGCGCGCCAGCGTCAGCCTGATCCTTGCCGCACTTGCGGCCGAAGGGGAGACCGTGGTCAGCCGCGTTTATCACCTTGATCGCGGCTACGAACGGGTCGAGGAAAAACTGCGCGCGTGTGGGGCCCTGATCGAACGGATCAAGGCCGCCTGATGGCTGATGCGACGTTCGAAGAGGGGGCGGATGCGCCGCTGCACCTGATCGCGCGGGATGTGGGCGATCTGGGCGTGATTTCAAGCCTGCTGCAGGACGCGGTCTTTCCGATCACCGACATGGCCTACGACGCCCCGCGCCGCCGGTTCGCGCTGCTGGTGAACCGGTTCCGCTGGGAAGACCGCTCCGCTGCCGAAGCGGCTGGCCGCGCCTATGAACGCGTGCGGTCCGTGCTGGTGGTCGAAGATGTCCTGCGCGTCCGCAGCAGCGGCATTGATCGGACCGACCGCGACATCATCCTGTCCGCACTGACGTTGAGTTTCGCAGCGGGTCCGGATGGGACCGGCACACTGACCCTGACGCTGGCAGGCGACGGCGCCGTGGCGCTGGATGTAGAGGCGCTGGAGATCCGGCTGGACGACGTCACCCGGCCCTACGCGGCCGTTTCTAAGGCGGCTCCGCGGCACGACGAATAACCGACACATGCCCGACACTTACCCGATACCGACTTTGCCACCCGCCGGAGGGTTTCACGCCCTCGTGTCCGGCCCGGCCACGGGCCGGGCGTTCTTCGCGGAATCCTTCCACTGGAAGGTTTCTGATCGCTCATCACCCTACCGTGGGATATTTGCGCAGAGGAGAAAGGGATAGCGGGCGCTTGAGCCTCCACGCCGAGCGCGCTATCTGGGGCAGGTCGCCTTAGGGAAGTCCGTCAGATGCCCGTGTTTCTATCCAGCCGTGATGCGGGTTTCGAGGCGGGCTTTGTCGCCCTTCTGGGCCATAAGCGCGAAGAGGCCGAAGACGTTGATCAGGCTGTATCAGCGATCATAGCCGATGTTCGAAAGTGCGGGGATCAGGCGGTTATCGATCTTACGGCAAAGTTCGACAGACTGGACCTAACCCCTGAAACCATTGCATTTTCCGCTGCCGAGATCGCGACAGAAGTCGCCCGAGTCTCCCAAGAAGACCGCGCCGCGCTTGAACTCGCCGCAGACCGCATTCGCGCCTATCACGTCCGCCAACTGCCTGAAGATGCCAGCTGGACCGATGCCACCGGGGCGACGCTAGGCTGGCGCTGGACACCCGTATCGGCGGCGGGGCTCTACGTGCCCGGGGGCCTTGCGTCTTACCCGTCCTCCGTCCTGATGAACGCTATCCCGGCCCGCGTGGCAGGCGTCGAGCGCCTGGTCATCGCCTGCCCGACCCCGGGCGGCGTGGTGAACCCGCTGGTCTTGCTGGCCGCCCAGATCGCGGGGGTCGACAATGTCCTGCGGATCGGCGGCGCGCAGGCCATCGCGGCCTTGGCTTATGGTACGGAAAGCATTGATCCGGTTGACAAAATCACCGGTCCCGGCAATGCTTATGTCGCCGCAGCCAAGCGCCGGGTCTTTGGCCGGGTGGGCATAGACATGATCGCCGGACCGTCGGAGATTCTTGTGATCGCCGATGGCGACAATGACCCCGACTGGGTCGCCTTGGACCTTTTGTCCCAGGCCGAGCACGACGAAAGCACCCAGTCAATCCTGATTACCACGGATGCCGGATTTGCGCGGGCTGTCGCTGCAGCAGTCGACCGCTATCTGCAAACCCTCGACCGCCGCGCCATCGCTGGGGCGGCCTGGGCGCAGAACGGGGCAGTGATCGTGGTGGAGAACCTGGGAGAGGCTGCCAGCCTTGCCAACCGCATTGCCCCGGAACACCTTGAGATCCTGACCGAAGACCCCGAAGCCCTCGCCGCGAAAATTCCGCATGCCGGGGCGATCTTCCTTGGTCCCTGGACGCCCGAGGCCATTGGGGACTATGTCGGCGGACCGAACCACGTTCTGCCCACGGCGCGGTCGGCGCGGTTCTCATCCGGTCTGAACGTGCTCGACTTCATGAAGCGCACGACCATGGCCCGCATGACGCCGGAGGCGTTGGCGGCGATCGGGCCCGCGGCAGAGCGGCTGGCCGCGAGCGAAGGGTTGCAGGCGCATGGCTTGAGTGTTGCTGCAAGGTTAGCCAAGGTCAACCGAAAGCCCGAGGGACGTTCGTGACCAATCGCCTGTGCCACATCGCCATCGACGAACGCGGGCTGATCCGGCCGACGCCGGAAATCGAGCAGGAGCGCCGGGTCGCGATCTTCGATCTGTTGGAGGAAAACCGCTTTGCCCTGCCGCCGCGTGATGGCCGCGCCGCACCCGACGGCCCTTACCGCCTTGGTCTTGCGATTCGCGAGGGGCGGCTGGTTTTTGATATCGCGACGGAAGGCGAGGCGCCGGTGACGGCGTTTCATCTGTCGCTGGGGCCATTCCGGCAGGTGGTCAAGGATTACTTCCAGATTTGCGAGTCCTATTTCGACGCCGTGAAACGCCTGCCCCCCAGCCAGATCGAGGTGATCGACATGGCGCGGCGCGGCATCCACAATGAAGGCGCGCGGGTGCTGCAGGAACGGCTCGAGGGCAAGGCCGCGGTCGATATCGACACGGCCCGCCGCCTGTTCACCCTGATCTGCGTCCTGCACTGGGGCTGATCGTGGCAGAGTTCCCCCAATCGGTGCTTTTCTGCTGCGATCACAATGCTGTACGATCCCCCATGGCCGAGGGGTTGATGAAGCAGATGTACGGCCAGCGCGCCTATGTGCAATCGGCGGGCGTCAAGAACGACATGGAGATTGACGGCTTTTCCATCGCCGTCTGCAACGAACTGGGGATCGAGCTCAGCCGCCATCGGTCCCGGTCTTTTGAGGAGATGCAGGAATGGGGCGATGACCTGTCGCAGTTCGACCTGATCGTGGCCCTGTCGCCGGCCAGCCAGCGTATGGCGCTGGAGCTGACGCGGTATCATCATCTGGACATCGAATACTGGCCGATCCTGGATCCCACCGGGCTGGGCGAAGGGCGGGATGCAAAACTTGCCGCCTATCGCCAGGCGCGCGACCAGATCAGGGACCGGATGCTCGGCCGGTTCGGACCGCCGACCGAGCAGGGGGCCGCCGAATGACCGACCTGTCCCATATTGCCATCCGCCCGCTGGATGGCGCGGATCTTGGGGCCCATTTGGTCGAGATTGCTCGACTGCGGATTTCAGTCTTTGCCGACTGGCCATATCTTTATGACGGACAGCTGGAATACGAACGCGATTACCTGCGGACCTACCTCAATCATCCCTTGTCGCTGTTGGTCGGCGCCTTTGACGGGGACCGGTTGGTAGGGGCGTCAACCTCGACCCCGATGGAAGACCATGCCGAAACATTTGGGCAGGCGCTGAGCGGCATCGGTGTTCCGCTGACGGCAATCCTGTATGGAGCGGAGTCCGTCTTGTTGCCCGACTATCGGGGCCGGGGTCTGGGGCATCGGTTCTTTGATCTGCGCGAGGCGCATGCCGGCGAACTTGGCCGCAGTCATGTCGGGTTCTTTTCGGTGCTTCGCCCCCCGGACGATCCCCGGCGCCCGCTGACGGCGCGCACAAATGACGCCTTCTGGACAGGGCGAGGATATGCGCCCCTTGCTGGGGTCACCGCGCAGTTTGACTGGCGGGACAAAGGCGATACAGCGGAATCGCCCAAGACCCTGCAGTTCTGGCTGCGCGCCTTGTGATGGGTCAGGCGGCGTGGGCCCCGGCGGCCAACGCCGCCACCTTGGCAAGGACCTGATCCACCGGCATCCCCGCCCCGATATCTTTGACGATCGCCGATCCGACAACGCAACCATCTGCGACGCCAGCAATCTCTTGTGCCGCCTCGGGGGTGGAGATCCCAAATCCAACGATGACCGGCAAATCGGTGCTGGCCTTGATCCGCGCCACTTCGGGACCGACCTCGCCCGCCTGGGCTGCCGCCGCACCGGTGATGCCTGTGACCGAGACATAGTAGACAAAGCCAGAGGTGTTCTGCAGGACGCGCGGCAGGCGTTTTGCATCGGTGGTCGGCGTGGCAAGCCGGATGAAGTTGAGCCCGGCCGCCTGTGCGGGCAGACAAAGCTCGGCATCCTCTTCGGGCGGCAGGTCGACAATGATCAAACCATCGATCCCTGCTGACTTCGCTTCGGCCAAAAAGCGATCGACGCCTCTGCTGTAGATCGGATTGTAGTATCCCATCAGGACAATCGGCGTGACCGCATCCCCGGCCCGGAAGTCGCGTACCATTTGCAGGGTGGCGTCGACCGTCATCCCCCCTTCCAGCGCGCGCTGTCCGGCGTGCTGGATCGTCGGACCATCGGCCATCGGATCGGTAAAGGGCAGGCCCAGTTCGATGATGTCGACGCCCGCGCCAGGCAGCCCCTTCATCACCGCAAGCGCGGTGGGCACATCGGGGTCGCCCGCCATGATGTAGGCGACAAAGGCCTTTTTGCCTTGCGCCTTCAGTTCCTGAAATCGGTCGTCAATTCTGGTCATTGCCGTCTCCGTGTCACTGACGCGGGTGTGCACGGGCAGGGTCGGAAAATCAATGGGGTCTCAGGGTGCCGGGACCGTCGAAATGATCCAGTGGGTGCCGAACTTGTCCTTGACCATCCCAAAGGCGGGGGAAAAGAACGTCGGCTTGAAGTCGTCTATCACGGTGCCGCCATGCGCCAACTGGTCAAAATACTGCCTGGCGGTTGGCACATCGGGCGCCGATTGCATGACCGAGAACCCTTTTTGCGGATCGCCATCGGTGCCCGGCGGAAAGTCAGAAGCCATCAGCTTTGCGCCATCGATGGTCAACTCTCCATGCAGGACACGCGGACTTTGCTTCCACCTATCCGATGCCCCGGGTGCATCGCCATAGCGCATCATTTCCAGTCGCGTGCCCCCGAACACTTTGGCATAAAACGCCAGCGCCTCTGCACATTGGCCCTGAAAGTGAATATAGGGCATCGTCGGCATGTCTGTTCCCTACATGTTTGCCACCGGCCCAACGCTAGGCTTGCGACCCGAGTCGCGAAAGCCATATGTTGGAACTGAAATCGACCCTTCAGGGACAGCCCGGCCATGGCAGTCATCCGGTTCACCACGCACCTGGTGCAGCACCGGCCAGTGCGTGCCATTGATGCCCCGGGTGCGACGGTGGCCGAGGTTCTGGCGGCCGGTCTTTCGGACGATCCGCTGCTCCGCGGCTATGTCCTCGACGATCAGGGTCGGGTGCGCAAACATGTGAACATCTATCTGGACGGGCGGCTGATTGCGGATCGGCTGCGTCTGACCGACGCGGTGGGCCCGGCATCCGAAATCTATGTTTTGCAAGCGTTGTCAGGAGGATAGTGCTATGGCGACATTGTGGGTGGGCAGCCGAAAGGGGCTGTTTCGGTTCGACGACCATGGTCAGGGCTGGCAATCGGCGGGCCCACCTGCGTTCCTGGCGGGGCCGGTGACAGCGGTGCTGGACGACCCGCGGGACGGCGGTCTCTACGTCTCGCTCCATCACGGGCATTTCGGCTGCAAGCTGCACCGGTCGGACGACCGAGGAAAGAGCTGGGTCGAACTGGCCCCGCCCGCATACCCGAAATCGGACGACCCCGACGCCCCGGCGCTGGAGTTCATCTGGTGTTTTGCTGCGGGCGGCAAGGATGAGCCGGGGGTGATCTGGGCCGGATCCCTGCCGGGCGGGTTGTTCAAATCGACAGACCGGGGGCAGACTTGGGTGCTGAACGAACCCCTCTGGAACCAGCCGCAGCGAACGGCATGGTTCGGTGCGGGCTACGACCATGCGGGCATCCATTCGATCTGCGTCGACCCGCGCGATCCCCGCCATATCGTCATCGCGGTGTCCATCGGTGGGGTCTGGATCACCCGCGATGGCGGCGACAGCTGGGTTCTTGGCGGCCATGGCCTGCGCAACGAATACATGCCGCCCGATCAGGCGCAGGACCCCAACAGCCAGGACGCCCACCTTATTGCGGCCTGCACCGGTGATCCCGACCGCATCTGGTGCCAGCATCACAACGGCATTTTTGTCAGTGATGACGGGGGGATGCAGTGGCGCGAAAGCCTGGAGGTCAAGCCCTCGGCCTTTGGCTTTGCCGTCGCCCCGCACCCAGCCGACCGCGACCGCGCCTGGTTTGCCCCGGCCCGCAAGGACGAATATCGGGTGCCGGTCGATGCAAGACTGGTGGTAACCGAAACGCGCGATGGGGGCGAAACCTATGCCAGCCTGTCGCGGGGGCTGCCGCAGCATGACGCCTATGACCTGATCTATCGCCATGCGCTGGTCATTGACGGGACCGGCGACCGGCTTGCGATGGGGTCGACGACGGGTGGTCTTTGGGTGTCCGACAACCAGGGCAGCGATTGGCAGCTTTTGTCCGCACATTTGCCGCCTATCGCGGCGCTGGCCTTTGCGCCCTAGCCCTTGACCACGGGATGCGACCTGCCTAGACCCGCTTGAAATAGGTCAAGGGGGGCATTCCGTGGGCTTCAAGATGGGGATCGTGGGGCTGCCGAATGTCGGAAAGTCCACTCTTTTCAACGCGCTGACCCGCACGGCAGCGGCACAGGCGGCGAACTTTCCGTTCTGCACGATCGAGCCGAATGTGGGTGAGGTCGCTGTGCCCGATGCCCGGTTGGAAAAGCTGGCGGCAATTGCGGCGTCCAAGCAGATCATCCCCACCCGGATGACTTTTGTCGACATCGCGGGGCTGGTGCGCGGCGCGTCCAAGGGGGAGGGGCTCGGCAACCAATTCCTTGCAAACATTCGCGAATGTGACGCCATCGCGCATGTTTTGCGGTGTTTTGAAGATGGCGACATCACCCATGTCGAGGGACGGATCGACCCGGTGGCGGATGCCGAAACCATCGAGACGGAGCTGATGCTGGCGGATCTGGAGTCGGTCGAAAAGCGTCTGGCGAACCTGGCGCGGAAACTGCGGGGCGGGGCGGACAAGGAGGCGGCGGACCAGGACCGGCTGCTGCGCAACGCCTTGAAAGCGCTGGAAAATGGCCAGCCCGCAAGGACCGTCAAGGTGGCGGAGGATGACCAGCGGCAGTGGCGGCTGCTGCAGCTTTTGACATCAAAACCCGTGCTTTACGTCTGCAATGTGGAAGAATCCTCGGCGGCGTCGGGCAACAGCCAGTCCGAGCGCGTCGCCAAGATGGCGGCGGGGCAGGGGGCCGCGTCTGTGGTGATCTCTGCCCGGATCGAGGAAGAGATTTCGCAGCTGGCCGAAGACGAAGCGGCGATGTTTCTTGAGGAAATGGGCCTGCACGAGGCGGGGTTGGACCGGCTGATCAAGGCGGGCTACAAGCTGTTGGGATTGCAGACCTATTTCACCGTTGGCCCCAAGGAAGCCCGCGCCTGGACGATCCCAGCAGGCACACTTGCCCCCCAGGCGGCAGGGGTGATCCATGGCGATTTCGAAAAGGGGTTCATCCGGTCCGAGACGATTGCCTATGACGACTACATCGCCGGAAACGGCGAGACGGGGGCGAAAGAGGCGGGGAAGTTCCGGGTCGAGGGCAAGACCTATGAGGTCAAGGACGGGGACGTGCTGCATTTCTTGTTCAGCGGGTAGGGGCTTGGGGACGCTGGGTTAATGGGCGGATTTCGGGGTCTTTTGGGCGTCTTCATTCCGTCTTCATCGCGTCTACATTCTGTCTCTACGCGCGGAGAGGGAAGGGGGCGTTAACCTGGTTGGCGAATCGGCGGGCGATGCCGCAATTGTCACCCCCGCGCAGGCGGGGGCCCAGATGTCCGGGCGGGTCAAATCTGGCGAAGATGGGTCCCCGCCTTCGCGGGGATGACGAGTGGGCGTAGGTGTCGGGGCACGCCCCGACCTACGGGGTTTCGCGGGCGGTGATATGGGCGAGGATGTTGTCGGTCACCTCGACATAATAAACCGCCCCCGCCGCCACGAACACCTCGCGCGCGGCCAGCACATAGGCGCGGGCGGCAGCAAGGTGGGTGGGGTCGGTGGTCTTGTCGAAGAACGCGATTTCGACATTGGCAAGGTTGTTCTGGGTCGTGGCCCAGTTCAGCGGCACGCGGTCGCGGGTGTATTCCTTCAACGCCTCGGCATAGGCCGCCACCGCCTCGTCAAGCCGCGCCGTGCCCGGCTCGCGTTCGCCGAGGACTTTCAGAGCGTTGCCAAGGTTCATCTGTGTCGCCGCCCACTGCAGCGGCACGCGGTCGCGGGTGCGTTCCTTCAATGCTTCGGTATAGGCGGCGACGGCGGCGTCCAGCAGCGCGGTGCCGGGCTCGCGCTTTCCGAGGATGAGGAGAGTGTTGCCGAGGTTCATCTGCGCCCTCGCCCACTGCAGCGGCGCGCGGTCGCGGGAGTGTTCCTTCAACGCCTCGGTATATGCGGTGACGGCGGCGTCCAGCCGCGTGGTGCCGGTCTCGCGTTCGCCAAAGGTGGCCAGCGCGGTCCCGAGGTCGTTCAGCGCGATACCACGATGATCTGCGGTTCGGGCGTGAGCTAGAGTGTGTTCGGCCAGATGGACGGCAACGGTTGCATCGAAGGCGAGACCTTGGTCGCGCCCGCGTTCGTACCATTCTTCTAGCAGGGCGCACAGGGCGGCGAAGGCGTCGGGCGGGACGTCGAGTTGCAGGCGGGCGATTTCATAGTCCGCTGCCGCCTGCGGGTCGTTCAGGGTGCGGGCCACATCGACGCCACTTTGCATCAACGCTGTGCG
>JANPBI010000367.1:0-18086 GCA_031430315.1 Rhodobacterales bacterium | reverse complement strand
GCACGATTGCGCGGCCGATGGCGACGCGTTGGCGCTGGCCACCGGACAGGGCCTTCGGTTTGCGCGCAAGATAGTCGTCCAGTTTCAGGATCCGGCTGGCTTCCTTGACCTTCGCGTCGATCTCCGGCTTTGGATGCCCGGTCATCTTGAGGCCGAAGCCCATGTTGTCGGCCACCGTCATGTGCGGATACAGCGCGTAGGTCTGGAAAACCATCGCCACACCTCGGTCCGAAGGGTCGACCTGCGTTACATCCCTGGCGCCGATATGCATCTTTCCCGCGGTCGTCTCTTCCAGACCAGCGACCATGCGCAACAAGGTCGACTTGCCGCAGCCCGACGGCCCGACAAAGACGCAGAACTCTCCGTCCTTGATGTCCAGATCAATCCCATGGATGACCTGCACATCCCCGTAGCGCTTGACCACATTCTGCAACGTGACTTGTGCCATTCCCGTTCCTCCCGGTTAGCCTTGTTCTGGAAAACGCCAGCTTTCTGCTTCTTCGGCAATTCTTGCCGCTATGTCCTTGACCCGTTCAGCCTTGGCCTCCAGCGCCGACAGAGTCGTGTGGGCGGTGGTCGACGTAATCGACAAGGCCCCGATTGCCCGGCCAGAACGGCTGAGAATTGGCACAGCACAGCAAATGATCCCGCGCTCATGCTCTTCGCGGTCGAACGCGTGACCTCGAGCACGAATCGCCTTCAGTTCCTCTCTCAGCGCTTCGGGACGATCCAGCGTGTTGGGTGTGTGGCGATGAAAGGACTGACGCTCCAGCGCGCGGGCAAGCGCCTCTTCGGGCAGGTAGGCAAGCATCGCCTTTCCCACGCCGGTACAGTATGCGGGGCCAACTTTGCCCGCCTGCGCAAACATATCAACAGGGGTCGTCGCATTGCGCTTGTCGACGTAAAGGACCTGCCCCAGATCCATCTGTGCCAGATGGATCGTGTCGCCGGTTTCTGCCGCCAATTCATCAAGGTAGGGACGCGCAATGGGGGCCAGCGACGACTGTGCCCAAGCTGCGTGGGCAAGACGGACCAGCCGAACACCCAGCGCATAAGTGCTGCGATCAGGATCGTAGCTCAGCATTCCTTGATGGGTTAAAGTCTGCAAGAATCGGTAAAGGGTCGCCTTGGGATAGTCGCCTTGCGCCAGCAATTCGCTGAACCGGACAGCACGACCGTGGCTTGCAACCATGTCCAAGACGTCCAGCGCCTTGCCCACCGTGCCATCCGCGTGTGCCTCTGCGCCCATCGGCCTGCCCATCTCGATCCTGTTGACAGCTTAAACATTAGTCGACATAGTTTTCAATATTCAAGACAAAGTTTCACATAATGGAACCAAACGGGAGGAAACCATGGTCCATAAGAAAACGGGCGCGCTAGCGCTTGTCGCTGCATTGCTCATGTCCACGTCGGCTTTCGCGCAGCAGCGTGTCGTCACCTGGAATGCGGATTACGATCCGATTCCGCTGGCCGCAACCGAAGCGCTGATTGTTGATTTCGAGGCTGCGAACCCCGAGATCGACGTTCAGCTGACGAACTTCGACCACGAAGGTTACAAGACCTCGATCCGTAACTTTCTGACCGCCGATGCGCCTGATCTGGCCAACTGGTACGCTGCAAACCGCATGAAGCCGTTTGTCGAAGCCGGCCTTTTCGCCGATATCTCGGACCTGTGGGCATCCGCAGGACTGAACGAATCGCTGGCCTCGTCGGTGCTGTCGATGACCATCGACGGCAAGCAGTGGGGCGTTCCCTATACCTACTACCAGTGGGGCATCTACTATAACCGCGACGCTTACAAAGCGGCCGGCATCGAGGCGCCGGGCGCTGAGGGCGTGACGTGGGACCAGTTCCTTGCCAATTGCGCGACGTTCAAAGCCGCTGGCATTGATTGCGTGACCACGGGTTCCAGCGCGCTGTGGCCGGTTGCGGGTATCTTCGACTATGTGTCGATGCGCACCAATGGCTACCAGTTCCACAGCGATCTGGCGGCTGGCAAAGTGTCCTGGACCTCGCCCGAAGCCCGCGCCGTGTTTGCCGAACTTGGCAAGCTACAGCCCTTCGTCACCGAAAACCATGCGGCCATCGACTGGCAGGATGCGGCGGCGATCTTTGTGCAGAATAAGGCCGCGAACTACGTCATGGGCAACTTCGCCGTTGGCGTCTTCAAGGAAGGCGGGATGACGAACGACAACCTCGGCTTCATGGTGTTCCCGGAAATCACAGCTGGCGTCGCACGGGCCGAAGAAGCCCCGACCGACACGGTCCACCTGACGTCGGGGGCCAAGAACCCTGATGATGCCAAGCTGCTTCTGGCCTATATCGCCAGTGCCGAGGCGCAGACCAAGTGGAACGCAGCGGTTGGCCAGCTGCCAACCAACAAAGGCTCGTCGGTTGACGCGGCTGATCCGTTCTTGTCGGCAGGCTTTGCGTCCTTGTCCTCGGCTACCGGCGGCATCGCCCAGTTCTGGGATCGTGACGCTGAGGCTGAGTATGCCAAGGCCGGCATGGAAGGCTTCCAGCGCTTCCTCGTGCAGCCCGAGGCCCTGGAAGAGATTCTGGAGACGCTTGAAGCCACGCGCCTGCGCATTTACCCGCAGTGATCTGACACCACACGGGCGTCCCCATGCCTTTGGGGGCGCCCGTTTCCTGTTTCGGGGGGCAAGGTATGGCACAGGCATCCGACGTAAACGTGGCGGCCCCGGTTCAGCGTTCCAATGGACGGTTGAACCAGCGCACCATCGCACCCTGGTTATTCCTTGCCCCCGGGCTTTTCATGTTCGCGGTCTATGTGCTTTGGCCAATCGTGCAGAGCATTACCCTGTCGCTGTATGACTGGAACGGGCTTTACAACAAGGACGGCGAATTTACCGGTACCTTCGTTGGCATGGGTAACTATGCCGAACTGATGACTGACCCGGCGTTTGAAGTCTCGCTCTGGAACAACTTTTACTGGCTCGCGCTTTACCTTCTGGCACTGCCAGCAGGGTTGTTCATCGCGATCTTCCTCAACCAGACGGTCACCGGCATCCGGCTTTACAAATCCCTGTTCTTTTTTCCCTTCGTGATCAGCCAAGTTGTCGTCGGCCTGATGTTCGCCTGGTTTTACGCGCCAAACTTCGGCCTGTTCTACCTTTTGACTGAATGGATCACGGGCAAGGGCGTCGCGATTCTCGCCGAACCTGACCTGGTGACGTTCGGCATCATCGCCGCCGGTCTTTGGCCGCAGATTGCCTATGTGATGATCCTGTACCTGACCGGCCTGAACAACGTCGCTCCCGACCAGATCGAGGCCGCGCGTCTGGACGGCGCCAAGGGCTGGAAGATGCTGTGGTATGTCGTGCTGCCGCAACTGCGGCCGGCGACCTTTATCGCGTTGATCGTGACGGTGATCGGCGCGCTGCGCAGTTTTGACCTTGTGTCGATTATGACCAGCGGCGGGCCATTCGGATCATCCCGCATCTTGTCCTACTACATGTATGAAAAGGCGCTGAGCGAATATGGCTTCCGCATGGGCTATGGTGCGGCCATCGCCGTGGTCCTTTTCGCCATCATGATGGTTTTCATCTCAGGCTTCATCTGGAAGATGTGGCGCGACGAGAAGGAGCGCTGAGATGTTTCCACGCCCCATCCAGCAGTCCAGCACGGGCGCGCAGTGGCTATACACCATCGCGCTGCCCATCGCGCTGATCCTTTGGCTTTTCCCGCTTCTGGGTGTGGCGCTTACGTCGCTGCGCCCCGCATCTGACCTGGCGCAAGGCAACTACTTCGGCATGCCATCCGGCATTGCTTGGGAAAACTACGTCTTTATCTTCACCGAAACACCCATCGGGCAATACATGATCAACTCGCTTTGGGTGACGATCCCGACCGTGATCGGTGCCGTGGGCCTGTCGCTGATGACCGGCTTTGCATTGGCGGTCTACGGGTTCCGCGCCAACATCCTGATCTTCTTCATGTTCGTGGCAGGCAACTTCGTGCCGTTTCAGATCCTGATGGTGCCGGTCCGCGACATGACGCTGCAGCTGGGCATGTATGACACGTGGTATGGCCTTGCCCTCTTTCACATCGCCTTCCAGACCGGCTTCTGCACGCTTTTCATGCGCAACTTCATCAAGGCCCTGCCGTTTGAACTGATCGAGGCTGCGCGGGTGGAAGGCGTCGCCGAATGGCGCATCTTTTGGTACATTGTCCTGCCCCTGATGCGACCTGCCATCGCGGCGCTGTCGGTGCTGGTCTTCACCTTCATCTGGAACGATTTCTTCTGGGCGACCGTGCTGACACAGGGCGTTGACAGCCAACCGATCACCGCGGGTCTTTCCTCTCTGAATGGCCAGTGGATCGCGCAATGGCACCTCGTCTCGGCCGGATCGATCCTTGCCGCCTTACCGCCGGTCGCCATTTTCTTCCTGATGCAAAAGCACTTCATTGCCGGTCTGACACTCGGCGCGGTGAAGTAGCATGCACTGGCGTATCGATGCCGGTGGCCAGACATTGGCCCTTGCAACCACGGGCGGCATTCCAGAGGTGATCTATTGGGGCGCAACGCTGCCCGCCACGGAAGATCTGAAAGACCTCGGGGCCGCCGCTTGTTCCGATCTGACGGGCGGTATGATCGATGAATTGCCCGCCCTTTCCCTGTCCCCCGAACCCGGTCGCGCCTTTTCCGGCCAGCCTGGACACCTTTTGGCCAAGGCAGACGGCACTGCCCTTGCCCCTGCTTTCCGGTTTCTCAAGGCCGAGCAAGCACCGGGTCTGATCCGTTTTCACAGCTGCGCCGACGGGCTGACGATGACACATAGCGTCACAGCCTATTCGACCGGCATCCTATCCTTGCAAACCACACTCACAGCCGACCGCCCGATCCGTGTTCATTGGCTTGCTGCCCCTGTCCTTCCCGCACCTCAGACCGGACATATGATCGACATCCATGGCAAGTGGACCCGCGAATTCCACCTGAACCATGTCGAATGGACCCCCGGCATCCGCCTGCGCGAGGCCCGGACCGGCCGGTCAGGCCATGAACATCCGCCCTATCTGATCCTGGCAGATGACGGTTGTACCAATACCCAAGGCGTCGCTCGTGCGCTCCACTACGCATGGTCTGGCGGGCACCGCATGGTCGCCGAAGAACTGCCCGATGGCCGCCGCCAGATCCAGTTCGGCGCGCCCTTTGGGGCCGAAACCGTGCCGGGTCAGGTCTTTGAAAGTGCCGAGCTGCTATTAGCCTTCTCGGACAAAGGGCTGAACGGGATCGGCGCGGTCTTTCAGCATGACATCCGCGACCGGGTCCTGGACTTGCCGACGCCTGCCAGACCGCGCCCAGTGCATTACAATTCGTGGGAAGGGGTCTATTTCGACCATGATCCTGCGCGCCTGATCGCGATTGCCGACCGCGCTGCCGATCTTGGGGTGGAACGGTTCGTCCTGGACGACGGCTGGTTCGGACGGCGCGATGACGACACGACCAGCCTGGGCGATTGGGTCATGGACAGGCGCAAGTGGCCCGATGGTCTGCATCCGTTGATTGCCCATGTGCATCAGCGCGGCATGCGTTTTGGCCTGTGGTTCGAGCCGGAGATGGTCAACCCTGACAGTGACCTATACCGGGCGCATCCCGACTGGGCGCTGGGTCCGGCAGACCAGGTCCTGGGCCGCAACCAGATGGTTCTGAACCTGGCGCTGCCAGAGGTGCGCGACTATCTTTTCGATACCGTGTCGGCGATCCTGACGGAATATCCCATCGACTATGTCAAATGGGATCACAACCGGCTGTTGCCGGTTCTGGACGCCGCCCAGGCACGCGGGACCTATGACCTTTTTGACCGCCTTCGCGCTGCGCATCCGATGGTTGAACTGGAAAGCTGCGCGTCAGGCGGCGGACGGATTGACGCGGGCATTCTTGCGCGCACACACCGGGTTTGGCTGTCAGACAGCAATGATGCACTGGAACGGCTGCGGATACAGCACGACGCAGCGCTGTTCCTGCCCGCCCTGGTGACGGGCAGCCACATCGGCCCGCGCCATTGCCACAGTTCGGGGCGAACCCTGCCCATGGCCTTTCGCGCCTGGGTCGCGGCCCAACGTCACATCGGGCTGGAGATGGACCTGAACGAGCTGACGGCGGACGAGACCGCAACCGTGGTCAAGGTCATCGTCTGGTGGAAGGCGAATAGAGATTGGATGTCAGCGGGAACAATTCACAGGCTGGACAGCGCCGACCCCGCTGTCACGGCAGAAATGCAGATCAGCGCGGGCGGCGACAAGTTTGTCCTTTTTGCCGGACAAGCGGCGACCAGCGTGCAAATCCTGCCGCGCCCTTTGCGGCTGACCGGGCTGGACGCCACCGCCGCCTATCGGGTATCGCTGCGCAACCCCGAAGACCTCCCACGGCAGTCGCGCGGGCCGAACCTGGTGAAATCCGGCCCCCTGACGCTGAGCGGGCAGGCGCTGATGTCGAAAGGGTTGCTTTTGCCCGTCGCCTGGCCCGCGACAATGTGGGTGGTCGAAGGAGAACGGCTGTGAACACTGCGCCCCACGGACAGATCTGGATCGCCGTTGACTGGGGCACGTCGAACCTGCGCGCATGGGCGATGGGTCCCGGCGGGCCGACCGCCATGGTCAATTCCGCCGACGGCATGGGCCAGCTTGCGCAGGATAGCTTTGAACCAGCGTTGATCCGCCTGATCGAGCCCTGGTTGACCGCCCCCCTGACGCAGATCATCGCCTGCGGCATGGTCGGTGCGCGCCAAGGCTGGCAGGAAGCGCCCTACCGGGCAGCCCCGTGCACGCCACTGGATGCAATCCAACTGACCAAGGTTGCGACCAAGGACCCGCGCATTGCCTTTTCTATCGCACCGGGGGTCAAACAGATGTCGCCTCCAGATGTGATGCGGGGCGAAGAAACACAGATTGCTGGTGCCTTGATGCTGCGGCCCGGATTTGACGGAGTGATATGCTTGCCCGGAACCCACACCACATGGGCGCTTGTCTCGGCCGGTGAGCTTGTCAGCTTTCAGACTTTCATGACCGGCGAGATGTTTGCGCTTTTGTCCCAGCAATCCGTCCTGCGGCACGGCATGGCGGGGGACGGCTGGGACGACGCGGCTTTTGACCAGGGGCTGGCCGAAGGTCTGTCGCGCCCCGACCTGATCGCCGCGCGCCTCTTTTCGCTGCGTGCCGAAGGGCTGCTGACGGGCCTTGCGGCACCACAGGCGCGCGCGCGGCTGTCGGGTCTGTTGATCGGCACCGAACTTGCGGGGGCAAAGTCATACTGGCTGGGCCAACAGGTCAGCATCATCGGATCAGCTTCGTTGGCGGCAGCCTATGCACGCGCCTTGGCAGCGCAGGGACTTGACGCCTTGATCCTGTCGGCGGACGATTGCACCCTTGCGGGACTGGCCTCGCTGGCCCGCCAAACCGAAGGCGCGTGATGACCCCAACTCGCAACCTGATTGCCATCCTGCGCGGCCTGACGCCGGCAGAGGCCTTGCCCGTTGGCGAAACCTTGATCGCCGCAGGGATCACGCGGATCGAAGTGCCGCTGAATTCGCCCGACCCGCTGACATCGATCGCCACTATGGCAACACGCTTTGTCGGGGTCGCAGAGATTGGCGCGGGCACCGTCTTGTCGGTGCAGGATGTCCGCGCAGTCCTTGCGTCAGGGGGCACGCTGTTCGTGTCGCCGAACTGCGACCGCGACGTGATCGTGCAAAGCCGTGCTTTGGGGATGCAGTCCTGGCCAGGGGTGATGACGCCGACTGAGTGCTTTGCCGCCCTGCAGGCCGGTGCCAGCGGGTTGAAACTGTTCCCTGCTTCGCTGATCGGGCCCGATGGGCTAAAGGCGATCCGGGCTGTGCTGCCAAAGGGTACACAGGTCTATGCCGTGGGCGGCGCGGGGCCGTCCAACTTTGCGGAATGGCGGCGGGCCGGTTGCGACGGTTTCGGCATCGGCACGGCCCTGTACACGCCAGGCTTGGCTTTGCCCGAAATCGCTGAAAGGGCACGCAAAATCGTCGCCGCCTACGATGAGGCGACGTCATGATCTTTGATGACCGGTGCTGCGAGCTGGGCGAAGGTCCGCTGTGGCATCCCTTGCGCCGCCAGCTTTACTGGTTCGATATCCTCGGGAACCGGCTGCTGACACGGTCTGGCACCGAAACCCAGGAATGGGTCTTTGCCGAGCGCGTCTCGGCGGCTGCATGGCTCAGCCGTGACGAACTGCTGATTGCATCGGAAACTGCGCTGTTTCGATTTAATCTTGAGACAGGAGACCGCGCTGGCATCGTGGCACTGGATGCGGATCGGCCCGACACACGTTCAAACGATGGTCGGGCAGACCCGCAGGGCGGTTTCTGGATCGGGACCATGGGCAAAAAGGCCGAACCCGGCATCGGGGCAATCTGGCGCCTCTACAAGGGAGAGTTGCGCCGCCTGTTTCCCGGCATCAGCATTCCAAACTCCATCGCCTTCGGACCGGGTGGCAGGTTGGCACAGTTTTCCGACACGGTGGCGGGCAAGTTGATGCAAGTGGCCCTTGATTCAGCAGGCTGGCCCAAGGGCGCACCAGAGGTATTTGTGGACCTGACGGGCGAAGGTCGCAATCCCGATGGGTCGGTCATTGACGCAGATGGCATCACCTGGCTGGCGGAATGGGGATCGTCACGAGTGGCGGCCTATGCTCCGGACGGGACGTTCCTCAGGGCCCTGACGTTCGACGCGCCGCATACCTCTTGCCCGGCTTTTGGTGGGCCAGACATGACCACGCTTTACTGCACCACTGCGCGCGAACATCTGGACGCCGCAGCTCTTGCTGCAAGTCCTACGTCAGGCATGACTTTCGCCGCTGCAAACGTTGCGCGTGGCCAGGCCGAACATCGGGTGATCCTATGAAGCGCACGCTTGGCGTCTGTTATTACCCCGAACAATGGACCGAGGCGCAATGGACCGAGGATGCAACGCGCATGGCTAAGCTGGGCCTGACATGGGTGCGCATCGGCGAGTTCGCATGGAGCCGGATGGAACCGCAACCCGGCCGTTTGGACTGGGACTGGCTTGACCGCGCCATCGCGGTGCTAGGTGCTGCGGGTCTGAAGGTCGTGCTGGGCACGCCGACCGCGACACCGCCGCGCTGGATGTTGGACCGGCATCCCGACATGCTGGCCACGGATCGTGACGGCAAACCGCGCGGCTTTGGATCGCGACGGCACTACTGCTTTTCCCACAAGGGTTATCTGGCCGAATGCGCGCGGATTGTGGGGTTGATGGCCGAACGCTATGGCCGCAATCCCCACGTGGGCGCCTGGCAGACCGACAATGAATACGGCTGCCACGACACCACGATCAGCTATTCCAAATCGGCCGAAGGCGGGTTTCGCGACTGGCTGGCGCAGAAGTACCAATCCCCGCAGGCCTTGAACCGCGCCTGGGGCAATGTCTTTTGGTCGATGGAATATGCGAGCTTTGAGGACATCGCGCTGCCGAACCTGATGGTGACCGAGGGCAACCCCAGCCACCTGATGGATTTCCGTCGGTTCTCGAGCGATCAGGTCGCGGCCTTCAACAAGGTGCAGACCGACATCATCCGCAAGTACTCGCCCTATCCCATCGCGCATAACTACATGGGCCAGGTCACCGAGTTCGACCATTTCAAGGTCGGTGCGGTTCTGGAGATTGCGTCGTGGGATTCCTACCCCTTGGGGTTCCTGTCCGACCGCGTGCCCGCCAGCCCTGAGCACAAACGCCGCTTTGCCCATCAGGGCGATCCGGATTTTCAGGCGTTCCACCATGACCTTTACCGCGCCGTGGGCCGGGGTCGCTGGTGGATCATGGAACAACAGCCGGGCCCGGTGAACTGGGCTCCCTTCAACCCCGACCCGCTGCCCGGCATGGCCCGCCTTTGGGCGTGGGAGGCGTTTGCCCATGGGGCCGAGGCGGTGTGCTATTTCCGCTGGCGGCAGGCACCCTTTGCGCAGGAACAGATGCACGCCGGGTTGCTACGGCCCGACTCAGTGGCCGCTCCTGCGCATGACGAGGCCGCGCAAGTGGCGCGCGAACTGGCTGACATGCCGGACGTAGATCTTGCCCCGGCGGATGTGGCGCTGGTCTTTGACTATGCGTCGGACTGGGCCTGGCAGATTCAGCCGCAGGGCCGGGGATTTCATTATTTCTGGTTGGCCTTCCAGATGTACAAGGGCCTGCGCAGGCTGGGGTTGAACGTCGACATCCTGCCGCCCGACACCGCCGATCTGTCCGCCTACAAGCTGGTGCTGGCACCGGGGCTGATGACCTTGTCTGATCCGTTGAAGGCGGCTTTGACCAACCACAAGGGGGCGTCGCTCCTCGGTCCCCGCACCAATTCTAAGACCAACGATTTCGCCATTCCGGTGCCGTTGCCGCCCAACTTGCCCGGGCTTGCAGCAACCATCATGCGGGTGGAAAGCCTGCCGCCCGATATGCCGGTGGAGCTGGCCGATGGCGGGTCGCTGATGCACTGGCGCGAAAAACTGGAAACTACGGCGCAAGTGGTCGAGGCGTCGACCGACGGCTGGCCCGCGCTGATCGCCGCAGGCGGAATGCACTATCTGGCGGGCTGGCCGGACGATCAGGCGCTGGCGCGAATACTGACGCATCTGTGCGTGGCACAAGGGATTGAGCCTGACCCCCTACCGGAAGGACTGCGCCGCCGCGATACAGCGACGCATCGGTTCTTCTTTAACTACAACGCGGTGCCTGCCGACTGGGGCGGCGTCACAATCCCTGCCGCCGGGGTCCACTGGACGGTGCGTTAGCCGCCGGGGCCCTGCTTTTCGAACCGTTTCAACCAGTGGCTGATGCGCGGCGTGGTGCCGATGTCCAGACGTGAGCGGCTTTCCAGCACCGGACGGTTCTGCGACACCGACGGCGTGTCTTCGCGAAGCACAATGTAGATGCCACTTGCAATGATGACGCCCGTGCCGATCGCTGTGTGCAGGTCGACGCTTTCGTCAAAGAAGAGCCAGCCGTAAAGGGCGGCCCACACAATCTGCGAATACTGCATCGGGGCCACCACCACCGCCGGGGCGATCCGATAGGCCGCAATCACGGCCAGCGCGCCCAGCATGCCGAGGAACGCCATGACGGCCGTCAGGCCCAGATGCTCGACCGGCATGGGAATGTAGACGAACGGCAGCGTCAGCCCCATCGCGAAAAAGCTGAGCATCATCGGGTATAGCATCAGGACGACCGACCGCTCCTCAGTCCCGATCTTGCGCACGATGACGGAGGTCAGCGCCCCGGTGAACGCCGCACCCAATGCTGCCAGGTGCCCTATGCCGATGGTGTCGCCAGCCTCGGGGCGCAGCACGACCAGCACCCCAACCAGCCCGACGATGACCGCAGCGCCGCGTCGCAGCCCGACCTTTTCACCCAGCATCGGGATCGCCATCAGCGTGACCAGCAAAGGCATGGCGAAAAAGATCGCGTAGCATTCGGCCATCGGCAGCTTGGAAAAGGCAAAGAACCCCATTACGCCGGTGGTCACCGCAGCAACTGACCGCAGCGCCGTCCACCACGGATGGCGGGGGATCAGCGTCCCGTCACGCTTGTCGCCCATCAGCATGACGGTGACCAGCGGGAACCCCATCAGCCCGGAAAAGAAGATCAACTGGAACGCCGTGTAGTCGGCCCCAAGAAACTTTACCACGACATCATGGGTCGCATAAAAGCCGAAGGCGGCTAGCGACAAAAGCGCCCCGCGAAGCGTGGAAGTCATCTTGCAAAGGTCCGAAAATGGAGGAGGTGGGACACCTCCGCAACACGGTAGATATTTGCCCCAAAGCCTGCCCGACGCAAGGGCTCGGCCAAGGTTTCTAACCGTGCAGGGTACGTTTCAGAGGGCTTTGTCCTGTCGCGAAACGATCACGATGCCGGCGACGATGATGATGGCCACGCCAAGCAAGGTCTGCGCGCTCATCTTCTCGTCAAACAGAAGCGCGCCGAAGATCGCGGCCCAGATGATCTGGCTGTATTGCATCGGTGCGACGACGATCCCCGGCGCACGACGATAGGCGGCGATGATCGCGAAGTAGCCCGCAAAAGCTGCGGTCGCCATAATCGCCGTCAGCGCCAGGTCGCGGAACGGCATCGGTGTATAGACGAACGGTAGCACCAGCGCTGCAACCACCAGCTGCACCATCAGTGGATAAAGGATCATCACGACGGTTCGCTCTGCCCCGCCGGTCTTGCGGATGATCACATAGTTCCCTGCCCCCACGACCGCGCCTGCCAGTGCCGCCGCATGGGCCCATTCCAGCGTCGCGCGGCCCGGATCAAGTGCCACCAAGACACCTGCCAGTCCAACGACAACGGCCATGCCGCGCCATAGGTCGATCTTTTCCCCCAAAAACAATGCCGACAGCAGTGTGATGAAGATCGGCATCGTGAAAAAGATCGCATAGGCCTGCGCCAGTGGCAGGTTGGCAAAGGCATAGGTGCCGAAAATACCGTTCACCACGACCACGACACAACGCAGCGCCATCAGCCGGGGCAAAACTGGCCGCAGCGGGCTTGGTGAAGGGTCGGCCATCGCAAAACCCGCGATCAACGGAACCGACATCAGCCCCGCGAAAAAGATGATCTGGAAAGTGTCGTAGCCGTCGCCAAGGAATCGGATGGTAATGTCCGAAACCGCAAACAGCCCCATCCCAAGCAACCCCAGCAGGGCTCCGTTCAGGTTTGACGACTCTGTCACGGCGCAGCGCTCCTTCGGGGTCGGGGCGTGGCTCGCCGCGTGTCGGGACTATAGGCTCGCGTTCAGCGCCGCGATCACCGCGTCGCCCATCTGGCTGGTAGTGACCGACACGCCGCCGTCAGGCCCCATGAGATCGGCAGTACGCACCCCATCTGCCAGCACTTTTTCCACGGCCTTTTCAACCCTTGTCGCCTCGTCGCCTAGGTCGAACGAATAGCGCAGCGCCATGGCGAAGCTGAGGATGCAGGCGATCGGATTGGCCTTGCCCTGACCCGCGATGTCGGGCGCGCTACCGTGAACGGGCTCATACAGAGCCTTTGGGCGGCCATTGGCCATCGGCAAGCCAAGGCTGGCCGATGGAAGCATGCCAAGCGAGCCGGTCAGCATTGCCGCCATGTCAGACAGCAGGTCGCCGAACAAATTGTCGGTGACGATCACGTCGAACTGCTTGGGCCAGCGGCACAGCTGCATGGCGCCCGCATCGGCGTACATGTGGGTGAGATCGACATCCGGGTATTCTTTGTCGTGAATTTCCTGCACCACCTCGCGCCAGAGGATGCCGCTTTCCATCACATTGGCCTTCTCCATCGAGCAGACCTTGTTGTTGCGCTTGCGCGCCAGTTCAAAGGCGGAGCGGGCCACCCGGGCAATCTCGCTTTCGGTGTAGCGCTGGGTGTTGATGCCGACGCGCTCGTTGCCTTCGGTGAAGATACCACGCGGTTCGCCGAAATAGACGCCGGAGGTCAGTTCCCGGACGATGACGATATCGAGGCCCGCCACCACGTCCTTTTTCAGCGAAGAGAAGTCCGCCAGCGCGTCAAAGCACTGCGCGGGCCGCAGGTTGGAAAACAGGTCCATCTCCTTGCGCAGGCGCAGGAGGCCACGCTCCGGCTTTACGCTGAAATCGAGCTTGTCATATTTCGGGCCGCCAACAGCCCCGAGGAGGACCGCGTCCACCGCCTGCGCCTTGGCCATGGTGGCGTCGGTCAGCGGCGTTCCGTGTGCGTCATAGGCGCAGCCGCCGACCAGATCCTCGCTGACATCGAAGGTGACGCCCCGCTTTGCCGCGAACCAGCCGATAATCTTTTTCACTTCACCCATCACTTCAGGGCCGATGCCGTCGCCGGCAAGGATCAAAAGGGTCGGATTGGCCACGAGCGGCTCCTGTTTGTCGGGAAAGTTGCGACGCTGGCCTAGACGCTTGGGTCCGCAGGGTCAAGAAGCCAACAGTCAAGGCAAGTCGATGTCGACCCAGACCGGGCGGTGCCGCGATGCTGTATCAAGGACAACGGACAAACGATCGCTCTCTGGCGGCCACATCACCGCAGACCGCAAGACCGCGATGTCGCGCGACGGCAGGACGACATCCACCCGCAGACCGCCGACGCCCTTGTCAAAGAAGGCCGTGTCATAGGCCGGGTCGCCGGAATGACCCGGTTCGTTCCGGCCATGCGATCCCTTGGGTTGCGGATCCTGCAGGCGGGGATGGTTCAGCAAGGCTGTGATCCCCTCCCGAAGGCCTTCGCCATCCATCGGGTCAAGGTTCGCGTCGCCCATCAACACAAAGGGGGCGTCCGGGGGCGCGAGCGCCAATTGCCCGTCCAGCAGCATCGACCAGAATGCCGCTTCGTCATGGTTGCGGCGGCCGTTGCGGTCTTCAGGGCCGTCAAAGACAGGAGGGGTCGCCAGCCAGGCAAGTACGGTCAAGGTCCGGCCATCCGCGGTGCGCAGCGGGACCTGCCAATGACCTGTTGTCGACAGACGCTGCACCTCGCGCAGGGCCTCCGGTATTTCGGAGGGCAACATTGTCTTCGGCAGATCCCGCCAAAGAAAGTCGGAATGATCCACCACGCCTGATCTGTCGATCTGCAGCCGCGACAGGATTGCCATGCCCCCTTCGCCAGCAAAGCGACCCCAGCCCTGCGCATCGCGCGGCTCGCCGAGGCGACCGTTGCCATCGACATCGTGGCCGGTGGGCCGGCCGGTATTCGGGCGCATCGCGAACAGGTCGGGATAGGGGGCGGTAAGGCGCTGGTTCAAGGCGGAAAGGGCAACAAGGTCGTGGTCGTAGTCCACACCCGTCAGCAGCAGAACATCGGCGTCCAGCGCCGCGATGACCTGCAAGACTGCCGCGATCTGCGTATCCTGCTCCGACAGGATGTCGCCCAAAAGCAGCCCGGGACCGGCGCGCGACAGGTCGGCGTTATAGGTAGCGACGCGCAGGGTTTCAGCGGTCGCGGCGGATGCGACCAGAACCAACCAGACTGCAAGCAAAGCCTTCAGACTACGGCCGCCATGGCTGCGGCAAGATGGGTGCCGTTCTGGCGACGCTTTTGGCGGATCATGTCGGCAATGCGGCCCATGGCGATGCCACGCATCAACAGGCTTGCGGGCAAGAATGCCCAGGCGATGATGGTCCAGATCATGGTCTGCGCCGAAGCAAGCATCAAGGGTTCAAACCCCCCCGAGGCCAGCTTTATGATCGTCGGCACGACAAAGGGCAGCAAGAAACCCAAGGTTATGTTGACCCGGGCATCCCGGTCCAACTGGTCAACCACATCCCCGCCAGACGTCGGATCAAAGGTCGGCAGGTTGACCCAGACGTTGAAAGCCTGTGACCGGGAGGGCCAGCCAACCAGTTTCAGGATGACGACAAAGAACGCCATGCCGACCAACGAGATCAGGTAGGCCATCCCGGCGGTCGCACGCACCAACCCGACTTCTCCGGCAGTTGCACCGTCATAAACCATCAGCACCAAAAGGCGTGTCGGGCTGTAGGGAAAGTCCATCGCCTCGCCGGCAACCACGCTTATGGCCTGTAAAAGGCGCGTCACGCTGGACACATCACCTTGATCCGAACAGATCACCGAAAGCGTCACGATCATCGACAACATCATGGTGTAGCGGATGCGGTTGAAGGGTGGTGCATCGCGAAATTCGATCAGGCCGGGATAGACGGCATTGTATTCGACGACCGTCAGCACGCCCGCAAACAGCGCCACCAGAGTCACCATCTGCCGCGTATCAGCCGAGACGCCCGGCAAAATCACGGATGGCAGCGCGATCAGCACCATCACAAAAAATCCGCGCAAGGCTGCGCCGGCAAATCGGGTCAACACTGCTCTTCCACCTTGGGCCAACCCCGGAGCGATACGTCGCCGCCCGGTTGTCTTGACCATCTCCCGCACATTGTGGCGGACTGCCTCAATCTTGCCCAATTTGTGCCTTCTTTCGCCAAACGCCGCAACTCAAGGATCATGAGAGCCAGACCATTATGGCCGTTTCGAGGAAGGGGTGTCGCAAGATTGCATCAAGCACGCGCTGAAAAAAAGGCCGCCCCGAAGGACGGCCGCACATCTTGTGGTTGTGTGATGTTTAGGCCCAAGGTCGGGTCTGCGCTTGCCGTCTCTCGTAACTATCTATGGATGATACTTTTTCCAAAGTCAGACCAATGTCGTCCAATCCGTTCAATAGGCAGTGTTTGCGAAACGAATCAACCTGGAATGGAAAAGCTTGACCGTCAGAGGTCGTGACAGTCTGCGCCTGAAGGTCGACCGTCATCCGGGCGTTCGCCCCTTTGCGGGCATCGGCCATCAAGGCATCGACCACTTCGGCGGGCATCACGATCGGCAAAATGCCGTTCTTGAAGCAGTTGTTATAGAAGATATCGGCGAACGACGTGGCGATGACACAGCGGATGCCAAAGTCCAGCAAGGCCCAGGGCGCATGTTCGCGGCTAGACCCGCAGCCGAAATTGTCCCCGGCAATCAGAATCTCGGTCTTGCGATAGGCAGGCTGATTCAACACAAAGTCCGGGATCTCGGCGCCGTCTTGCGTGAAGCGCATTTCGTCGAACAGGTTCTTGCCCAG
The DNA here is from genome assembly GCA_031430315.1 of Rhodobacterales bacterium. Lineage (GTDB taxonomy): Bacteria > Pseudomonadota > Alphaproteobacteria > Rhodobacterales > Rhodobacteraceae > JAJNPS01. The sequence continues at coordinate 1,486 of JANPBI010000367.1, read as the reverse complement.
ACCCGAACGCTGGATGGTCTTCAGGAACTGCTTGGGAATGATCATGTCGGTATCGATGTTGACCAGCGGCATCGGGGCAGCGATGCCCGTCATATGGGTGAATTTTTCCATCAGTGATCTCCCAGTTCCAACAAAGGGGCGAAAAGCGCCTGCGATCCGCCGCGCCGTGCTTAGTCGGTTTTTCATGCCGCGCCAATGGCTGGAAAGGGACCGCACGGCAGCGGCCGCCATGAAAAAGCGCCGCACCGGTTGGTGCAGCCCTGATTTCAGACCCCAAGCAGGAAAATCAGTTCTTGGCGTAGTATTCGACGACCAGGTTCGGTTCCATCTTGACCGGATAGGGCACGTCGCCCAACGACGGGGTGCGCACGAACTTGACGACCATCTTGTTGTGGTCGGCCTCGATGTAATCGGGCACGTCGCGCTCAGTCAGCTGGATGGCCTCGAGGATCAGGGCCATCTGGCGCGACTTTTCGCGAACGGCAATGATGTCGCCTTCCTTGACCTTGTAGGACGCGATGTTCACACGCGCCCCGTTCACCGTCACATGGCCGTGGTTGACGAACTGGCGGGCGGCGAAAATCGTCGGAACCAGCTTGGCGCGGTAGACGACCGCATCCAGGCGACGCTCCAGCAGACCTACCAGCATCTCGCCGGTGTCACCACGGACACGCTCGGCCTCGGCATAGATCTTGCGGAACTGCTTTTCGGTCAGGTCACCGTAGTATCCTTTGAGCTTTTGCTTGGCGCGCAGCTGCGTACCGAAGTCCGACAGTTTGTTCTTGCGGCGCTGGCCGTGCTGGCCGGGGCCGTATTCACGCTTGTTCACCGGGGACTTCGGACGGCCCCAGATGTTTTCGCCCATGCGACGGTCAATTTTATATTTGGCAGACGTGCGTTTTGTCACGGCTGATCTCCTTCGATAGGTCGCACCCCGAAGGATGCTATGAAGGGCGTTGTCCTTTCCGGGTTGCCCCGGCGACAGGCTTCCTTTTGCAAGGGCCGCCAACACCAATGAAAAGCCCCGGAGCATGCCCCGGGACGTGAGGGGGCTTATACAGCCCAAAGACCGAGAGTCAACAGAGCCCGGTTTCAGGTCAACCAGCCATGGCTTTCTGCGGCGTCAAGTTCAGCGCGCGCCGTCCTTGTTCCGTATAGTCGGCGCAGTCAGGGGTCAGGACCCGCGCCTTTGTCGCCTCGTACATCGCTGGTTCTTTTGCCGTCAGAACCTCGCGCCAGCGACTGTTCGTGCCCTTGAAAAAGAACGCCTTCAATCGGGCCCGTTCAAATCTCTGGGGTCATGCGGCACGCTGAAAGAGCGGTACCGGCACGAATGGCGAAATGTTGGTCTGCCTTGGTTGAATGGGTGGCCGGTAGGCGAGACGTTCCGCAAGATCGCCATTGGCAAGGGCGACGCGAACTTGAAGGAGCTGGTTTGCCCCGCGTTCCGACCAACGCATCTGCTGCTTCTTGACGATCCGCCTTG
>JANPBI010000366.1:0-11967 GCA_031430315.1 Rhodobacterales bacterium | reverse complement strand
CCGTCTCCGACCCCGAGGCCTACAAGCTTTACCAAGCCGCCAACGCCGCCCCCTTGAAGAAATACGGTGCGGAGTTCCTCGTGCGTGGTGGCGCGCAATCCCTGCGCGAGGGCGAGATGCGCCCACGCTCCGTCGTCCTGCGCTTTCCGTCCCTTCAGGCGGCGACCGATTGCTACAGCTCACCGGAATACCAGGCAGCCATCCGCTTGCGCCAGGCGGCCAGCCTGGGCGATCTGTGCATCGTCGAAGGCTATGACAGCCCGCAGCCCTGAAGGCCGGGTTTGCACCGAAATCTCGCCCCAAACCCTAGCGCTTCGTTAAATCAGCCACCCTAAGCCATTGAAATCGCACACATCCAAAAGCGTCCCGACTCGGGACAGCTAGCCCAGCGCCGACATCATCCAGGGCTCCACCTCGTGCCAGCCCTCCCACATCATCTTGACCGCGACATAGACGATGATCAGCAGGCCCACATAGGCAATCCACGGATGCTTGTTCAAAAGCCGAGCGATGAAGGTCGCCGCCAGCCCCATCAGTGCGACGGACAGGATCAGCCCGATCACCAGCACCGTCGGGTGGCCATGCGCCGCCCCGGCAACGGCCAGCACGTTATCAAGGCTCATGGACACGTCCGCGATCACGATCTGCATCGCCGCCTGCCGCAGCGTTTTTACCGGCCCGCCCCCTGCCACGGTGCCGTCCGCGTTCAAGTCCTGCCCGGTCAGCGCTTCTTCGGCGCGGGTCTCGTCGGCATGCCCGTCGCGCAGCTCGCGCCACATCTTCCAGCACACCCAGAGAAGCAGGATCCCCCCTGCAAGCAACAGCCCGGCAATCTCCAGAAGCTGCGTGGTGATGCTGGCAAAGCCGATCCGCAAGACAGTGGCGGCAATGATCCCGATCAAGATTGCCCGCCCGCGCTGCTCCTTGGGCAAACCGGCTGCCGCAAGACCGATCACGATGGCATTGTCGCCCGCCAGCACCAGATCGATGCCGATGACCTGCATCAGGGCGATAAAGCCTTCGTAGGTAAAAATTTCCATGTCGATCCCTTGATGGCGTTCCAGTCACAACGCGCAGCCCATCCACCGGGATCCGCTGGCCAAGCCATTACCCTTGCTGCCGCCTTGGTTCAAGCAATGGGTATCAATCGTGATCTTGCAGCACCGGCCGCCACGCGCTAGCCAAGCCTGATGCTGTCTTATCAACACGCCTATCATGCGGGAAACCTGGCCGATGTGCACAAGCACGCACTTTTGGCCTGGGTGCTGGACTATCTGACGGCCAAGGACAAACCCCTGACCTATATCGAAACCCACGCCGGACGCGGTGTTTATGACCTGTCGGCCGAAGCTGCGATGAAAACCGGCGAGGCGGCGGCCGGGATCGTTTTGGCCGAAGACCGGTTTCCAGCCGACCACCCCTATCGTCTGCGGCTGGCCGAAACGCGCGCGGCACATGGGGATACAGCCTATCCCGGCTCTCCGCTGATCGCGGCCCTTGGTCTGCGTGAAACGGATAGCATCCATTTGGCCGAGTTGCACCCGCAAGAGGTCCAGCATCTGCGCAGTGCCGCTGCACCATGGGCCGCACATGTGCATCAACGCGACGGGTTCGATCTGGCGCTGGCCATGACGCCCCCTACGCCGCGCCGGGGTCTGATACTGATCGACCCGAGCTACGAGGTGAAATCCGACTATGATGCGATCCCAAAGCACCTGGCCCACATCCACCGAAAATGGAATGTCGGCATCCAGATGCTATGGTATCCGATCCTGTCGGGCAGCCCGCATGCCGGAATGTTGAAGTCTTTGACCGTTACCTTCCCCGAAGCGTTGCGCCACGAGGTCCGCTTTGCGCCTGCGCGCGACGGACACCGGATGCACGGCTCTGGTATGTTCGTCGTAAATCCTCCCTATGGTCTGGGCACAGAGGCTGCACAACTGACCGAACGCTTCCGGGGACTTTGACCGGCGCTCCGCCTCTGCCCCGAATTTCTGCCGACGATCTGGTCAATCTCCCTCTCACGCCCTATTCTCTGTGCCATGTTCCAATCGCTTCTCCGCCGCCTTGCGGCCCCCGTCCCCGAAACGCTGACAGTCTCCGATGCAAGGCTGGCATTGGCGGCGCTTCTGGTAAGGCTTGCCCGCACTGACGGACTTTATTCCGCTGACGAGGTGGAGCGTATCGACCGCGTGCTGGCTCAGCGCCATGGCCTGACCGCGTTCGAGGCGACGGCTTTGCGTCATCAGGCCGAAGACCTGGAAGGCGCCGCTCCCGATACCGTTCGCTTTACCAGGTCGATCAAGGCAGCCGTCCCGATGGACCAGCGCGCCGAACTGATGCAGGCCATGTGGTCCGTCGTCCTGTCAGACGGCCTGCGCGACGAAGAAGAAGACCGATTGATGCGGCTGGTTGCCAACCTTCTGGGTCTGTCGGATGTGGACTCTGCACTGGCGCGGCAGAAAGCCGGCCGCGCGTGATTGCCTCTTTGGGGATGTATGATTTCGGTGCGGCGCAAGCCGCCCATGACCGCTACTGGGCGCTGATCCGCGACACCCTGCGCCAGGACGGCATCGACGCACCGGACGCCTTGATGCGGGGCGAAGATGCTTACTGGCCCGCTTGGACCGCGCCCGATCTGCTGCTGTCGCAGACATGCGGCTATCCGTACAGGGCGCGTCTGCATGACAGCGTGACCCTCGTTGGTACGCCTCATTACGACCTGCCGGACTGCCCCCCAGGCCACTACTATTCGGTCATTGTAGCGCGCAGGGCGGACCGCCGAACGACCCTAGCCGCGTTTGACGGAACAGGCCTTGCCTATAACGAGGCGCTGTCGCAATCGGGCTGGGCCGCGCCACAGAACCATGCCGCCAAGCTGGGCATTCGCTTGCTGCCCGCGCTTTACTCTGGCGGGCATCGGATGTCCGCCCGCGCCGTGGCAGATGGGCATGCCGACATTGCGGCATTGGACGCCGTCACCTGGTTCATGATGCAGGGCTTGGATCCCGTGACCGCCGACCTGCAGGTCATCGATCGCACCGAACCCACGCCGGCGCTGCCCTATATTTCGGCCAAAGGGAGCGCGCCCGGACCGATTTTTTCGGCCATCGGGCGGGCAATAGCGGCGCTGGAACCGGTTGACAGATCCCTGCTGCGGCTGCGGGGGATCATCGAAATCCCGGCGTCCGACTACCTTGCCGTGCCCAACCCACCAAGCCCTGACGAGGTGCAAACCGTCGTTCGGATGTAGACCGCTTTGCCGTCGAGCGTGTAAATCGCCATAAAATTCCCTTGCGCCCTTGCCTGATCCAAGCGTATCCTTACATTTGATCAAATTGCGTGGCGGCCACAACGGCCCGCGCCGGTGATCAAAAAACCAGGGGATAGGATCAAAGGCATGATCCGAAACCCGCCCGCCGGACATCAGTCTGTGCGTGGGCGGTTCATGCCCTGCCTTAGCAATGATGATGAAAGACTATTTGCGCAAGCACCCGGACGTGCGGACCATCCGCGTGGCCGCTGCCGATTTGAATGGACAGGCGCGGGGCAAAAGGGTGCCCGCCCGTTTCGCCGACAAGGTGGTCAAGGACGGAACCCGCTTTCCTTTTTCGGTCCTGAACCTCGACATCTGGGGCGAAGATATCGACGACAGCCCATTGGTCTTTGAACAGGGCGACGCCGATGGTGTTCTAAAGCCGACCGAGCGCGGCTTCATGCCGATGCCCTGGCTGGAGGCGCCGACCGCTCTGCTCCCGATCTGGATGTTCCGTGAAAATGGCCAGCCCTACGAAGGGGACCCCCGCCATTGTCTGCGTGCCGTGGTCGACCGCTTTAAGGCCAAGGGTCTGACCCCGGTCTGTGCGATGGAGCTGGAGTTTTTCCTGATCGACGACAGCGGCAAGACCCTCCAAGTCCCGCCCAGCCCGCGTTCGGGCAAGCGGCGCAAAGCGTCCGAAACGCTGTCGATCCGCGCACTGGACGCCTTCGACACGTTCTTCACCGATCTCTACGACGCCTGTGAAGCGATGGATATCCCCGCCGATACCACCACCTCTGAAACCGGCCTCGGTCAGTTCGAAGTGAACCTGATGCATTGTGACGACGCCTTGCGTGCCGCCGATGATGCCTGGCTCTTCAAGATGCTGGTCAAGGGCCTCGCCCGCCGCCACGGCTTTGCCGCCAGCTTCATGGCCAAGCCCTACATGGAGTATTCCGGGTCCGGCCTTCACACGCATTTCTCCGTGCTGGACAGCAAGGGCGACAACATCTTTGACAGCGGCGGCCCAAAAGGCACCGCTGCCCTGCGCTATGCCGTGGCGGGTTGCCTGAACGCGATGCACGACAGCACCCTTCTCTTTGCGCCGCACCTCAACAGCTATGACCGTCTGGTCCCCGACAAGCACGCACCCACCGCGATCAGCTGGGGCTTCGAGAACCGCACTGCCGCGATCCGCATTCCTGCAGGCAACCCCGAGGCGCGGCGGATCGAACACCGCGTGGCCGGGGGTGACGTGAACCCCTACCTGATGCTCGCGGCCATTCTTGGGGCGGCGCTGACCGGCATCGAGGACGAGGTCGAACCACCGCCGCCGGTGAACGGCAATGCCTATGCGATGGACCTGCCACAGATCCCCGCGACTTGGGAGGCCGCAATCGACGCGTTCGAAGGCAGCGACATCCTTTACCGTTTCCTGCCCAAGGAACTGATCCGCAACCTCGTGCAAACCAAACGGCAGGAATTGCATTACCTCGCCGAACTGTCGCCCGAGGAACGGGTGGAGCTTTACCTCGACACTGTCTGATCCCGCGCGCAACATCCCTTGACCGGATGGGGGGCACTTGGCCTACCATCCGGTCAACCAACGCATGAGACCCAAATGTTGATCGGCATCTTGCAAACCGGAGCTGCCCCCGACGCCCTCAAGGACGCGATGGGCGACTATCCCGACATGTTCGAGGCACTGCTGGCGGGCCAAGGCCTGACCTTCCGGCGTTTTCGCGTCGAGGAAATGGCGTTTCCCAAGGATGTCCATGAATGCGACGGCTGGCTGATCACCGGCTCGCGCCACGGCGCCTATGAGGACCATCCTTTCATCAAGCCGCTGGAGCAGTTCATCCGCGACGCCTATGCGGCCCGGGTCCCGATGGTCGGCGTCTGTTTCGGCCACCAGATCATCGCCCAAGCCATGGGCGGCAAGGTTGAACGCTATGCTGGTGGCTGGTCCGTTGGCGCGACGGACTACGATTTCGGCGGCGAGAAAGTCACCCTGAACGCCTGGCACCGCGACCAGGTCACCCAAGTGCCCGACAACGCCGAGGTCATCGCCAGCAACGATTTCTGCGAAAACGCGGCCATGCTGTACGACGACCGCATGTTCACGGTGCAAGCCCACCCTGAGTTTCGCCCCGAGTTCATCGATGGCCTTTTGCGTGTCCGCGCGCCGGGCCTTGTTCCGGATGACCAGATCGCCGATGCCCATGCCAGGCTGGACACACCCCTGACCGACAAGTCGATGGCCACGCGCATCGCCACGTTCTTCAAAGACCACCAGACCACCCACCGGGCCGAGAAGCTCCGCGCGTAAGGTGCGCCGGGGGCCACCCACAAGACAGTGTGACATATGTCCAAATGGACCGACCAGCTGCCCGAGGCAGCCCGCGACTACATCGGCAACCGCCGTGTGGACGAAGTCGAATGCGTGATCGGCGACATCGCCGGGGTTGCGCGCGGCAAGGCGATGCCCGCCGCCAAGTTCGGCACCCAGAAAAGCTACTTCCTGCCGAACTCGATCTTTCTGCAGACCATCACCGGCGAATGGGCCGACAATCCGTTTGACGCCTTTACCGAACCCGACATGTACATGGTGCCGGACTACTCGACCGCAACGGCCGCGCCCTGGACGGCAGATGTGACGCTGCAGGTCATCCATGACGCGCAGGACCAGGATGGCAATCCGGTGCCCTTTGCCCCGCGCAACGTCCTGCGCCGGATCATGGACCTATACGCCGCCCAAGGCTGGACGCCGGTCGTGGCACCAGAAATGGAGTTCTTCCTGACCGCCCGCAATATCGACCCCAACCAGCCGGTCATCCCGCCAATGGGGCGGTCGGGGCGGCGCGCGGCGGGCAAGCAGGCCTACAGCCTGTCGGCCATCGACGAATACGGCAAGGTCATCGACGACATCTACGACTATGCCGAGGCGCAGGGTCTGGAAATCGACGGCATCCTGCAAGAAGGTGGTGCTGGCCAGATCGAGCTGAACCTCGCCCATGGCGATCCGATCCGGCTGGCCGATGAGGTTTTCTTTTTCAAGCGCCTGATCCGCGAGGCAGCACTGCGTCACGACTGCTTTGCCACCTTCATGGCCAAACCGATCGCGGGTGAGCCGGGCAGCGCGATGCACATCCACACCTCGGTCGTGGACACCAAGACCGGAAAGAACATCTTTGCCGGACCGAAAGGGGCCGAAACCGACGCCTTCCTGCATTTTATTGCCGGTTTGCAGAACCATTTGTCGGCTGGGGTCGCGCTGATTGCCCCATACGTCAACAGCTATCGCCGATATGTCCCGGACTTTGCCGCCCCGATCAACCTCGAATGGGGCCGTGATAACCGCACCACCGGCCTTCGCATCCCGATCAGCAGTGCTGCCGGGCGCCGGGTGGAGAACCGTCTACCGGGAATGGATTGCAACCCATATCTCGGCATCGCCGCAACCCTCGCCTGCGGCTATCTGGGTTTGATGGAGAAGAAGGCCCCGCGCCCGGAGTTTTCCGGCTCAGCCTACATCGACAGCGACGAGATTCCGGTGAACCTCGGCGACGCGCTGGACTTGTTGGAAGAAGACAAGGCCTTGCAGGAAGTGATGGGTCCGGACTTCTGCAAAGTGTACGATTCCGTCAAGCGCAACGAATACAAAGAGTTCCTGCAGGTGATCAGCCCATGGGAACGCGAGCACCTGCTGCTCAACGTATGAACCTGCTCTACGCCAACGACCGCAAGGGCGAATACCCGCCCTCGTACTACGCCGCCACCGCGACGCCGCTGGACCCGTTCCCGATCCTGCAAGGGGCGGTGACGGCGGATGTCTGCGTGGTCGGCGGCGGCTATATGGGCCTTTGCGCAGCGTTGCATCTGGCCGAGGCGGGCCACGACGTTGTTCTCATCGAGGCGCATCGCGTGGGGTTCGGTGCCTCGGGGCGCAACGGCGGTCAGGTAGGATCCGGCCAGCGCCGCGACCAGGACGATTTGGAGCGAATGGTAAGCCGGCAGGATGCCCGGCGGTTGTGGGACCTAGCGAAGGATGCAAACGCGCTGGTTCGCGACCTTATCGACCACCACGCGATGCCGGTCACCTATCGCCCCGGCATCGCCCATGCCTGCTGGACGGACGCCGAGGTCCACCACGCCCATGCCTACGCTGCCCGCATGGCGCGCGACTACGGCTATGACCAGATCGAACCCCTCGACCAGCCCGCGATCCGCCGCCTGATCGGTTCCGATGCCTTCAAGGGCGGCGACATCGACCGGGGCGCTGGCCACATCCACCCCCTGAACTTCGCCATTGGCCTCGCCAAGGCCGCGACGGCGGCTGGCGTCCGCATCTTCGAGAAGACCGAGGCCCTGCAGATAAAGCACGGCCTAAAACCAGAGGTCTTGACAACCTCTGGCACCGTCACCTGCAATCACCTGATCCTCGCTGGCAACGGCTATCTCGGCGGCCTCGCCCCCGCCTATTCGGCGCGCGTCATGCCGATCAACAACTTCATCCTCGCCTCCGAGCCCCTCGGCGACCGCGCCGCAAAAATCCTGTCCGAACCCGTCGCCGTCGCCGACACCAAGTTCGTCGTCAATTACTGGCGGCTGTCCGACGACAACCGCCTGCTGTTCGGCGGTGCTGAAACCTACGGCTACCGCTTTCCCGACATCATCAAGGCGGTGACCAAGCCTATGCTGGAGATCTACCCCCAGATGCAGGACGTGAAGATCGACTATGCTTGGGGCGGCACATTGGCCATCACCACGAACCGCATGCCTGCCCTCATGCGGATCGCCCCAAACGTGCTGGCGGCCTCCGCCTGTTCCGGCAATGGCATCGCGATGGCCACGATGACCGGCAAGATCATGGCCGAAGGTATCCACGCCACCAGCGCCAGCTTTGATCTGCTGACCAACCTGCCGCAGCGCAATTTCCCCGGAGGTGCCACCCTGCGCTGGCCGCTTCTTGTTCTGGCAATGACATGGTTTTCCATGCGCGACCGGCTGGGGCTGTGAGCGGACCCTTTTGACTGGGCCAAACACCCCGCTAAAGGCGTTGCACCCCCACCGCGCGCACCCCGCTGGACTAAGCCGCCCTCGGGGCAGATATACTAGGCCCATGAGTCTGCCCCCCGGTTTCCTTGACGAACTGCGCACCCGCGTCTCCCTGTCGTCCGTCGTCGGGCGCAAGGTCACTTGGGACATGCGCAAGTCCAACTTGGGCAAAGGCGACATGTGGGCCCCTTGCCCCTTCCATCAGGAAAAATCTGCCTCTTTCCACGTCGATGACCGCAAGGGTTACTACTATTGCTTTGGCTGCCACGCCAAAGGCGACGCCATCAGCTTCGTCAAGGAAACCGAGAACCTGCCGTTCATCGAGGCGGTGGAGGTGCTGGCGCGCGAGGCCGGGATGACGATGCCCGCCCGCGATCCGCAAGCCGAGCAGAAATCTGACCGCCGCACGCAATTGGCCCAAGTCATGGAAGAGGCGGTGAAATGGTTCCGCCTGCAGCTGAAAACCTCCGCCGCCGCCGATGCCCGCGCCTACCTCGCCAAGCGTCGCTTGACCCCTGACGCACAAGACCGCTGGGAAATCGGCTTTGCCCCCGACCAGCGCAGCGCGCTTTTTCAGGCGCTGACACAAAAGGGCATCGCCCCCGACCTGATCGTCGAAGCGGGCGTCTGCGCCAAAGCCGACGATGGCTCCATCTATGACCGGTTCCGCGGACGCATCATCTTTCCCATCCGCGACGGGCGGGGCCGCGCCATTTCCTTTGGCGGTCGCGCGATGGCAGCCGACGCTCGCGCGAAATACCTCAATGGCCCTGAAACCGACCTCTTCGACAAGGGACGCAACCTCTACAATCACGCCCCGGCGCGTGAAGCCGCAGGCAAGGGCCAGCCCCTGATCGTCGCCGAAGGCTACATGGACGTGATCGCCTTGTCCGAGGCTGGTTTCAAAGCCGCCGTCGCCCCCCTTGGCACCGCCGTCACCGAAGACCAGCTGCGCCTGATGTGGCGCATAAGCGACGAGCCGATTATCGCGCTCGACGGCGACACCGCCGGCACCCGCGCCGCACTGCGGGTCATCGACCTCGCCCTGCCGATGCTGGAGGCGGGCAAGGGCCTGCGCTTTGCGATGTTGCCGACCGGCCTTGACCCCGACGACCTGCTCAAGACCCAAGGCATCCCCGCGATGCAAGCCGTGATCGATGCCGCCCAGCCGATGGTCAACCTCCTCTGGCAGCGCGAGACCGAAGGTCGCGACTTCGACAGCCCCGAACGCAAGGCCGCCCTGGACAAGACCCTGCGCGCCGCGTTGAAGCGCATCACCGACCCCTCCATCCGCCGCCATTATGGCGATGAGATCGGCCGTTTGCGGGCAGCTTTGTTTGGGCAAGCGCCACGTAGTTTTGCCCCGCGTGTGGCTTGGAAACCGGGCCAGAAACCCCCGCCCCTGCCTGCCTCACCTTCGGCCCGCCGCTCGCAGCTGGCACAGGGTCAGCCGGTCGAGGAAACCCTGCGCGAAGCTGTGATTCTCGCTACGATGATCTTGCATCCTGTCCTCATTGCCCGGTTCGAAAGCGCGTTGTCCCGGCTGGACCTGACTGGCGACGATCACAACCGCTTGCGCGAGGCGATCCTATCCCATGCCGCTGCGCCCGATCTCTTGTCCAAGTTGCAGTCCCAGATACCTGCCGCCCTTGACGCCCTGATGACCCGACCCCATCTGCGCATCACACCTGTCATCCGCCAGCCCGGCGACAACGACCAGGCGGCACTTTGCATCGCCGAGGCGTTGGCCAAGCTGGACGCCGGACGTGGCGCCCAGCGCGAGATTGAGGACGCGATGGAGGATATGAGTGGTCTCGTGGATGAAGGCCTGACTTGGCGCTTGCATCAGGCCGTCGAAGCACGCCACCGCGCGGACCGACCTGACCGCAATACCAACCCCGACCTGGGCGAAGATCGCGACGCCCTGTCAAAGCACTTGCAGGAAATGATCGATAAACAGGTCTGGATCAAGAAAAACCACTGATCGCGCCTTTCTCTCCCCATGATTCGCGCTATTGATTCGAAAATCCTGCAACCGATTCGCCTGATCCCGAATGATTCGGCCCACCCTCTTTGGACTTAGGAGCAGACATGGCCCTCAAGGACACCGACGACGCCAAGATGGACAGCGACGACGCTGACGTCTCGCTCGACATGAGCCAGGCTGCGGTCAAAAAGATGATCGCCGACGCCCGCGAGCGTGGCTACATCACCTATGACCAGCTGAACGCCGTCCTGCCGCCGAACCAGGCCTCGTCAGAACAAATCGAAGACGTCATGTCGATGCTGTCGGAAATGGGCATCAACGTCATCGAGGACGAAGAGGCCGAAGAAGGCCTGGAACCTGCCACGGGCGAACTTGTGGAAACCTCGACGTCGCGCGAGATCGCGGTGGCGGGCACTACGACCGAGACGCTGGACCGCACCGATGACCCGGTACGCATGTACCTGCGTGAAATGGGGTCGGTGGAACTGTTGTCGCGCGAAGGCGAGATTGCCATTGCCAAGCGCATCGAGGCCGGTCGCAACACGATGATCGCAGGGCTCTGCGAAAGCCCCCTGACATTCCACGCCATCACCGTCTGGCGCGACGAACTTTTGTCCGAAGACATCCTTCTGCGCGACGTGATCGACCTTGAGGCCACCTTCGGGCGCAGCCTCGACGGCGAAGAAGACCTTGAGGGCGCGTCCCTGGGTGACGTCGATGTCGACGCCCCCCGCCGCCCCGGTGCTGAGGCGGAGCCGGAACTGGACGCCGACGGCAATCCCATCGTGCGGATGGACGACGATGACGACGATGACGAATCCTCGGCGATGTCGCTGGCCGCGATGGAGGCCGCGCTGAAACCACGTGTCCTTGAAATCCTGGACATGATCGCGCGCGACTATTCCAAGCTTGCCGAAATGCAGGACAGCCGGATGCATGCCGCGCTGAATTCCGTCAGCCGGTTCTCGGCGGCGGATGAGGCCGCGTATCAGAAACTGCGGTCCGAAATCGTCCTGTTGGTCAATGAACTGCACCTGAACAACAGCCGGATCGAGACGCTGATCGACCAGCTTTACGGCATCAACCGCAAGATCATGAACATCAACTCCGGCATGGTGAAACTCGCCGATGCCGCGCGGATCAACCGCCGCGAGTTCATTGACGAATACCAGGGCTATGAGCTGGATCCTTCATGGGCCGATCGTATGGCCGCCAAATCCGGTCGCGGCTGGCAAGCGCTGATGGAGAAGTCCCGCGAAAAGGTTGAGGAATTGCGTGCCGAAATGGCCGCGGTCGGTCAATATATCGGCGTCGACATTTCCGAATTCCGCCGCTTTGTGAACCAGGTCCAAAAGGGCGAGAAAGAAGCCCGTCAGGCCAAAAAGGAAATGGTCGAGGCGAACCTGCGTCTGGTGATCAGCATCGCCAAGAAATACACCAACCGCGGGTTGCAGTTCCTTGATTTGATTCAGGAAGGCAATATCGGCCTGATGAAGGCGGTCGACAAGTTCGAATACCGCCGGGGCTACAAGTTCTCTACCTACGCGACCTGGTGGATCCGTCAGGCGATCACCCGCTCGATTGCCGATCAGGCCCGCACCATCCGCATTCCCGTGCATATGATCGAGACGATCAACAAGCTGGTCCGCACCGGTCGCCAGAT
>JANPBI010000365.1:0-3678 GCA_031430315.1 Rhodobacterales bacterium | reverse complement strand
CCGACGGCGCGAGCACGTATCCGGTGGTGTATCGCGGCATCGTTCCCGACACGAAAGCCCGCATCCGCGCCGTTCATCTGCATCTGCCGCATCGCGATGCGCCAGCCGTCCGGGGTGCGCGACAGCCGGTCCAGATAGCGGCCATAGATCGTGGCGGTGGTCCCGTCGGGGCGTTCGTGCCACGCCATCACATAGCTTTCCGTCCGCGCGCCGTCGGCCCCGTCGGCCCAAAGGCGGACGTTCGACAGGTGATGTGTGGTGCGCTTCCATCGCCACATCCGGGCAAGCGACGATTCCAGCGCCGTGGCACCGCGCGCGGTCAGGTTGGGGTCGGGGCCATAGATCACCTCGCAATCGGGGGTGAAAAGCGCGGCAAGGGCGGCAAGATCCATCCGGTCAAGGTGCAGGCAATAGTCCACCAGCAGGTCGTGGATGGAAAAGCGGTCTTCGGGGGTCAGACATGCCGTCGCGCCCGGTTTGGTTTCGGTCATCAAAGCCCCCTTGCCTCGGCCCTTCAGTGCCGCAGGATCTTGCTGAAGAAATCACGCGCCCGGTCGGATTTGGGATTGTCGAACATGTCCTTCGGGCTGCCCGCCTCGATGATCTCGCCCTGATCCATGAATACCACCTTGTCTGCCACTTCGCGCACGAACGCCATTTCGTGGCTGACGATGATCATCGTCATCCCATCGGCCGCCAGCCGCCGGATGGCATCCAGCACTTCGGTCACCAGTTCCGGATCCAGCGCCGAAGTCACTTCGTCCAGCAGCAGGATCTGCGGTTGCAGCGCCAGCGCACGGGCAATCGCCACGCGCTGTTGCTGGCCACCCGACAACTGGTCAGGATAGGAGGCGTGCTTGTCACCAAGGCCCACCACATCCAGCAGGCGGCGCGCCTCGGCTTCGACCTCGGCGCGGGAGCGGTGCTTGATCTTGACGGGGGCAAGGGTGATGTTCTGCATCACCGTCATGTTCTGGAACAGGTTGTATTGCTGAAACACGATGGCCATCCGGTCGCGCGCCGCGCGGACCGAGCCTGCGTTGCGGTAGTCGATGGATTGCCCGGCAATTTCGACCTGGCCCCCGGTGATCGGCGTCAACCCGACCAGCGCCCGCAGCACGGTCGATTTGCCCGACCCCGAGGGGCCGATCAGTGCTGCAATCTCGCCCTTTTCGATGGACAGGTCGATCCCGCGCAGAACCTCATGACTGCCGTATTTTGCGCGCACTGCGTTGACCGCGAGGTGTGGCAAGCCGTTTCTCCAGATGTTGGCCCAAAAGCGTGAGCGGGAAAGAAAGTGCGAAGTAGAACAGTGCGATGGTGCCAAACACCAGAACCCCGGAATAGCCCTGATTGTTCAGCTCTTTGCCCCGGAAGGTCAGCTCGAACACGCCAATCTGGCTGACCAGCGCCGTGTCCTTGATGAAAGACACCGCAAAGGCGATGGCGGGCGGGATGATCACGGGCCAAGCCTGCGGCAGCACCACCATGACAGTGGTTTGAAACCGCGACATGTTCATCGTGCGCGCAGCCTCAACCTGAGTATGGGGCACCGATTCCAGCCCACCCCGGATGATGTCTGCGGTGTAGGCCACCGAATACAGGCAGATCGCGATGACCGCGATGGTGAACAAGGATGCGTTCGGCGTCAGCGCCTGAATAAAGAACAGCACCAGATAAACGATCACCAGAAACGGGATGCGGCGGAAAAATTCGACATAGGTCACGCAGACCACCCGCAGCGGCAGCGCCCACAGGCCCGGTGTCTGGCGCAGGTAGACCAGCACGAAGGCAAGCCCGAAGCCGATGATGCAACCGGTCAACGTCATGCCCAGCGTCACCCAGGCCGCCTCCAGCAGCAGGCGGATGTTGTCCCAGGTGAAAAACCGCGGGATCTGTTCCAGCAGGCGGTCCATCAGAAAATCCTCGCCTTGACCCTGAACGCCCATCGCCCCAGCAGGGCAAGGCCGACGCTGGCCACAAAGGTCAGCACCACATACATCAGGGCGACGACAGTGAAATACTCCAGCCAGCGATAATTGACCGACGACAGGTTGATCGCCTGACCGGTCAACTCGTCCACCCCGACCAGCGCTCCGATCGAGGTGCCCATGACAAGGATCACGATGAAAAAGTTGGCCAGCGCCGGATAAATCGATTTGACAATATGGGGCACCACGATGAACCGGATCTGTTGAACGACCGACATGCCCAGAACCTGCCCCGCCTCGAGTTCTGTGCGGCGCACTGACAGGAACCCGGCCCGCATGATCAGCGTGAGATACGCCCCCGCATTCAGGATCAGCCCGATCAGCAGGCACGCCTCGCTGGACCAGCGGATACCGAATTCAGGCAGGCCGTAGTATAGGAAATAGATCTGGATCAACGCAGGGGTGTTGGTGATCGCAACCACATAGATATGGACGGGCAAACGCATTGGCCACGGGCCATAAGCGACGATTGCCGCACAGAATAGCCCGATCAGCGCCCCGCCCGCAAAGGCCAGCGTGCCCAACTGAAAGGTTAGCCATGCCCCCTGAAACAGGGCATCCAGGTTTTCCCAGACAACGCCGAACTGGAATCTGTAATCCATTCATACCTCTGGTATGGCAACCCAACGCAACACCCGCAGCCGTCTGGCTGCGGGTGCAGGCCGTGGGGTCAGGTCAGAAGTAGGGGTTCGGCTCGATCTTGCGCAGCATCGGCGCGCCGTAATACTGCTCCCACAGGGCGTTGACGGTGCCCGAGTTATGCAAGTTGAACAGCGCGATGTTCAGCACTTCGGCAAGGTTCTCGTTGCCTTGGCTGACCCCGATGGCGCAATAGGCCACGTCAATCGGATCGGGCATCACGCGCCACTTCACGTCCGGATAGTTCTTGGTGAAGGCCATGAAGAAGTCGATGTTCTCGACAATCGCGTCGGCCCGGCCCTGCGCCACGAGGCGCACGGTGTCGGCCATGGTATCGACCAGTTCGACCTTGGCGGAGGGCAGGTTTTCGGCCGTCCAGTCCACGGTCCAGTTGCCGCGCATATTGGCGAGTGTCACCGTGTCCTTGTCCAAATCCTTCCACGTCGCAGCTTCGACCGCTTCGGTCGTCAACACGGCCAGAACTTCGGTATGCAGCGGCACGGTAAAGTCGATCAGCTTGGCCCGTTCAGCGTTGCGCGTCAGCGCACCGAGCGAGATATCGATGCGGTCCGACACAAGGAACGGCACGCGCTGCGGGGTTTCCGTCGGCACCCATTCGATCTCGACACCAATCGCGGCGGCTAGCGCCTTGCCGATCTCGATGTCGAAGCCTTCCCAGTCGCCGGCGGCGTTGCGCACGCTCATGTTCGGGAAGTTGGGGTTGATGCCGATGCGGATTTTGCCATCGGCCAGAATGTCGTCAAGGCTGCGCGCCTGAACCGCGGTAAGCGATGCCGCGACCATCGCGAGTCCGGCAACGCCCGCAAGCAGAGTTCTTCTGAGCATTTAGTGTATTCTCCCCTTTGGATGCCCCTTTTTGAGGCGGTTGTTATTGTCGTTGGTGCCTTGGCTAGCTGCACTGACCCGCAAGTTGTGCGCAAAACGAACACTTGTGCGCGTTAGCGTGTTGCAGAAACCTGCGCGAGTCAATAACTTCTTGGGCCGTTCTCGCGGGTCATCCGGCGGGGTCCACGACGGCTTCGGCTTC
>JANPBI010000364.1:0-47816 GCA_031430315.1 Rhodobacterales bacterium | reverse complement strand
ATATCGGCACCCTTTGCCTCATTAGAAATTCCCTCGGGAACAAGAGCCAGCGCCTTACATAGCTTCTTAGAAAGCGTGGGCAGATCGTCGGTCTTGCTTACTTCCTCTGCCTCTGGAATTTGGGCCAGAATCGTTTTGCAGCAAGACTCGATGAGATCTTTCGCGGTTCCAATTGCAAGTGCAGGATCTGTGTTAATAGATTCGCGGATTCTAACTATTTCCGTTTGCATCCAGTTTGATGACAGGACCACCGCCGCCGCACTTGCGCGATGAATCTGGCTCTGAAACTCCCCTGCATTCTTTGCAACATAACTGGCACGTCCGGCAATCTTTTGATCTTCAACTAGTTCCCAACCAGTTCTGCGCAATTGCTCGTTGTAGTGCCCGACAATCTTGGCGGCCTCTTCTTTGTCCGGGCGCACGACCGGATGCACAGTTTCGCAGAGAAACCGCAAAAAATCACCATCCGAGCACCAAAGGAGATTGAACCGCGCATCTGTGTAAACCCAATCGCTTGGCCAGTCATTGTTATTCTCACAATGCTGCCAAATGTCACCATCTGCTGCATCAAAACGGTTATCATAGCTTGGCAAAGACTTTAGATCGAATATCCTTCCAAGGAAGCCCACGTCCCCAAGACTGCCAGCATAATAAATATTCTCTAGTCGAAGGGCGTCAAAAATGTTGTTTCTGGTCTGTTGAGGTATCTTGTTCAAGATGAAATGCCCTCAAACATCCAACTCCTCCACAAACCGCGCATTCTCCTGAATATACTGGAACCGCAGCTCCGGTCTCTTCCCCATCAGCCGTTCCACCAGATCCCCCGTCTCTCCCGGCGCCTCCTCATCAATGCTCACCCGGATCAGCTTCCGGGTCAGGGGATTCATCGTGGTGTCTTTCAGATCCTTGGCGTCCATCTCGCCCAGCCCCTTGAAGCGCTGGACGTCGATCTTGCCCTTGCCGCCGACCGAGCCCTTGGCCAGCCACGCCTCTTTTTCCACGTCATCCGCCACATAGATCCGGTGCGCGCCTTGCGTCAGGCGGTACAAGGGCGGGCAGGCGAGGTAGAGGTGCCCCTTGTCGATCAGGGGGCGCATCTGGGTGAAAAAGAACGTCATCAAGAGGCTCGCGATATGCGCGCCGTCGACATCGGCGTCGGTCATGATGATGATCTTGTCATAGCGCAGGTCGTCCACCTTGAACCGCGTGCCCATCGAGACACCCAAGGCCTCGCAGATGTCGCGGATTTCCGAATTGTCGTTCAGCTTGGCCGAGGCCGCCCCGAGGACGTTCAGGATTTTCCCCTTGAGCGGCAAAAGCGCCTGGGTTTCGCGCGACCGCGCGCCTTTGGCCGACCCTCCGGCGCTGTCGCCTTCGACGATGAACAATTCCGTCCCCTCGCGGGTCTTGGACGTGCAATCAGTCAGTTTGCCCGGCAGGCGCAATTTCTTGGTCGCGGTCTTGCGCTGGGTTTCCTTTTCCTGACGGCGGCGCAGGCGTTCCTCGGCGCGCAGCACCAGAAAATCGAGGATCGCGCCGGCCGATTTCGGGTCCTGCGCCAGCCAGGTGTCGAAATGGTCGCGCACCGCGCCCTCGACCATCCGCGCGGCCTCTTCGGTGGCGAGGCGGTCCTTGGTCTGGCCGACGAACTGCGGCTCGCGGATGAAAACGCTGATCAGCGCGCAGCCGCCCGCCAGCATGTCGTCGCGGGTGATCTGGTCGGCTTTGCGGTTCTTGATCCGCTCGCCATAGGCGCGGATGCCTTTCAGGATCGCGGCCCAGAAGCCGGCCTCATGCGTGCCGCCTTCGGGGGTGGGAACGGTGTTGCAATAGGAATGGATGAACCCGTCGCGCATCGGCGTCCAGTTGATTGCCCATTCGACCTGACCCGGCAGGCCGTACTTTTCCTGGAAACTGACCTTGCCCGCAAAAGGGCGGTCGGCATAGGTCATCGTCTTTTCCAGCGTGTCGCTGAGGTAGTCGCTCAGGCCGCCGGGAAAGTGAAACACCGCCTCGGCCGGGGTATCGGCCTCGGTCACAGCGGTCTTCCAGCGGATTTCGACGCCGGAAAAGAGATAGGCCTTGGACCGCGCCATGCGCATCAGGCGGCCGGGTTTCAGGGTCTGGTGGCCAAAAATCTCAGGGTCTGGGTGAAAGGTGACCCAGGTGCCGCGCCGGTTCTGGATGGGGCCGAGTTTCTGGATCGGACCCCGGGGAATGCCGCGCGAAAAGCTTTGCTCGTACAATTCCTTGTTCAGCGCGACCTGCACTGTCATCAGATCCGACAGCGCATTGACGACCGAAGAGCCCACGCCGTTTAATCCGCCCGAAGTGGAATAGGCCTTGGCGTTGAATTTGCCGCCGGCATGCAGGGTGCACAGGATAACCTCCAGCGCCGACTTGCCGGGAAATTTCGGGTGCGGATCGACGGGGATGCCGCGCCCGTTGTCGCGCACGGTGACGGAATTGTCGCCATGCAATTCCAGCTCGATGCGGTTGGCGTGACCGGCGACGGCCTCGTCCATCGCGTTGTCCAGGATTTCGGCAACCATGTGGTGCAGCGCGCGTTCATCGGTGCCGCCGATATACATGCCGGGACGCTTGCGGACGGGCTCCAGCCCTTCGAGCACTTCGATGGAACTGGCGTCATAGACGTGGGAAGTGCCGGACAGAAGATCGTTCGCCATGGGTGCTCGCTTGGTTTTAGGCGTCGTGCCGCTGGCATTAGACCACCACCGGGGGCAGGGGCGCAAGATGTGGGGGTGGTTGCCGGGGCGGTCAGGTGGGCCTAGGTTCCTACCAACAACAGGGAGGTTGCGATGCGGGTACTCTTTACGGGCGGGTCAGGCAAGGCGGGCAAGCATGTGGTGGCCTATCTGGCGGCGGCCGGGCACAAGGTGCTGAATGTCGACCGCGTGCCCCTGAACCATCCCGGCGTGCACGACCTGATCGCTGACATTACAGACGCAGGTCAGATGTATTCCGCCATGTGCAGCCATGCCGGTTTCGACGAGATGGAGTTGGGCCCCATGTCTCAAGGTGGCGGCGCGCAGGTGTTCGACGCGGTGGTACACTTCGCCGCCGTCCCACGGCTGCTGCTGGCCCCCGATACCGAAACCTACCGGGTGAACGTCATGGGCACCTACAATGTCATCGAGGCGGCCGTGAAAATGGGGGTGCGCAAGATCATCATCGCAAGCTCGGAGACGACCTATGGCGTCTGTTTCAGTGACGGTGTGGTGGACCCCAAGGTGCTGCCCCTGGACGAGGATTACGACATTGACCCGATGGACAGCTATGGCATGTCGAAAAAGGTGAACGAGGTCACCGCGCGTTCTTTCCAGCGCCGGTCGGGTGCTGATATTTACGCACTCCGCATTGGCAACGTGATCGAGCCGCATGAGTATGCAACGGTCTTTCCGGCGGCGGCCAAGGACCCCGGACTGCGGCGGCGGATCACCTTCAGCTATATCGACGCGCGGGATCTGGGGCAGATCGTGGATCTGTGCCTGAAGAAGGACGGCTTGGGGTTCCAGGTCTTCAATGCCGTCAACGACACCAATTCCGTGCCGCAGCCGAATGCGGAACTGCTGGCCAAGTATTTCCCCAACGTGCCACTGTCGCGCGCCGTTGCCCCCAACGAAAGCCTCCTGTCGAACCGGAAAATCCGCGAGGTGCTGGGATTCACGGAACAACACAACTGGCGCAAATACGTGACCAGTGCGCCAGCTTAGCCCATTCACCTTTTCACAAATATCCCACGGGGGTCCGGGGGTGTGAAACCCCCGGTCTCATGCCGGCTCGGCCATCCGTTTGTCCCACATCACCTTGAATGCCGGTCGCGCCTGGCAGCGTTCCAGCCACGCCTTCACCGCCGGGAACTCCTGCAGAAAGGTCGGATGCCCCTGGGCATAGCGCACACATTCGGCAGTGTTGATGTCGGCTACGGTGAACCGGTCGCCGACAAGGTTCGGATGGGTGTTCAGATGGACCTGCAGTCTTGCCAAGGGACGGCGCAGTTTTTCGGCGGCCACGGCAATGGTCGCCTCGCCCTGGGGCGACCCACCTGCATCGCGATGGGCGAACAGCATTTCAACGGCCGGGGTTTCCACCGACGAAACCGCATGCAGCGCCCATTGTGTCATCAACGCCGCCTCGGCTGCGTCGCTTGCACCAATTGCCCCGCCATACTTCGCAGCAAGGTATAGCGTGATCGACATCGATTCCGTCAGCGTCAGGTCGCCGTCGGTCATGCAGGGAATCTGCCCTTGCGGGTTGATCGCAAGGTAGGACAGTGACCGGGTATTGATGGGCGCATCCGCATCATCGGGGTCTGGCAAGCGATAGGCCTGGATCACTGGCACATGATCAAAAGGCACGCCAATCTCGTGCAAAAGCCACAAGGGGCGCGATGCGCGGGACCGATAGACGCCGTAAAGCCTGATCATGACATACCTCCGGATTGTTTCGCCAGCCTAGGGTTAGTGGGTGGCAAGGTGAAGGCCCGGTGGTGTGGTTTGACCTGAATCAACGACATGGCAACCAGTTGGTGATAGCTTCCACCCATGGGGGCTCAGCAATGGGAAAGATGTTGCATGCGAGATCAGACCGCCGAAGACACGAGCATACCGCCGATTGCACCGCCAACAGACGCCAAGTTGACTGGGCCCAAACAGTTTCCTGCTGTTGACCCGAACGCGATCCGCGAGGCGTTCGAGACCGGGCGCTATCCCTATGGCCGCCCGATGGGCAAAGCCACCTACGAGGCGGAAAAGGCGCGGTTGCAGGCGGAACTCCTTAAAGTGCAGATCTGGGGGCAGGAAACTGGACAGAAATTCGTTATCCTGATGGAAGGCCGCGATGCCGCGGGCAAGGGCGGCACCATCAAGCGGTTCATGGAACACCTGAACCCGCGCTATGCCCGTGTTGTGGCGCTAACCAAGCCATCGGACAAGGAAAACGGCGAGTGGTTCTTTCAGCGATACATCCAGCATCTGCCGACGACGGGCGAAATCGTGTTCTTCGACCGCAGCTGGTACAACCGCGCCGGGGTGGAGCGGGTGATGGGCTTTTGCACACCGTCCGAATACCTGGAGTTCATGCGCCAGGTGCCGGAACTGGAACGCATGCTGGTGCGGTCCGGGATCAAGCTCAGGAAATACTGGTTCTCGGTCTCGCGCGAGGAACAGCGGGCGCGCTTCGTCGCGCGTGAAACCGACCCGCTGAAAATGTGGAAGCTGTCGCCTATCGACAAAGCGTCGTTGGACAAGTGGGACGACTATACCGAGGCGAAAGAGGCGATGTTCTTTTACACCGACACCGCCGACGCGCCCTGGGTGATCGTGAAATCCGACGACAAGAAACGTGCACGGCTGAACGCGATGCGACATTTCCTGACGACGATCGACTATCCGGGCAAGGATTCCTCGGTGGTGGGGGTGCCTGACCCCCTGATCGTGGGGCGGGCGGCGCAGGTGCTGAACGCTGCAGGGCATATCCTTGAGACCGCTTTGCATCCCGCAGTGCGTCGGGGCGACTGATCCCGACGCGGGCGACAGCTTGCCAACGGGAAATCATGGTGTCTTGGCCCGGTTGCTGCGAGGCGCTAGACTGCCTGCCATGAAGTCATTTGTGTGTCCGGCCGCTGCATTCTTGATCGCTTTTGCGCTGGCGACGCCCGCCTTGGCGCACCCCCATGTCTATATCGACAGTGGCATCGAGGTTTTGATCGACGACCAGAACCGCGCGACCGGGGTGCGGATCAGCTGGACCTACGATGAATACTATTCGCTTTTCATCATCGGCGACATGGGTCTGGACCCGGACTGGGACGGCGCGCTGACGGCTGAGGAAGCCGCCCGGCTGTCGGGGTTCGACATGAAGTGGGATCCTGAATTTCCTGGCGATACCTATGCCTTGCAGGGCGATGTTGATCTTTCTTTGTCGCGCCCGAAGGGTTGGAGCGCCGACTATGCGGATGGCAAGATCACCAGCCGGCACGTGCGCGATTTTGACCTACCCATCTCGCTGACCGGTGATCCCCTGATCGTGCAGGTCTATGATCCGGGATACTATGTCCTTTACACCATCGTCCATGATCCGGTCCTGACCGGCGGGCTGGGCTGTACGGCAACGGCCTATGCGCCCGACATCACCGAGGCGGACGAAGCGCTGAAAGATGCCCTGGCGGAGTATTCCGCGGATGAAAGTGTGGAGGCCGACTTTCCCGCCATCGGCAAGGCCTATTCCGAGGAAATCCGTGTGACATGCGCCGCATCCTGACAGTTCTCGGGCTGGTTGTGGCGGTGGTCGGGCTTGGTCTTTGGGCAACCGGAGGCCTACAGCCCCTGCAAGCTGCCCTGACCGATGCGCAGCGTGGGGCGCAAGCCAGCCTTGCCCATGCGGTTCGCGCAATCAAGGCGCAGAACCCGGGTGCGCTGGCCGG
Organism: Rhodobacterales bacterium; assembly: GCA_031430315.1. GTDB lineage: Bacteria > Pseudomonadota > Alphaproteobacteria > Rhodobacterales > Rhodobacteraceae > JAJNPS01. The sequence goes on along the minus strand of JANPBI010000364.1, from coordinate 41,371 downwards.
TCTGCTTGCGGTGACCTTTGGCTATGGCGTGCTGCACGCGGCAGGACCCGGCCACGGCAAGCTGCTGATCGGCGGCTACGCGATGGCGCGCCGGGTGCGTCCCTTGCCGGTGATCGCGCTTGCGCTGGCGGCAAGCCTTGCGCAGGCGGCGGTGGCGGTGATCCTGGTCTATGCGGCGGTAACGGTGCTTGGCTGGACGCGCGATACGGTGGTGGATGCGTCGGAGCAGGTCATGGCCCCGCTTGGCACGGCGCTGATCGGTCTCTTGGGTCTGTGGTTGATGGTCCGGGGGGTGCGGCATCTGTTGCGACAGGCGACAGCCTCGACAGTTCACGCAACAGCCGCGGGTCCGTCTGGCATCCCCGATCTGCGCGGCACGGCAAACCACGCGGCAGGCCATGACCCTCACCATGTTCACTCCGCCGATTGTGGGCACGCGCATGGCCCGACCTTGGACGAAATCGCCGAGGTGACCACGTTTCGGGACGCGGCATTTCTGATCGCGGGCGTGGCGATCCGGCCCTGCACGGGGGCGCTGTTCCTGCTAATCCTGACCTGGCAGCTTGGCATCGGTGGGGCCGGGGTCGCGGGCACGTTCGCGATGGGGATCGGCACAGCTGCGGTCACGATCACGGCTGCCCTGCTGGCGATCTGGGCGCGCGAAGGGGCGCTGGCAAGTCTGGCCGAGGGACGTATTGCGCAGGCCTTGCCGGTGCTGGAACTCGGCGTCGGGTTCTTGATCGTCGTCGTCTCCGCCGGGCAATTGGCGGCGTTTTTCTAGGCCTGCCCGTTGCCATTGCCTTGGCGATGATTGCGGCGTAACCGAAGGCATCATGTCCGCGATCCAAACCTACCCCGCGCATGCACGCGCCACGCTCGTGCTGGGTCTGCCGTTGATCGGCAGCCATCTGGCGCAGTCCGTGCTGCATGTCACCGATACCGTGATGCTGGGCTGGTATGGCGTGACCGAGCTGGCCGCCGTGGTGTTGGGGGCGTCAGCGTTCTTTGTCGTCTTCATCCTTGGTGCCGGATTTGCCCAAGCGGTGATGCCGATGGTCGCTGCCGCCTTGGGTCGTGGTGACGAGGTGCAGGTGCGCCGCGATACGCGGATGGGCATCTGGCTGTCCATCGGGTTCGGGGCGCTGACCTATCCGCTGTTCTGGTGGTCGGAACCGATCTTGCTGCGCTTTGGCCAGGACCCGGACGTGGCGGTCCTGGCGCAGGACTATATGCGGATCGTCGGTCTGGGGATGATCCCTGCGCTGATGGTTATGGCGCTGAAAAGCTTTCTCGCGGCGCTGACCCGCGCCCAGGTGGTCCTGTGGGTGACGATCGCTGCTGCTGTGATCAACGCGTTGGTCAACTATGCGCTGATCTTCGGGAATTGGGGCGCGCCGGAATTGGGAGTGCGCGGCGCCGCGATTGCGACCGTTGCAAGCCAGTTGCTGAGCCTGATGCTGTTGGCGCTTTACGCGCATTGGCATCACGACCCTGCGCGGTTCCGCATCTGGCAGCGGTTCTGGCGTGCGGACCCCCAGGCGCTGACGCAAGTGTTCCGGCTTGGCTGGCCCATCGGCGTGCAGGGGCTGGCTGAGGCGGGGCTCTTCGTTGCCACCGCCATCATGATCGGCACCATCGGCAAGGTTGAACTGGCCGCGCACGGTATCGCTATGGAAATCGTGTCGCTGTTTTTCATGATCCATGTCGGTCTTGCCAACGCCGCCACGATCCGGGCGGGGCATGCGGATGGTGCGGGTGACGCGCGGGGTCTGCGCGATGGGGCAAAGGTGGCCATCGGCTTGTCGGCGGCGTTCGGGCTGATCGGGATCACGATTTTCCTGGGCTTGCCGCAGCAGCTGATCGGGCTGTTTCTGGATCTCTCGCTGCCGGATTCAGCGGCGATCATCGTCTATGGCACTGGCCTTCTGGCGGTGGCGGCGCTGTTTCAGATGGTCGATGCAGGGCAGGTAATGGCGATGGGCCTCTTGCGCGGATTGCGCGACACCCGCGTGCCGATGGTGCTTGCGGCAGTCAGCTATTGGCTGATTGGCATTCCCTGCGCGTGGTTTCTGGGCCTGCATCTTGGATACGGCGGCATGGGCGTGTGGGGCGGCCTCGTGATCGGACTTCTGGTTGCCGCAACCACGCTGATGTGGCGCTTCTGGACGCGGGCACCCAAGGTCGCGGCTATTCTGCAGCCTCACCCTTAAGCAGGCGTTCCGCCTTTTTGCGCACGAGCACGGTGCGAAGGTCGTGCATCGCCAGCAACAGCGCGTCCGTCACCCGCTCCAGGTCGTGATTGTCGGCACGCGACTGTACCCACTGGGCCGTCAGGTTCAGATGGTCCACCGTGCGCAGGATGTCGTCGACGTCGCGTTCAGCCAGCAGGCCCTGCCGCGCCGCCAGCCATTCGGCGATGACCTCACGGTCGCGCGGCGTCAGTTCTACTTCGCCATGTGGCTTGATATTGCCGTTCTTGACGTTGACGACGGCGATCTCTTCCATCTCGATCCGGCGCTGGCGGTTCTCGGTGTCGACGCGAAAAACCACCGCGCCATTCTCGCGGATCCGAAAATAGTAGTCGGGCAGATCGCCAGGCATCGTGCTCCCGTCAGACGAGCGACGCGCAGAACCGCTGGATGCGGGTGCAGGCCTCGCGCAGGTTGTCGTCTGATGTAGCGTAGCTGACTCGAAAGTTTGGCGAAACACCAAAGGCGGCGCCAAAGACCACCGCGACGCCGGTTTCTTCCAGCAAGGCAGTCGCAAACACCTCGTCATTGGTGATGACGGTGCCGTTGGGCGTGGCCTTGCCGATGCAGCCCGAAATGTCGGGATAGACGTAGAACGCACCCTCGGGCTTTGGGCAGGTGATCCCTTTTGCCGCGTTCAGCATCGACACGACCAGATCGCGGCGGCCTTGAAAGAGCCTGCGGTTGGGGGCCAGGAAATCCTGCGGGCCAGACAACGCCTCAAGTGCTGCATACTGACTGATCGAGCAGGGGTTCGATGTCGACTGCGACTGGATGGTGCCCATCGCCTTGATCAGCGCGACCGGGCCGCCCGCATAGCCGATGCGCCAGCCGGTCATCGCGTAGGATTTCGATACGCCGTTGCAGGTCAGCGTGCGGTGGTAAAGCTTGGGTTCCACTTCGGCCGGGGTGCAGAACTCGAAATCGTCAAAGACGAGGTGTTCGTACATGTCGTCGGACATGATCCAGACTTGGGGGTGGCGTAGCAGCACGTCGCACAACGCCCGCAGTTCGGCGCGGGTATAGCCCGCCCCGGTCGGGTTCGATGGCGAGTTGAAGATGAACCATTTTGTGCGCGGGGTGATTGCCGCCTCAAGCTGGTCGGGGGTGATCTTGAACTCGGTCTCGATGCCCGCGACCACCGGAACCGGTGTGCCCCCAGCCAGCAGCACCATGTCGGGATAGCTGACCCAATAGGGGGCAGGGATGATTACCTCATCCCCCGGATTGCAGGTCGCCATCAGCGCATTATAGAGGATCTGCTTGCCGCCCGTGCCGACGGTGACTTGCTGGGTTGTGTAGGTCAGCCTGTTTTCTTTCAGGAACTTGGCGCAGATCGCGGCCTTGAGTTCAGGGATGCCATCGACGGCGGTGTATTTCGTGCGGCCTGCATCAATCGCGCGTTTGGCCGCGTCCTTGATGTTCTGGGGCGTGTCGAAATCCGGCTCTCCCGCCCCGAGGCCAATCACGTCGCGGCCCTGCGCCTTGAGTTCGGCTGCCTTGGTGGTGACGGCGATGGTGGGCGAAGGCTTGACGCGGGCGAGGGTGTCGGAAAGGAAAGCCATGGGTTGCGTCCTTGTGCAGCGTGGCGAACGGGTCGCGCACGTCTTAGGGTTCGCGGCGAAGCGCGACAAGCGGGAATGGATCACGAAATGACCGAAACGGCTGAACACCGGCTGAAACGGATGACGATGCGCAGCTGGCGGCGCGGTACCAAGGAAATGGATCTGATCCTTGGGCCATTCGCTGACGCCCGGCTGGCCTGCCTGGATGAAGGGGATCTTCAGCTGTATGATCTATTGCTGGAGGAAAACGATCAGGATCTTGCGGCTTATGTGATGGGGCAAGCCGAACCGCCTGCAGCGATTGCCGGTCTGCTGCAAACCATTGTGGCCTTTACGCGTCTGCGCATCACAGACCGGAACTAGCGCAAAAGCGCATCAAGTTTACGGAATGTTTTTGTTCTGTACGCACTCTGCCCCTGTTTTGACCTTGGTGGAGACCGCGAATGACCCTGCAAACCCCCGTTCTGGACGGATCGCAAAAGGCCTATCTAGGCAGCTATCTGGACAATCTGGCCTTGATTGAAAGGCTGCACAGACTGCTTTTGGACGTCATCAAGGATGAATTTGAACGCCTGTCGATCCTTGAGATAAACTCGGTGCAGGCGCTGTTGCTGTTCAATATCGGCGAGAACGAAGTGACGGCGGGGGAACTGAAATCCCGCGGCTACTATCAGGGCAGCAATGTCAGCTACAATCTGAAAAAGCTGGTCGAGCTTGGCTACATGCACCATCAGCGATCCGAGATCGACCGCCGGTCGGTGCGGGTGCGTCTGACGGAAAAGGGGCGTCGCCTGCGCGGCCTGTTGTCGGAACTGTTCGCGCGCCATGCCGAAACGATGGAGCGTCGAACGATGATTGACGTGTCCGGGATCGAAGATGTGAACCAGGCGCTACGCCGGATCGAGCGGTTCTGGACGGAACAGATCCGCTATATCTACTGAACCGTGCCCGACGCGGGCTTTAGTTGGTCTTTCGCGCGGGGATGAAGGGCAGGGGTGCGACCGGTACGCCATCCTCGAGCAGTTTGCGGGCCTCGTCTCGCCGCGCCTCGCCATAGATTGCACGCTGGGGCGCGTCTCCGTCATGGATGGCGCGGGCCTCTTGGGCAAAGTTCAGCCCGACATATTCGGAATTGGCCTCAACCTCGCGGCGCAATTGCGCAATGGCACGTTCCAGATCTGATCCTGGAGCCGACAGGGGGTGGTCGGGAAGCTCGGGCGTCCCGTTTTCTGGCCGACCTGTGGGCGACGTGGCGTGGGCCAGTTGGTGCCGCGCCGCCTGGGTTTCTGCGGTCGTCACATTCGGCGACATCAGGGATTTCGTCACGTCCCCCGTCCCACAGATCGGACAGACGACTTGCGCCGTGGCGGTCAGCCGGTCAAAGGCGGCCCCTGACTGAAACCAGCTGTCAAACCGATGGTCTTGCGCACAGGTCAGGGAAAAGCGGATCATCGGACGGTGTCAGGACTTTCTGGGCGACGCGGCAATTGGCCCCTGTCTGAAAATAGACATGGATCGGGGGCGATCAAGCGCGATCGACCGATTGTGTGGCATTGATCTCTGTTGGCGGGTCAACATCCGGCATCGGCAAGACTGATTTCATCGACAGGATCAACACCCGAAGTTCCACTTCGGCGACCTTTTTTGCGGCTTTTTCCAGCGAAAACCATTTGCGCCGCCGTTCCTTGCGTTCGGGGAACCTGCGCTGCAGCTTTTGGACCCGCAAGCCGTAGACGCCGACCACGCAAGGCAGGCTCGAACCCACCGTCATCACTTTGGAATAGCTGAAAAAACCAAGGCAACGGGGATTGACCGCGCCTTCGACCCCAGCCTCTTCCCAAGCTTCACGTTTGGCAGATGCGACCGGGTCAAGCCCGTCGCCCGGCCATCCTTTGGGGATGACCCATCGTCCGGTGTCGCGGCTGGTGACCAGCAAGATCTGCGGACCGCCACGATGGGATCGCCAGCAAAGCGCCCCGTACTGTGTCCGCTTCAAAGACGTCTCTTGGTCAAAGAGACGGTGTTGACTTGAATGCACTGCTTTGCCTCAACGGGAAACGATTTCGGGCTGTTTGCCTCTATGAATTGGATTGTGGCACGACGAGGCCGGAATTGCGAGCATTTACAACCCTAAGCACGGTTCCGTGTTGGCTGTGGCTTTGACAGAACGGATTGCAACGCTACTTTTTGCGCTCTGCGATGAAGAACAAGAGGATCGCCCCGATGCACCCTGTCATCGCCTGGATTCGGAGGGCAACCCTTTGCGGGGTTTTCGTACTGGGCACCAGTGTGCCGGCTTGGGCAGGGTATGTGTTTGACTCCATCGACGGCGGCCAGATTGACCTGGATGACCATCTTGGGCGTCCGGTGCTTGTCGTCAACACTGCGTCACTGTGCGCCTTTTCCGGTCAGTTGACCGATCTGCAGACCCTAAGTGACAGATACGCCGAACAAGGCATTCTGGTGCTGGCCGTACCGTCGAACGACTTTGACCAGGAACTGGCCTCCGGGGCGGCGGTCAAGGAATTCTGTGCGTTGAACTTTGATCTGTCCCTGCCGATGACCGATATCACCCATATCCGTGGCTCCGATGCGCATCCATTCTATGCCTGGCTGCGCGACACTCAAGGGTTTGAACCTGGATGGAACTTCAACAAGGTCCTCTTGGGGCCGGATGGTGCGGTCGTGGCCACCTGGGGTTCTGCCGTAAATCCGATGAGTACGCGGATCACTGGCGAGATCGATCGCCTTTTGCCGTGATGGAGCGGCCGTGACGACGACAAAGACCGTCGGTCCCTTGTTTCTGGGGTCAGAAATCTATCGTGGGTCGAGTTATGGGGGCGCGCATCCCTTGCGCATTCCGCGTGTCTCGACGGTCATTGACCTTTGCCGCGCGCTGGGATGGTTTCCGTCCGGCAGCTACCGTACCGCGCCCTGTGCCAAGCCTGCCGCGTTGGCGATCTGGCACGATCCTGGCTATCTGGCGGCGCTGCAAGCTGCCGAACGCGACGGCACGGTCAGCGACGATGTCCGAAGGCGTCATCACCTGGGCACCCTGTCCAACCCCGTCTTTCCGCAAATGTACCGCCGACCTGCTACCGGGGCTGGGGGGGTGATGCTGGCTACGGAACTGCTGACAAATGCCGATAGTGGTGTGATCTTTGTCCCAGGCGGCGGCACCCATCACGGGATGTCGGACCGCGCCAACGGGTTTTGCTATCTGAACGACCCCGTGCTGGCGATTCTGACCCTGCAGCGTGCAGGGCTGCGCCGTGTCGCCTATGTCGATATCGACGCGCATCATTGCGATGGCGTGGCGCACGGCTTTGCCGCCGATCCTTCGGTTCTGATGATTTCGGTGCATGAAGAGGCGCGCTGGCCGTTTACCGGCAAGATCGACGACGATGGCATTGGCAACATGGTCAACCTGCCCGTGCCTGCAGGCTTCAACGACAGCGAGATGCAGGCGGCAATCGACCGGTTGATAGTGCCCAAAGTCACGGATTTCGCACCCGATGCGGTGGTTTTGCAATGTGGCGCCGATGGTGTGGCCGAGGACCCGCTGTCCCGCCTTTCGCTGTCGAACAACGCCCATCGCGCGGTGCTTGCTGCACTCCGCCCGCTTGCACCGCGATTGCTGGTGCTGGGTGGGGGCGGCTATAACCCCTGGACCGTGGCACGGACCTGGACGGCGGTCTGGGCGGACATCGCGGGCTTTGCCATTCCCGAGAGCCTTCCAACCGAGGCGCAAGCGATCCTGCGGGACCTGACCTGGGGCGGTGGCGGGCGTCCTCCACCAGCCCCGGAGCTGCTGACGACGATTGCCGATCCGCCGCGCAATGGCCCTTTCAGGACCGAAATCCGCGACCGGATCGCGCATCTGCTGCGCCAGTCGTCATCCACCCGCGTTGCCGTTTGACGCCTAGGCCAGAACCGGTGGTTGGGTGCCGGGCCAGTCCGTCGCCAGGTGATAGGCCTGTCCGATCGCCAGCACCTTGGCATCCGCGCCGACCGGGCCCGCGATCTGCATCCCCATAGGCAGCCCCTGCGGGTCGAACCCCACCGGAACCGACAGACAGGGCACCCCGATCAAGCTGACCGGGATCACAACTTCCATCCAGCGGTGATAGGTGTCCATCGTCTGGTCACTGATGCTTCGCGGCCACCGCCATTCCACCGGAAAGGGCCAGACCTGCGCCGAGGGCAGGATGACCGCGTCATAGGTGTGAAACATGCGCGCCGCCATGGCGTACCATTCCGACCGGATGACAGATGCCGCATGGACCTGCGCCGCACTCAGACCCCGGCCGCTTTCGATTTCCCAGATTGTCTCGGGCTTGGTCAGCGCGCGCTGGGCGGGGTCATCGTAGATCGCGGCCAGTGCGTTCGCGTTAAGCATGCAGCGCAAGGTGGTCCAGGACTGCCATAAAGCCGGCGCGGAAAAGGGTGGGGGCATGGGTTCGATGGTCGCGCCCAGGTCCTCCAGCACCCGCAGGCCTGTCTCGCATTGCGCCAGAATTCCGGGCTCCATCGGGTAAGCGCCGCCCCAGTCACTCAGCCAGCCGATCCGCATGCCCCGCAGGTCGGCATGCAATATATCGCCATAAGGTTCCGCCTTGCGTCCGAACGGCACGTCAGCGTTTTCGCCCGCGATCACTTGCAAAAGTCGTGCGACATCCTCGACCGTCCGCCCCATCGGTCCCTCGGTCGACAGGGTTGCCAAGAAGGTGTCGCCTTGGGCGTCGCCCGGCACCAGCCCATAGCTCGGGCGAAAGCCGTAGATGTTGCAGAATGCCGCAGGGTTGCGCAACGATCCCATCATGTCCGACCCGTCCGCCACCGGCACCAGGCGCGCCGCCAACGCCGCCGCCGCCCCGCCCGACGACCCGCCTGCTGTGCGCGCCCGGTCATACGGATTGCGCGTAAAGCCAAAGACAGGGTTGAAGCTGTGGCTGCCCTGGCCCCACTCCGGCACGTTGGTCTTGCCAATGAAGATCGCACCCGCCGCTCGCAGCCGCGCCGCCAGCAAATCATCCGCGTCGGGGATGTGATCGGCGAACAGCGGCGAGCCCCAGGTCGTCCGCAACCCCTTGGTCGCGCACAGGTCCTTGACCGCAAAGGGCATCCCATGCAGCCAGCCCCGACGCGGTGCATCGTCTGCCGCCCGCGCTTGGGCCATCAGTGCGTCGCGGTCGCGCAGGGAAACCACCGCGTTGATTTCAGGGTTTGTCCGGCCAATGTGGTCCAGAAATGCCGCCATGATTTCGGAAGGTCCGACAGATCGTGCTGCGATCATGGCAGACAGGTCCGAGGCGGACAGTTGGGTCAAATCCGTCGGTCCGCGATCCCTGTTCATGGCTGCTCTCTTGATATCGGACGTCGGGTGCCAAGGTCCGTAAACTCTGGTCGCATTCGCATGTGCAGGATCACCGGGCGGCGGGCCTCAAGGTGTGGGCGCATGGTCCTGCAGGACGTCTTGCAGGACCGTTGCAAGGGTATCGGTCGACAATGGTTTGGCAAGATAACCATCCAGCCCGGCTGCTCGGTAGGTTTCGCGATCGGCTGGCAAGGCGTTTGCGGTCATCGCGATCACCCGCACACCCGGCTGCAACCCGTGCCCCGCGCGCAACATGCGAAAGGTTTCAAGACCGTCGGGGTCAGGCATGTTCATGTCCAGAAACACAAGATCGATCTTTTCGCGGGCGAGAATTCCCAAGGCCTCTTTGCCGCCTTCAGCGCAGGTTACCACTGCCCCCAGGTTTTCCAGATGTGCCTCAGCCACCAGCCGATTGGTCGCAAGATCATCGACCACAAGAACGCGTAGTCCGTCGACACGTATGGCAGGCATACTGTGCGGGCCTATTTGGGGTTCCAAAGGGGGCTCCATCGCGATTGTCAGCAAGAATCGCGCGCCTGGCACCGCCGGATCAGCGGGCATCAGTCGCAAGTCCCCGCCCATGCCGCGTGCCAACGCCCGCGAAATGGCCAGCCCTAGACCGGTTCCGGCAACATGGCCATCCGCCCGCACGAAAGGTTCAAATATTGCATCCTCGGCACCTGCCGGAATGCCGACACCGGTATCCACGACAAGGATTTGCAGCATCTGCTGCGCCGTCTCTGTGCAGGAAATATCTACCGTCACGCCGCCGACATCGGTGTATTTCAGCGCATTCGAGATCAGGTTGGACAGACATTGGCGCAAGCGTTGGACATCGAACCGAGCGATCTCAGGCAGATCCGCATCAGTTGTCAGCGACAGGCTCAGTCCCGCCTTGTCGGCCTGCAACTCAAAAAGGCCGACCGTGGTTCCGACGACATCTCGTGGAGACGCGTCCGACGGCACAATTGACAGTTTGCCAAGCTGGATTGCGGACATGTCCAGCAAGTCGTCGAGCACGATGCCAAGCCCATGTGCAGCCCGCACCAGAATTTCCAGCCGTTCGCGGGTCCGATCATCCTCCGTCCGGCTCAGTTCCGTTTGTCCTATCCCCAGGATGGCATTCAGGGGCGTGCGCAACTCATGGCTCATTTGCGCCAGAAACCGGGACTTGGCGGCATCGGCCTGCTGCGCTGCGGCACTGCCTTCGGCGGTGGCGCGGTGCAGGTGGTTGTTGGAAATCATCGCCGTCAGCGAATAGGCCAGCCCTGCTGCTGCGCAGATTGTCGATACCGTCAGCCCCGCAAGATCGGCAATACCAAGCCAGAACAGCGAATTGCCGACAACGACGCAAGCGGCCAGCCCCGCGAACCCTGCCAGTCCCTGTGGCAGGAAAATTGCCCGGACCGTGGTCAGGTGGATGATCGTCATCATCACCATCCCCAGGGCAAATGCCTTGGCATAGGGGTCATTCAGCTGCCAGATCATCGCGGCGGGCAGGCAATAGGCGACCTCGACCGCAAAAACCATTCCCAGCACCGCCCGATATTCCCCCAGGTCTTTGGCGAGGTCCATCCGGGCCATCATCCGCATGCCGGCAATTTCGGCCAGGATGTTGACCAAGGCGCAAAGCGCGCAAATCCAGAAGGGCAGATAGATCGTGCAAAGCAGATAGGCCACGCCTGTCAGGGTCAGCCTTTGCCAGCGTTCGCGCCAAAGGATGTCAAATTGCCGCGCCAGTTCGTTGCGCATCTTGGTCCGGTCGGCCGCATCCGACCACATCGGCGAAAATGTCGGCACGGTCATTGGTCGGTTCTGCCCCGGCGTGATGTCTGTGGGATGGGGCCGACCCTGCACCGGGACGTGTCAGTCGGCAAGCTCTTCAATCAGGGGCACTTCCTGGCGTAATGCTCCGGCTCGGTCGAAAAAGAGAATGCGGTTGTCGGTGGTGACGACCAGAAACCATGTCGGCCCGGCTGTTACAGCCAAGGGTCTTGTACCGTCGGGCAGGCGGAGACCGTCCGGCAGCACCGGGGCCTCGGCGTTCGCAAAGACCTGCGGCGCGCGGGTGACAAGGACGCCGGCGATGGTTATGACGGCGACAATCATGGTGAGCGTCAGCACGATCACCATGCCTTGCAGCCAGCGCAATCCGGGCGGAAGCGGTCCGGTGGGGGGAGCCTCGTCCATGAATGACCCTTTGCCGTTTGCGGACGATCCCTGGCTGACCCTGCGGGTGTCCGAAGATGCGCCTTCCGAACGACTTGATAAGGCGCTGGCGCGCGAAGTGCCAGTGGACGTTGCCTTGTCGCGGTCCCGACTGACGCGGCTGATTGCCGAAGGAGCTGTCTTTCACGACGGCGAGGCGGTGACGGACCCAAAGGCCAAAGGGGTCGCCGGTGCTACCTACCTTGTGCGCCTGGACGAGGCGGCACCGACGGAGACCCTGGCCGAGGACATTCCTTTGTCCGTAGTCTACGAGGATGCTGACCTGATCGTCATCGACAAGGCGGCGGGCATGGTTGTCCATCCAGCCGCAGGGTCTCCGTCGGGCACGTTGGTCAATGCGCTTTTGGCACATTGCGGCGACAGCCTTTCCGGGATCGGAGGCGAGAAACGACCTGGTATCGTGCACCGGATCGACAAGGATACGACGGGCCTGCTGGTCGCGGCGAAATCCGATCGGGCGCATCACGGGCTGGCGGCACAGTTCGCAGACCACAGCGTCAACCGGCACTACATCGCGGTGGTCCACGGCGTCCCCAATGTCGGGGATCCGCGGCTGCGCGGGTTGAAGGGGGTGTCGTTTGAGGGCAGCGGCATCCTGAAGATCGTGACCGGCCTTGCCCGGCACAGGACCGATCGCCAGCGCCAGGCCGTGGTCTGGGATGGGCAGGGGCGACATGCCGTGACGCGGGTGCGGGTGCTGGAGGATTTCCGCGGCCAGGCTTCGCTGATCGAATGCTGGCTGGAAACGGGCCGCACGCACCAGATCCGGGTCCATATGGCCTATGCCGGGCATGGCCTTCTTGGCGACCAGACCTATGGTGGCAAGCGCAAGCTTTCGCCCGGCTTGCTGGGGGACGTCCCGGCGGCCTTTGGCAATGCCTTTGCACGGCAGGCCCTGCACGCGGCAAGTCTAGGCTTTCGCCACCCGGTCAGCGGCGCGCAGATGGATTTCACGTCGCCCTTGCCGCCGGACATGGCCGCACTTGTGGCCCGGTTGCGACCAGCGGTCTGATCTTGCCCCACAAACCCGTGAGAATGCTGTCACATCGCTTCCCTGTCACAAGTTTGACCCTAATTCCTCGTAATCCGAGGCGGACTTTTGGCTGCAAGGCCCTTGTGACGGGGCCGCGGCACACATAAATCACCGGATCCGCAGGGGCGCGAACGCACTGTGGTCACCATGGGGGGCACGATGAGCACCTATACCAACCTACCCGCACCAAGCCCGGAGCAAGGCTTGAACCGGTACATGCAGGAAATCCGCAAGTTCCCGCTGCTGGATCCACAAGAAGAATACATGCTGGCCAAACGCTGGGTGGATCATTCCGACACCGGCGCTGCGCACAAGATGGTCACGTCGCACCTGCGGTTGGCGGCAAAAATTGCCATGGGCTACCGTGGTTATGGCTTGCCTCAATCCGAGGTCATCTCAGAGGCGAATGTCGGCCTGATGCAGGCGGTCAAACGTTTTGACCCTGAAAAGGGGTTCCGTCTGGCCACCTATGCGATGTGGTGGATTCGCGCCTCGATCCAGGAATACATCTTGCGGTCTTGGTCACTGGTAAAGATGGGCACCACCTCGGCGCAGAAAAAGCTGTTCTTCAACCTGCGCAAGGCCAAGGCCAAGGTCGGCGCACTGGAAGAGGGCGATTTGCGCCCCGAAAACGTCGCCAAGATCGCCAAGGATCTTTCGGTAACAGAAACAGAAGTCATCGACATGAACCGCCGGCTGTCGGGGGGCGATGCGTCGCTGAATGCGACTGTCGGTTCGGATGGCGAGGGGACGACCCAATGGCAGGACTGGCTTGAAGATGAAGACAGCGACCAGGCCATGGCCTACGCCGACAAGGACGAGTTGCAGGCACGTCAGGCGCTACTGGCCGATGCGATTTCAGTGCTGAACGACCGCGAACGCGATGTGCTCGTCAAACGCCGCCTGTCGGACACGCCCGTGACGTTGGAAGAGCTGTCGGACGAATACAAGGTCAGCCGCGAACGCATTCGCCAGATCGAAGTGCGCGCGTTCGAAAAGCTGCAGGAACGCATCCGCACCCTGGCACGGGCCAAGGGCATGCTGGTGCCTGCCTGACGGACGTGGCGAGACCTTTCGTCAGCGAAGGGTCTCGCCATTTCTAGTCGCCGAACATGCGCCAGATGGCGGTCTGTCGGGTGGATCACGGCACAGTTGATCCCACCCGCGCCGAGCGGTAGGAAGGCCCGACAGCACAACCGGGATTTGCACTAGATGAACATGCTCGACACTTTTGTGAAACCGATGCACCGCGAGGGGTATCGGTTCGTGGCTATCTTCGCGGCGATTGCCCTGGTTCTGTTCTGGATATGGCAGCCGCTGGGCTGGCTGGGTCTGGGACTGACGGTGTGGTGCTATTATTTTTTCCGCGACCCCAAGCGCATGGTTCCGCAAGGGGCCGGGCTGATGGTTAGCCCGGCAGACGGCGTCGTATCGCTGATCGAACGCGCCGTTCCGCCCGAAGAGCTTGGGCTTGGTTCCGAAGCATTGATGCGGGTGTCGGTCTTCATGTCGGTCTTTAACTGCCATGTGAACCGTACGCCGATCGCCGGGCGGATCGTGGCCAAGGCCTACCGACCTGGTGCATTCCTGAATGCATCCTTGGACAAGGCCTCGTCAGACAATGAACGGATGAGTTACGCCTTGGAACTGCCCGATGGCCGCAAGATCGTGGTGGTGCAGATTGCCGGATTGGTGGCGCGTCGCATCGTCAGCTTTGTTGACGATGGGCAGGGTCTGCGGACGGGCGAACGGATCGGTTTGATCCGGTTTGGCAGCCGCGTCGACACTTACCTGCCCGATGGGGTAGAACCGCAGGTGGCGCTGGGCCAGACCGTCCTTGCGGGCGAGACGGTGATTGCAGCCCTTGGCCAGACATTGCCCCGCCGCAGCGCCTCGCTGGAATAGCCGATGACCGAGCCCGCGCGCCGCAAGGTCCCAGAACTGCCCCTGTTCCAGCTTTTGCCGAACATGATCACGGTGGCGGCACTTTGCGCGGGTTTGACGGCCCTGCGTGCGTCTTTCAATGGCGAGTTTGGCTTGGCCGTCACGCTGATCATCCTTGCTGCCGTTCTGGATGGTCTGGACGGGCGTCTTGCGCGACTGTTACGCAGCGAAAGCAAGATCGGCGCAGAGCTGGACTCCTTGTGTGATTTCGTAAATTTCGGCGTTGTTCCGGCGCTGGTTCTTTACCTCTGGGCCCTCGACAACCTGCCTAGAGTCGGTTGGATCGCCACGCTGATCTACACAGCCTGCTGCTTATTGCGGCTGGCGCGGTTCAACACGGACGCCAAGGCGGCGCCATCCGATGTCGAACATGTCGATGGCGGCTTTGTCGGCGTACCGTCGCCCGCCGGTGCCATGTTGGCCCTTTTGCCGATTTTCATCGCCTTCCTGCTGGCATGGACGTCGCCTCCGCCCACCGGTCTCGTCGCGGTGTGGATGGTTTTTGTCGGTGTCTTGATGATCGGCAGGTTTCCGACACCGTCGCTGAAAGGGCTGACCGTCGCCCGAGAGAACGCGACCTACGTCGTAATCGGTTTTGTTGCAGTCCTGGCAATGTTGACGGCCTATCCCTGGCTGACCCTTGTGGCGCTGGATTTGGGTTATCTGGGACTGCTTGTCTGGGTCTGGCTGGGACGTCGGGGCAAACGCAACCCTTGACTTCGGTCGTCGACCGCCTTGCGTGATACCCGCCGCAACCGTAGCCTTGCGGACGACCAAGTAATGGGGGATCGCCATGACAAAAATTCTGCGTTGGGGAATTCTGGGCGCGTCGAACTTTGCGCAAGAGCACATGGCGCCGGCCATACACATGGCCAAAGACGCCGAGCTTGTGGCCTTGGCCACCAGCCATCCCGAAAAGGCCAATGGTTTCCGGGCATTCTGCCCCGGGTTGCGCCTGCATGCCAGCTATGAGGCGCTGTTGGCCGATCCCGCTATTGACGCGGTCTATATCCCCTTGCCTAACCACCTGCATGTCGACTGGACGCTGAATGCCCTGGCAGCCGGAAAACATGTCCTTTGCGAAAAGCCCATTGCGATGACCGCCAGTGACATCGACCGCATCATTGCCGCGCGCGATGCCAGCGGCCTTCTGGCCGCCGAGGCATTCATGATCGTGCATCATCCACAATGGATCAAGGCGCGGGAATGGGTCCAGTCCGGCGAAATCGGCCCCGTGCTGCATGCCGACGCAGCGTTCAGCTATGATAACCATGAAGACCTGACCAATATCCGAAACCGCGCGGAAACCGGCGGCGGGTCTTTGCCCGATATCGGCGTCTATACCTTTGGCTCGATGCGCTTTGTCACGGGGGGCGAACCGCAGAATCTGACTGCCGCAATCCGCCGCGAAAATGGGGTCGAGGTCTTTGCGCAGGTCACGGGCGTCATGGCAGGACCAAAAGGCCGCTTCACCTTTGGGTCGATGACTTCGATGCGCCTCTTTCCCCGTCAGGAAGTGGTTTTTCAGGGAACTCTTGGCCTGATCCGCGTGGCGCACGGCCCTTTCAATGCCAACGTCTTTTCCCAGGCGCAGGTCGAATTGCATCGTCCTGGCCTGTCCGTCGTCACCGAACGGTTCCCGGCCGCCAACCATTACGTCCTTCAGGTCGAAGCCTTTGGGCATTCGATTCGGACCGGTGCGCCTTATGACTGCCCGCTTGAGTTTTCGCGCGGCACGCAAATTGTGCTCGATCGGATCATGGCGACGGCAACAGAGATTGCCCTGTGAACAACAGCTTGCAACCCTGGCACCAGCCCTGGTCTCCATGAGGCTTGCCGGATCGTAAATTGCTGATAGTGTAAACCTCAGACGTCAGATTCTGCAGACCGTTTCCGGTTTGACTTCTGCCTTATGCGACTGCGGCCCCGCCAAATCTGGGGACGGGCAGGATGGTTTTCCTGCAAGATTTGCAATAAAAACAATGATTTGAACCGTCACATATGCCGTAAAACGGTTTGGGCGGGTTCGAACGGGAAGAAAAAAGGGGGGCCTACATGAACGATGCGTCATCGGGACGGGGGATTGAATATCTCTCGGTCAATGATCCATTGCGGGATCTCTTGTCGCGCCGGTCCGAAGGGCATTCCGATGCGGTGCAGGCTTTAGCGCGCGAAGTGATCACAAGGTTGGAACGATCAAAAACGCGACCAGGAATGGAAGACCGGCCCGTGGCTGCATCGGATATCAAAGACCTTTGCGACGCGCTTTTGTCCACCGATGAGTCCGCCGCCGAGAATTTGGTGATGCAGGCCGCCGCACAGGGTATGACAGGCGATACGTTGCACCTGTCCTACATCGCCGAAGCCGCCCGTCTTATGGGCGAACGCTGGAATACGGACGATGCTTCTGCTGCCCAGGTGATCATCGGTGCAGGGCGTATCTATGTGATCATGCGCAAGCTGCGGGCGATCTTCATCTCGGCCCAGGCGCAGCGGCCTGAGCGATTCCGTGCGGTCTTTGCCGCCGCTCCGGGCGAGACGCATACGATCGGCCTGTCGATGGCAGCCGACTACCTGCGGCGGCGCGGCTGGCAGATCGATGTCAAGCTGGGACTGTCGCACGAGGATTTGGTGGATCAGATCGGCCATGACCCCTATCCCGTGATCGGATTGTCTGCATCGGCCTCGCCGATGATCTTTCCACTGGCGCGGTTGATCGTCGCCTTGCGGGTGTCCAACCCCGGGGCCTGGATCACGATAGGTGGGCATATTGTCGATGAAGAACCGGATGTCGTGCGGTTGATCGACGCCGATGCCAAAGTGACGACGATGGACGAGGCTTTGGCGCAGATGGAAATGGTGATGCAAGGCGGGCTGTCCCACCAACAGATGACCCGCTGACGCGCGCGCAGTCCGGCAGGCGCCGCTCGCCGGACTGCGCTTTACCCTCGTTGCTCAGGTCTCCATCGCCTCCAGCTCGTCGATGAAGCCTGCGATCATCGACAGACCCTTGTCCCAAAACTTCGGATCGCTGGCATCGAGGCCAAACGGGGCGAGCAATTCCTTGTGGTGTTTGGACCCGCCCGCTTTCAGCATGTCGAAATACTTGGCCTGGAAATCGGGCAAGCCGCCTTCATAGGCCGCATAGAGCGCGTTCACCAATCCGTCACCAAAGGCATAGGCATAGACGTAGAACGGCGAATGGACGAAATGCGGGATATAGGCCCAGAACGTCTCATACCCGTCCATGAATTCGAACGCATCGCCAAGGGATTGGGCCTGGATACTCATCCACAGCGCGTTGATGTCGTCGGGGGTCAGCTCGCCCGTCGCGCGGGCGGCGTGCAGTTTGCATTCGAAATCGTAGAACGCGATCTGGCGGACGACTGTGTTGATCATGTCCTCCACCTTTCCGGCCAGCAGGGTCTTTTTCTCGGTCGGAGTTTTGGCCCCGTCCAGGAGTTTGCGGAAGGTGAGCATCTCGCCAAAGACCGACGCTGTTTCGGCCAGCGTCAGGGGCGTGGACGACAAAAGTTCGCCTTGGCCCGCTGCCAGCACCTGATGCACGCCATGGCCAAGCTCATGCGCCAGGGTCATCACGTCGCGCGGTTTGCCGAGGTAGTTGAGCATGACATATGGATGGACGGTCGTGACGGTCGGATGCGCAAACGCCCCCGGTGCCTTGCCGGGTTTCACGCCCGCGTCGATCCAGCCTTTGGTGAAGAACGGTTTCGCCAGATCCGCCATCGCAGGATCGAACGCGCCATAGGCGTCCAGAACGGTCTTGGTCGCGGTGTCCCAGTCCACCAGCTTGGGGCTTTCCTGCGGCAGGGGGGCGTTGCGGTCCCAGACCTGCAGTTTCTCCAGGCCTAGCCACTTGGCTTTCAGCCGGTAGTAGCGGTGCGAAAGCTTAGGGTAGGCCGCGACCACAGCGTTGCGCAGCGCCTCAACGACCTCGGGTTCGACATGGTTCGCAAGGTGGCGGCCGTATTGAGGGTTGGGCATTTTGCGCCAGCGGTCGTCCAGCTCCTTACCCTTGGCCAGGGTGTTATGAACACGCGCGAAAAGCTTGATATGTCTGTTGAAAACCACCGCGAGCGCCCGTGCCGCCGCCTCGCGCTTGGTGCGGTCGAGGTCGGTCAAGAGGTTCAGCGTGGCTTCAAGGTTCAGGGGTTCATCCTGCCCCGCCACGTCGAACATCAGACCCGCCATCGTCTCGTCAAAGAGCTTGTTCCACGCACTGGCCCCGACGGCAGAGGTGTCGTGGAGGTACCTTTCCAACTCGTCGGACAACTGGTGCGGACGCATGGCCCGCATGCGGTCCAGCACGGGTTTGTAGCGCGCAAGATCGGCGTTTTCGACATAGCATCGCGCCAGATGGTCATCCTCAAGCCGGTTGAACTCCAGGCTGTAAAACACTGTGGGTGTTGTGAAATTCGTGACCTTATCCTCCGCGTCGGCCATGAACTTGGCGCGTTCGCTGTCCATGGTGTTCTGATAATAGCGCAGGCCCGCAAAGGACATGATCCGCCCCGAGGTGATGCTCATCGCCTCTTCGTCCTGCACGGATGCCAGAAGTCCCGCTGCATCCAAGCTGGCCAGCCTGCCTTCATACTTTGCGGCAAAATCGGCGCAGGCCTTTTCCAGCCAGGCCATGTCGCGGGCAAATTCCGGCGCATCGGGCGTGGGGTACAGGTCGGTCAGATCCCAATCCGGCAGATCGCCGAACCCGCCTGCGCTAGCGTTGGCGTCAAAGACGGGGCGGGGCAGGTTCAATGTCATGGGGCGACCTTTCGCTTTGGGTTGCGGCTTATGTAGGTCGCTTTGCCCTTCCTCTTCAACCCGAAGCCCTTTCCAATTGGCTCAAATATCCCCGGGGTGCGGGGGTGGACCCCCGCTCGCGGTCAGCAACCGGCGCAGCGCGTCAATCGTGTCGATGTCCGCCACCCCCTTGTCGCGCCGCCAGCGCAGCATGCGCGGGAACCGCAATGCGATGCCGGATTTGTGGCGGGGACTGGTTTGGATGCCCTCGAACGCCAGTTCAAAAATCAGTTCCGGCGTTACCCGCCGCACGGGGCCGAACCGTTCCAGGGTGTGCTTGCCAACCCAAGCGGTGATTTCGGCAAATTCGGCGTCACTCAGTCCGGAATAGGCCTTGGCAAAGGGCACAAGGTCATTGCCGTCCCGCACCGCAAAGGTGAAATCGGTGAACAGGTTCGCGCGCCGCCCGTGGCCCGCTTGGGCATAGATCATCACCGCGTCGATGGTGTAGGGGTCAAGCTTCCACTTCCACCAGTCGCCCCGCCTGCGGCCGGTGAAATAGGGCGAGGACACGCGTTTCAGCATCAGCCCCTCGGCCAGCAGGTCGCGGGCGGTGTCACGCTGGCGGGCGAGGTCGGCCCAGTCTGTCGCTTCGACACGTGG
Organism: Rhodobacterales bacterium; assembly: GCA_031430315.1. Lineage (GTDB taxonomy): Bacteria > Pseudomonadota > Alphaproteobacteria > Rhodobacterales > Rhodobacteraceae > JAJNPS01. The sequence continues at coordinate 21,550 of JANPBI010000364.1, read as the reverse complement.
CGAGGTGGCAAGGGCCAGCCCTGACGGCATCGCGGCGATGATCCCCTCCAGCCGGGCGCGGCGCTCCGACAGCGGACGGTCGCGCAGGTCCACTCCATCTGCCTCCAGCAGGTCATACGCGACAAACCGCGCCGGGGCCTCGGCCAGCGCCTTTTTCGACACGACCTTGCGTCCGATCCGGGTCTGCAGCGCGGCAAAGGGCAGGGGGGCGTCCCCGCGCCAGGCAAGGATTTCGCCGTCCAGGACCGTCCCCACGGGCAGGAAATCCGCCAGCGCGGCGAATTCCGGAAAGCGGTCGGTGATCAGCTCTTCCCCCCGGCTCCAGACCGCAAAGGCCCCGGCGCGGTGGATCAGCTGCCCCCTTATGCCGTCCCATTTCCATTCGGCGATCCAGTCCGAGACCGGCCCCAAAGTCGCGGCGTCCGCCTCCAGCGGCGAGGCGAGCGCAAAGGGATAGGGTTTCGCCCCCATTCCGTCATCGCCCGCGATCAGGTCGGCAAAGTCGGTGCGCGCGGGGTCCCAGTTGCCCATCAGGCGGTGGGCAATCGTGGTTTCCTCCAGCCCGGTCGCCGCAGCCAGCGCCTTGGTCATCAGGCCTTGCGCGATCCCCATGCGAAACCCGCCGGTCAAAAGCTTGTTGAACAAGAACCGCTCATCCCCCGCCAGCGCGCCCCAGGTTGCCAGCACGAGCGCTTGCCGCGCGGGCGCGGGCAGGCCGGTCAGCGCGATGATCGCCTTGATGGTGTCGGTCAGGGTGACGTCGCGCGTGGTCGTCGGCGGCGGCAGCACCAGCGCAATCGTCTCGGCGAGGTCCCCCACAACGCTGTAGCTTTCCTCAAAGAGCCACAACGGTATGCCCGCCGCCTCGGCTGCCCAAATGCGCAGTTCGGTCGAAGTGACGGCTCGCTTGGGGCGGCGGCCGGACAGGATGGCAATGGTCCAGACCCGGTCGGGTTCGGGGGCCGTGCGAAAATAGTCGGTCAGCGCAGCGGTCTTGGCCCCCGTTTTGGTGGTGCCGTCAAGGGCGGCAAAAAGGGCGGCAAAGGCCTTCATGAAACGGCGCTTTCGTCGTCCACCACATCGGCGTCGTCACCGGCGAATTCCGTGGCGACGATGCCCGCGTCATAGCCTTGGGTTTCCAGCCACTGCCGGAACGGCACTATGTAGCCATGCGTCACAAACACCCTGTCCGCCCCCGTCGCCCTGATGGCGGTGTTCAACCCCTGCCAGTCGGCATGATCCGACAGCGCAAAGCCCGTGCCAAGATTGCGCCGCCGCCGGATGCCACGCACCGCCATCCAGCCCGAGGCAAATGCCTCGTCCGAAGCGCCGAACCGACCGGCCCAGGGCGTTCCGAGCGCCGCGGGCGGGGCGATGACCAGCGCGCCGGGATGGGTCTTGGCGGTGATGTCGCGCGTGACATGGGTGGTCGGGGGCAGGGGGTAGCCCTGATCGCGCAGGATTTGCGTCACGTTCTCGACCGCGCCGTGGGTCAGGATCGGCCCGATCTGCGGCAGGCCCGCCATCAGGCGCTGGGCCTTGCCGAAACTGTACGCGCCAAGGATCGACGTCTTGCCGGCGGCCGCATTGGCCGCCCACCAGTCGGCGATGCGGTCCATTACCACCGGCTGCGGGTCCCAGCGGAACACCGGCAACCCAAAGGTGCATTCGCTGATGAAGGCATGGCAGGCGACGGGCTCAAACGGTTCGGCCAGGCCGTCGGCCTCGGTCTTGTAGTCGCCCGAAACGACCCAGACCTCGCCCGCCACCTCGACCCGGATCTGCGCTGACCCCGGCACATGGCCCGCGGGATGAAAGCTGACCGCAGCACCGCCGATCCGGCGCGTCTCGCCGTAGCCGATCCCGTCGGCGGTGATCGGACCCAGCCGGTGGCGGATCACCGGCAGGGCGGCATGCGTGGCAAGATAGGACCCGTGCCCCATCCGCGCGTGATCGGAATGGCCGTGGGTAATCAGCGCCCTTTCCACCGGCCTCCAGGGGTCGATGTAGAAATCCCCTGCCAGGCAATGGATGCCCCGTTCGGTAAAGGTCAGGACAGGTGTCGCCATGGCCACAAGGATAGTGCCCCGGCGAGCAATGGCAAAGGTCCCATGCCACGCGGTCCAGCTGCCCAATTATTAGGCATATGCACAGGCAGCACCCGTTATCGCCGCCTTTCGCTTTCCCTCGCACCACGCGGTTGATTTACTGGCCTTCAGGCTCATCGGGGAAATCGGGTGCATCCATACTTCAACGAAATGTACCGTGGCACCGATGTGCGCAGTCCCTATGCGCGCCTGCAGGACTGGGTCAGTGCCATGCCGGCCGAGTTGCGCAGCCTGAAACAGGCCGAGGCCGAGGCGCTGTTCCGCCGCATCGGCATCACGTTCGCGGTCTATGGCGAGGGCGGCGATCCCGACCGGCTGATCCCGTTCGACATGTTTCCGCGCGTGTTTTCGGGGGCCGAATGGTCGCGGCTGGAACGCGGGATCAAGCAGCGCGCGCGGGCACTGAATGCCTTTCTGGTCGATGTCTATGGCCGCGGCGAGATCGTGCGCGCGGGCCGCATTCCGGCGCGGCTGGTCTATCAGAACGCGGCCTACGAAAAGGCGGTGGCAGGTTTCGTGCCGCCAAAGGGCGTCTATTCTCACGTCGTCGGCATCGACCTCGTGCGCACCGGACCGGACGAGTTCTTTGTGCTGGAGGACAATTGCCGCACCCCCAGCGGGGTCAGCTACATGCTGGAAAACCGCGAGATCATGATGCGGATGTTCCCCGACCTGTTCCGCGAAAACCGGATCGAGCCGGTGGACAGCTACCCCGAGAAACTGCGCCGCACGCTGGCATCCGTCGCGCCCTCGAAATGCGACCGCGAGCCGGTGGTGGTGATCCTGACGCCGGGGTCGTTCAACTCGGCCTATTACGAGCACAGCTTTCTGGCCGACCTGATGGGGGTTGAACTGGTCGAGGGGCAGGATCTGTTCGTCGATGGCGCATTTGTTTACATGCGGACGACCCAAGGCCCGCGCCGCGTGGATGTGATCTACAGGCGCATTGATGACGCCTATATCGACCCCTTGTGTTTCCGCCCCGACAGTATGCTGGGCATTCCTGGGCTGATGGATGTTTATCGTTCCGGCGGGGTCAGCATCTGCTCAGCACCGGGGGCGGGGGTTGCTGATGACAAGGCGGTCTACTGCTATGTGCCCGAAATGATAAGGTTCTATCTGGGCGAAGAGCCGATCCTGAACAATGTGCCGACCTGGCAATGCGGCAAGCAGGACGAGCTGCGCCACGTCTTGGACAAGCTGCCGGAACTGGTCGTGAAAGAGGTCCATGGCTCTGGCGGCTACGGGATGTTAGTCGGGCCAAAATGCACCAAGGCCGAGATCGAGGCCTTTCGCGCCAAGATCATCGAGAATCCGGGCAACTACATCGCGCAGCCGACGCTGGCCCTGTCGACGGTGCCGACCTTTGTCGAAGAAGGTATAGCACCCCGCCATGTCGACCTGCGCCCCTATTGCCTGGTGGGGGAACGCATCGAACTGGTGCCCGGCGGCTTGACTCGTGTGGCGCTTAAGGATGGCAGCCTGGTGGTGAACTCGTCGCAGGGCGGGGGCGTCAAGGACACCTGGGTGCTGGCGGAGTGATGGAATGCTGAGCCGAACCGCCGACAACCTCTACTGGATCGCCCGCTACATGGAGCGCGCGGATACCTCGGCGCGGCTTTTGGAGGTCGGCAGCCGGATCAGCCTGATCCCGTCGGCGCATGGCTATCGCAGCGAATGGGACAGCCTGTTGCAGGCCTCGGGCATGGCTGAGGGGTTTGCAAAGAAATACGGCGACCCGGTGCAGCGCAACATCGAAAGCTACCTGTTCTTTGATCGCGACAACGGATCATCGGTTGCCAGTTGCATCACGGGCGCGCGCGAAAACGGGCGGATCGTGCGTACCGCACTGACCGCCCAGGTCTGGGACGCTCTGAATGTTGCCTATGAGGAACTGCGTGCCCTGGAACGTCGCCCGCGCAGCGAGTTGCAGCAATCGCGCCTGACGGAATGGACGATGCGCCACGCGGCGATGGTGCGCGGGGCCATTGACGCGACACTTTTGCGCAACGACGGGTACAACTTTCTCAATATCGGCTATTATCTGGAACGTGCCGACAACACCGCGCGTTTGATGGACGTGAAGTACTACGTCCTTTTGCCGCGTGTGGACTTTGTGGGATCGGGTCTGGACAACTACCAATGGACAACGCTGCTGCGAGCCATGGGCGCGCATCGGGCGTTTCACTGGGCCTATGGCGGCGAGGTGACGGCGGCCAAGATCGCGCATTTCCTGATTCTGAACTCGCAAAGCCCACGGTCGCTGACGACCTGTGTAGCGGGGATCGCAAACCATCTGGGCCGGCTGGCCAAGGCATATGGCGCTGAGACCGACGCACAGGCCCGCGCCCGTGAAATGCTTGCGGGTCTGGAGGGCGAAACCGTGGACCGGATCATCGACGAGGGTTTGCACGAATACCTGACGCGATTCATCGGCGATGCGGCTGCCTTGGGCCTGGCCGTCCAGAATACCTATCTGAGCAGGGCGCGCGCGTGATGATTTTGACCGTCGATCACGTGACCCGCTATCGCTATGACGCACCGGTGCGCGGGGTCGTGCAAAGCCATCGGCTGACACCTTCAGCCTATGATGGTCAGCGCATTGTCGGGTGGCAGGTGACAGTCAGCGGCGGTACCCAAGGGGCAAAGTTTCGTGATGGTGCCGGTGACCTGGTGCACGGCTGGACGGTGGCCGGGCCAGTTGATGAGATCGTAGTGACGGTCAAGGGCACGGTGGAAACACAAGATCTGACCGGCGTCCTGCGCGGGCACCGCGAGACGGTAAACCCCGAATGCTACATGCGCGCCACCGGTCCCACTCGGGTGGACGTCGCGATGCGCCGTCTGGCGGATGGGGTTGCAGGGTCCGAAGGGTTGGACCTCGCGCATGCGCTGATGGGTGCGGTGGCCGATGCCATTGCCTATCGCCCTGGTGTCACATCGGCCCATACGACGGCCGCCGAAGCTTTGGCTTTGGGCGAAGGTGTCTGCCAGGATCATGCCCATGCCCTGATTGCGGTGGCCCGGACTCGCGGAATGCCCGCGCGGTATGTTTCGGGCTACCTGCATTCGGATGCGACCGGCGAGGCGCATGAGGCGGCGCATGCCTGGGCGGAGCTGTTCGTGCCGGGCCTTGGCTGGGTGGGGTTCGATCCGGCCAACCGCTGCTGTCCGGATGACCGATACATCCGGCTGGGCTCTGGCATGGATGCGCAGGACGCAGCACCGATCCGGGGCATTTCGCGTGGATCGGGGCACGAGGCGCTGGATGTGGTGGTTGCGGTTCTGGCGGGTGCCCAATAGGGTAACTTTTGAACCAGCGAAAAGCTCCGGGCGAGGCGAGTAGAGATGACGTATTGCGTGGGCCTTCTGCTCAACGAAGGCATGGTCCTGTTGTCAGATACCCGCACCAATGCAGGGCTCGACAACATTTCGACCTATCGCAAGATGTATACGTTCGAAGACCCCGGCGAGCGGGTCATTGTCATCATGACGGCGGGCAGCCTGTCGGTGACGCAGACAGCGCTTTCGCGGTTGCGCGAGGCCGTCGATGATCCCGACGCCACGCCCGAGACATCGATCATGCTGGCGCCCACGCTGTTGAAAGTGGCCGACATCGTCGGTGACATGCTGGCTCAAGTCCGCAGCGAAGTGGACGAAAAGATCAGCGCCATGCAGGGGGCAACGGCCAGCATGATCGTTGCTGGCCAGCGCAAGGGCGGAGCGATGCGCTTGTTCCTGATCTACCCCGAAGGCAACCATATCGAGGCGACCGAGGACGCGCCGTTCCTGCAGATCGGCGAGCACAAGTATGGCAAGCCGATCCTCGACCGCGTGATCAAGCCCGGGACCAGCCTTCTGGACGCGCAAAAGGCGGTGCTTCTGTCGATGGATTCGACATTGCGGTCGAACTTGTCGGTCGGCATGCCGCTTGATCTGGCGGTAATCGCGCGCGACGATTGCAAAGTGACCTACAAACGGCGCATCGAGGCCGGGGACAAATCCTTTCAGGCGATGAGCGAGGCCTGGTCGCGTGCCTTGCGCGAAGGGTTCTCGCGGATCGAGATATAGGGATCAGGTGGCGGGCCCGCAGCGACCGTGAAGGCCGGGGTTTCCCGAGAGCCAGAGGTCTCAGGTGGGCACCAGATAACAAGACCAAGATCCTGTCAGAGCCAGCCCCCATACGTTTGCTTATCGGCCACTGGAAATTGGGCCTTACACGAGAAGAGCAGCACCCGCCAAGGCTCAAGATAGGGCGGCAAGGTGGGCTTCGCAAGGCTGGACAGATGTTCACCTTTGGTTCATGATTGGGAGATGGATCAGGTCGTCGAAGTCTTGCCGGTCATGCCGGGCCAGCGCCTTGCGCGCGGGGTCTGCCGGGCGTTGCGCAGCCTTGATTTCGTGGTTGTCGAGGAACTGGTGCCCGCGCCCGGAATGCGCGTCGACGTGATGGCGCTGGGGCCAAAGGGCGAGGTCTGGATTGTCGAATGCAAGTCGGGCCGTGCCGACTATGTGACCGATCGCAAGTGGCAGGGCTATCTGGACTGGTGCGACCGGTTCTTCTGGGCGGTCGATGCAGATTTCCCGACCGAAGTCTTGCCAGAGGGGACCGGCCTGATCATCGCTGATGCCTATGACGCCGAGATTCTGGCGATGGGCCCATTGACACCTTTGCTCTCCGCGCGCCGCAAGGTGATGGTGCAAAAGTTCGCCCGCCATGCTGCCGCGCGACTGCAGGCCATGCGCGATCCTACCGCCGTTTTCCTTTAGACCGCCCGTCCGTCACCGCCCGCGCCGCCTCGGCTGCCGCGCGCAGTTCCTCGGCGATTTCCTCGGCCTCTTCCGGATTGAAATCCAGCGGCAACTCGATCCCGCCATCCGCCTCGATGTAAATGCGCACCATGCCAAGTTCGGTCGGCCCGATCTGGATGTTGGCGGCGATGTCGCTTTGTTTGTCGATGCCCATGGCGGTCTCCCTTGCGCGGCCCTACGCCTAGCCTGCGACGGCGGATCGTGCAATCCTTCCCCTTGCAATCACGGGGTCGGCGGCGTAAGTCCCGACGCGAGTGCCGACATAGCTCAGTTGGTTAGAGCACCAGATTGTGGATCTGGGGGTCCCCCGTTCGAGCCGGGGTGTCGGTACCACTCTTTCCGCATATGGCGTTTCAGTCGACGTCTTTCGTTGGGACATTGGGACGATGTGTCCTGTCCCACAGCCATTTGCCGATAACAGGAACCAGCGTGATCCCCGCGATGGCCGCCAGCAGAGCGGGACTAGGACCGTGGTCATGCAATCCCGCCCCCATGGCTGTCAGGGCAAAGCTGACCGGAACGACACCCACGACCGTCGCCAGGACAAAGCGCAGAAAGGTCAAGTTGGTGACTCCAGCTGCATAGCTGACCGCGTCAAACGAAACAAAGGGAACCAGCCGCGAGGCGAAGACCACCGCCATTAGCGCCCCTTGCGAACGAGGCGTGGCGATAAAACGCAAAACGGCATTGTCCGAAGCGCGGATTGCGGCATGTCCGAGCCAGCGCGCGGTGCCAAACGCGATCACGGCCCCCAGAACCGCGCCGATGATCACATAGACTGCGCCCAATACGGTTCCAAAGACCACCCCTGCGGCCAGCGCGATCGGACCGCTGGGGATCGGGCTAAACACAATGGCAAGCGTCATCAATCCGATCAACAGCAACGGCCCAATACGTCCGGACCCCGTGATCAGGGTTTCGATGGACTTTTCATCCAGAGCAGGCAGGTCGGACCAGTAAAATGCGATGATGGCACAGGCGACCAGAATGGCCACGGCAAAGGCAATGTGGACCTTGGAAAGGTACTGGGTCATCCAAGGCACCATTGCACGACCAAGCCGCAGAACGACAGCCAAAACGCTGACCTGAAGTGCCGGTCTCCAGACACCTGCGAAGGCGTGTGTCAGAACCCGTTCACCGGCACCTTCAGCATCGGCCTGCCGCTTTTGTCGGTGGGAATTTCCCCCGCCCGCATGTTGACCTGCAACGCCGGCAGGATCAGCTTGGGCATGGCCAGCGTCTTGTCGCGGTCGGTGCGCAGCTGGACGAACGCCTCGCGGGTCGTGCCTACGGCAACATGAATGTTGCGCGCGCGTTCCTCGGCGACCGTGGTCTCCCACGCGATGTCGCGCCCGTTCGGGCCGTAATCGTGGCACATGAACAGCCGCATCGCATCAGGCAGCGCCAGCACAAGCTGGATGCTGTCATACAGGGTCCCGGCATCCCCGCCAGGGAAGTCCGCCCGCGCCGATCCGCCATCGGGCATGAAAAGCGTGTCACCCACAAAGGCCGCATCACCAACAACATGCGTCATGCAGGCGGGCGTATGGCCCGGCGTGTGCATGACCTGAGCCGTCATCGTGCCGATCTCGTAGGTGTCGCCTTCCTGGAACAATGCGTCGAACTGCGATCCGTCGCGTTGGAACTCGGTGCCCTCGTTGAAGATCTTGCCAAAGACTTCCTGCACTTCGGTGATCTTGGCCCCAATCCCGATGCGCCCGCTCAACTTGCCTTGGATATAGGGCGCGCCGCTCAGGTGATCGGCATGGACATGCGTCTCAATCAGCCAGTCCAGCTGCCAGTTCTGTGCACGGATGAAATCGACGATGCGGTCGGCGTGGTCATGTGTGATCCGGCCGGCCGCATAGTCAATGTCCATGACGCTGTCGATAACAGCGCAGGCTGAACTTGCCGGGTCCCGGACGACATAGCTGATCGTGTTGGTCGCCGGGTCGAAAAAGCCGGTGACATCGGGATGAAGGGACATGTCAGGTGTGATCGACGTCATGATGGTGCCTTTGGATCATGTCGTTTGCCGGTTCATGATAGCATGCCATTGCAGCTGCGGTATCGGTACTCTGTCAGGCAATCAAATCATGATTTTGGCATCGACTCGAAATCGCTGATCGCGGCAGCACGGAATGCAGGCAAAGTCTCGCAATGCGCGGCAAGCGTGATCAACGGCGCGTGGTCCGTTACAGACAGTATCTCGTCCATGCGGTCCTGCATGTACCAGATCAGCGTGGTGATCATCACGTCTGCATGTGACAGCGTCGGGCCGCAGGCATAGGGTGCTGCAAGCCTGCGAGTCAATTCGTCCAGTCCAGCGCGAGCTTGTCCAAGGCAGCGGGCGAGCCATTCGGAACTTTGGTGCGCGGCCGGATGGAAATGGCGTTCATAGACGACGGCCGCTGTTTTCTCCAGCGTGCCTTGGGCGAGGGCGGTCATCTGAAGCACTTGGCGACGCAAGGGGCCGGCTGGTGGAACCAGTGCCGATGCGCCTGCCTGCGCGTCAAGATGGTCAAGGATGGCTGCGCTGTCGATCAACACCTCACCATCATCCAGCACTAGCGCCGGAATGCGCGTTAAGGGACTGATCCGCCCGATCGCCAAAGCGTCCCCAAAGATAGAGCGCGTGTCGCGGGCGAACGGCATCCCATAATGGTGCAGTGCCACCGCAATGCGGCGTGTGACCGGGCTGTCATATTGTCCGACGAGAATCACGCCGCCGATCCCCCCACCGTCAACCCGCCGATCATCAGCGTCGGCTGTCCGACACCGACCGGCACCCATTGTCCGCCCTTGCCACAGTTGCCGATGCCCGGGTCCAGTGCCAAGTCGTTGCCGATCGCCCGGATGCCCTTGAGCGCGGTCGCGCCATCGCCGATCAGGGTGGCGCCCTTGATGGCCTCGCCCACCACGCCGTTGCGAACGCGGTATGCCTCGGTGCAAGAGAAGACAAACTTGCCATTGGTGATGTCAACCTGGCCGCCGCCAAAGCCGACTGCGTAGATGCCGTCCTTGAGGCTGGCCACGATCCCGGCCGGATCGTCTTTTCCCGCCAGCATGTAGGTATTGGTCATCCGCGGCATCGGAATATGGGCAAAGCTCTCGCGCCGACCATTCCCGGTTGGAGCCACGCCCATCAGGCGGGCATTCTGGCGGTCCTGCATGTAGCCGACCAAGACGCCATCCTCGATCAGCACGTTGCGGGCAGAGGGCGTGCCTTCGTCGTCAAAGCTGAGCGAGCCGCGACGATCGGGCAAGGTCCCGTCGTCCAGAACCGTGACGCCAGGAGAGGCAATCCGCTGACCCATCAGCCCCGAAAAGGCGGAACTTTTCTTGCGGTTGAAGTCGCCTTCCAGCCCGTGGCCGATGGCCTCGTGCAGCAAGATGCCGGGCCAACCAGGGCCAAGCACCACATCCATCACACCTGCGGGGGCAGCAACCGCGCCTAGATTGACCTGGGCGATGCGCAAAGCCTCTGCCACAAGGGGTTTCCACTTTTCAGCCGACAACAGCCCGGCCAGACCATAGCGCCCGCCGACCCCGGTGCCGCCGGATTCACGGCGACCTTGATCCTCGATGATGACCGAGATGTTCATGCGGGCCATCGGTCGAATGTCGGACAGCCGCAATCCTTCGGGGCGGAGGATTTCCACCTCTTGCAGGCTAGCATTGACCGAAGCAGTGACTTGCACCACGCGGAGGTCGAGGGCGCGGGCATAGGCGTCGATCTCGCGCAAAAGATCAATCTTGACGGCAAAAGCGGTGTCCGCCGTCGGGTCGCCATCGCCGTATAGCCGCAGGTTGGTCCCCATCGGCGGGGCGGCCAATGTGCCACCGCCATCGCCGACAGCGAGGCGGGCGGTGGCTGATGCGCGCATCAACGCCGCCTCGGACAGTTCGGTTGCATGGGCATAGGCTGCCACTTCGCCCCGAACAGCACGCAGGCCAAACCCTTCGTGGGCATCATAATTTGCTGTCTTGATCCGGCCGTCGTCCAGCAGAATGGTCTCGCCCCGGCGGCGTTCCAGGAACAGCTCGCCGTCATCGGCGCCCGCTGTGGCCTGCCGCAAGATATCCAGAGTGCGGGCCTCGTCCAGATGGGTGGCAAAGGGTTGGAAACGGTCTTCGGACATGGGATGGCCTTTGCGCGATGGGGGGATGCGGTGCTACTTTGCCGCAACGGTTTTGCTTGTCGTCCAGCCCCTAATATGGTTGTAGGGGGCATGTAAACAACGGGGGCTGCCGGACTTGCGGCAGGGCCCACCGTGGCAAGGTAAATCCGGGCCGAGGAACGGGATGAGGAATATGCGTCACAGAATTTTGTCAGTCATTGCGGGCATTGGACTGTCGGTAGGGGTCGCAGGCATGGCGGTCGCGCAAAGCGGCCTTGAAATCGTTGGGCGTCCTGTTGACAAGCTGACCGGGTTCCAGCCTGCCGTAACCTCGGTGGCTGCAGACATTCACGCGCTCGATCACATGCTCAACATCATCATGTTGGTCATTGTCGTCTTTGTGACTGCGCTTTTGGCCTGGTGCATCATCCGCTTCAACCGGCGCGCCAACCCGACGCCGGCGACCTTCACCCACAACACGCCAGTCGAAATACTCTGGACCGTCATACCGATCGTGGTCTTGGTCTTTATCGGTGCGTTTTCCTTGCCGGTGCTGTTCGAAGAGCAGGAAATCCCTGAGGCCGACATCACCATCAAGGCGACCGGCTACCAATGGTACTGGGGTTATGAATATGTGGACGAGGATGTAGCGTTCGACAGCTACATGATCGGCAGCCCGGCCTCGGGCGGTGACAACCGCATGACACCCGAAGTCGAGGCCCAGCTTGTCGCGGCAGGCTATTCCAAGGACGAGTTTCTGCTGGCCACCGATACCGCTGTGGTGGTGCCTGTCGGCAAGACCGTGGTGGTTCAGGTGACCGGGGCAGACGTCATCCATTCCTGGACGATCCCTGCTTTTGGGGTCAAACAGGATGGCGTGCCGGGGCGTCTGGCCGAACTGTGGTTCAACGCCGACCGCGAAGGCATTTATTTCGGCCAATGTTCGGAGCTTTGCGGCATTGCCCATGCCTACATGCCGATTACGGTCAAGGTCGTCTCCCAGCAAACATACGACGCCTGGTTGGCGGCGGCCAAGGCGGGTAACGTCGTGCTCTCTGATGCAACGCCAGGTGTGCCCGCCATTACCGTGGCGCAAAACAACTGATCCTGATGCCGTCCTGCGGGCTAAGGCCCTTGGGGATATGAAAGCGACGACATGACCGACAGCCGGATCTTTGAGGCGATGCCTGAGGCAAGCTTTGGCGATTATGTGCAGCTTTTGAAGCCGCGCGTAATGTCGCTTGTGGTGTTCACCGCACTGGTCGGCTTGCTTGTGGCCCCGGTCCACGTCCATCCGGTGGTCGCAGCGGCGTCGATCCTGTTTATCGCACTTGGGGCCGGGGCGTCCGGCGCTTTGAACATGTGGTGGGACGCCGATATCGACGCGGTGATGAAACGGACCCGCAATCGCCCGGTTCCGTCGGGTCGCGTGCAGCCTGGGGAAGCCCTTGGTCTCGGGGTGGCGTTGTCGGGCATTTCGGTCGTGATGCTGGGACTGGCGGCGAATCTTTTTGCCGCGGCCTTTCTGGCCTTTACTATCGTCTTTTACGCCGTGGTCTATTCGATCTGGCTGAAACGCGCGACACCGCAGAACATTGTCATCGGTGGCGCAGCGGGGGCCTTTCCGCCGATGATCGGCTGGGCGGTGGCCACGGGTGGTGTGTCGATCGAAAGTCTGTTGATGTTCGCGCTGATCTTCATGTGGACACCTCCGCATTTCTGGGCGCTGGCGCTGTTCATGAAGGAAGACTACCACACAGCGGGCGTGCCGATGCTGACGGTCACTCATGGCCGCAAATCGACCCGCCGCCACATCTTTGCCTATACTGTCCTGCTGGCACCGGTCGGGATCGCAGCGGCGCTGAGCTCTATCGGCGGCCCCCTGACCTTGGCCGTGTCCATTGCGCTGAACGGCTGGTTCCTGATGGGGGCGTGGCGCATCCTGCGGCGTGACGAACTTAAGGCCGAAGCGGACAAGTATGCGGTCGAAAAGGCCGTGTTCCGGTTCTCGCTGCTTTACCTTTTTCTGCACTTCAGCGTCTTTTTGGCCGAGGCGGCCTTGCGGCCTTATGGCTATGGCGGCTGGTAGGATGTCGGAGTTCCGCCCGCCTCACGAAATGCACCAGCGTCGGTTCGGGCGTAACGTGGGGCTGGGGCTGGCCCTGGCTGGGCTGATTGGTGTGGTCTTTGCCCTGACCGTGGTCAAGGTCACGCGAGGCGATCCGATGCAGGCCTATGACCACCAGCTGCGTCCCGAAATGTTGCCCGCAGACAGTTCGGCAAAGGCGACATCCCCATGATCCCGCGCAACGTTGATCCGCGCCAAAAGACGCTTGTCGGACTGGTCTGCATGGTGTTGGTCATGGCCTCGCTGTCCTTTGCAGCGGTGCCTTTTTACGACTGGTTCTGCAGGGTCACGGGCTTTGGCGGCACGACGGGCGTGGCCGAGGCCGGTCAGGACATCATCCTGGACCGCACCATGACAATCCGGTTTGACGCATCCAAAGATGCAGGCATGCCCTGGGACTTTCGCCCTGTGGCCCATAGGATGGAGGTTCGGATCGGTGAGACGAACCTGGCCTTTTATGAGGCTTACAATCCCACTGAACGGACCGTTGCCGGGACCGCCAGCTACAATGTATTTCCGTATTCGGCGGGCGGCTATTTCATCAAGATCGCCTGTTTCTGTTTCGAAGAACAGATCCTGAAACCGGGGGAGCGCGTGACCATGCCGGTCAGCTTTTACGTCGATCCCGCCATCGTGGACGACCCCGAGGCAAAAGACTTGCACACGATCACACTGTCCTACACTTTCCACGAAACACCGTTGACCGAAGAACAGGCTGCGCTGGACGCTGGGCCTACCCTTCCGGTCAACTGATATCACGCGAAACCCAAGGGAACGACACTGATCATGGCCCATGCAAAGAACCACGACTATCACATCCTGCCGCCGTCGATCTGGCCGTTCCTGGGCGCGCTGGGCGGGTTTACCATGCTGTTTGGCGCGGTCCTGTGGATGCACAACATGGGGCCGTGGTTGGGGCTGATCGGCCTGGCGCTGGTCTTGTACGTGATGTTCGCCTGGTGGTCCGACGTTATTGTCGAGGCGCAAGTCGGCGATCACACACCGGTTGTCAGCATCGGGCTGCGTTATGGCTTCATCATGTTCATCATGTCCGAAGTGATGTTCTTTGCCGCCTGGTTCTGGTCGTTCTTCAAGCACGCCATGTACCCGATGGGCCCCTTGTCGCCCGCCGTGGACGGGGTCTGGCCGCCTGCCGGGATCGAGACCTTCGATCCGTGGCATTTGCCCTTGATTAACACGCTGATCCTTTTGTGCTCCGGTGCGGCGGCGACCTGGGCGCACCACGCGCTGGTACATGAAAACAACCGCAAGGACCTGGTCAACGGGCTGATCCTGGCCATCATTCTGGGTGTGTTCTTCACAGTGCTGCAGGCCTATGAATACAGCCACGCGGCCTTTGGCTTTGCTGGCAACATCTATGGCGCAAATTTTTACATGGCGACGGGCTTTCATGGGTTCCACGTTGTCATCGGGACGATCTTTCTGGCTGTTTGCTTGTTCCGCGCTCTGAAAGGGCACTTCACACCTGAAAAGCACATCGGGTTCGAGGCGGCGGCTTGGTACTGGCATTTTGTTGATGTGGTCTGGCTGTTCTTGTTCGCCGCGATCTACGTCTGGGGCCGTTAAAGACACCTGCCGCAAACGAAATAAGAACTGTCGGGCGCGGTCGGGATCGGTCGCGCCCGTTTTCTTCGGGGAGACGGATGAAACGCTATGTCTTTGCCATTTTGTTGGGGCTTTCGGGATTAGTGATCCTGATCGGCCTCGGTGTCTGGCAGGTGCAAAGGCTGGCCTGGAAGGAAGGCATCCTGGCTGAAATCGAAGCCAAGATTTCAGCCGATCCTGTGGCTTTGCCTGCAGTGCCCGTTGCGGCGCGCGACCAGTACTTGCCGGTTGTGGTAACGGGTCAATTTGATCGCGAACAACTCAGGGTGCTGGCCAGCCTGAAACAGGTCGGACCGGGGTATCGGCTGGTCGCCGCTTTCCAGACAACCGATGGTCGCAGGATCATGGTGGACAGGGGGTTCCAGCCCCTTGAAGAAACGGCGGGCAAGGCGACTGGCCCCGCAACCATCCGTGGCAATCTGCATTGGCCGGACGAGGTGGACAGTTACACCCCTTCGCAACCTGACAAAGGCGGCCTGTGGTTCGCGCGCGACGTGCCCGCCATGGCAACGGCGCTAAAGACTGAACCTGTGTTTGTCGTCACTTGGACAACCGACCCCGCTGACCCGGCACTGATTGCGATCCCGGTGGACACTACGCATATCCCGAACGACCACCTTACCTATGCAATTACGTGGTTTTCGCTGGCTGTGGTGTGGCTGGGGATGACTTTGTATCTCGTGTGGCGTATCAGGCGGCGGACGGCTTGAGGGCAATGATGCAGTACATCTCTACCCGGGGAACGGCCCCGACACTGGACTTTCGCGCGGCCATGATGACCGGGCTGGCGCGGGATGGCGGGCTTTATGTCCCTGCTGCGGTCCCGGTGATGTCGGCGGATGACATAGCGGCGCTGGCGGGCTTGCCCTATGAGGAGGTCGCGTTTCGCGTGATGCGCCCCTTCTTGGGCGGTGCCTTTGGTGACAACGAGTTTCGCGGACTGATCGCAAACGCCTATGCCGGGTTTGGCCACAAGGCCCGCGCGCCGCTGGTGCAATTGGCCCCGAACCATTTTTTGCTGGAGCTGTTCCACGGCCCAACGCTGGCGTTCAAGGATTTCGCCATGCAGCTGATCGGGCAGATGATGCAGGCGGCCTTGGCGAAATCGGGCGAGCGGATCACTATCGTCGGTGCGACCAGCGGTGACACCGGGTCGGCGGCGATCGAGGCGTTTCGCGGGTTGGCCAATGTCGATGTCTTCATCTTGTACCCGCATGGCCGCGTCAGCGACGTGCAACGCCGCCAGATGACGACGCCGGTTGAGGCGAATGTGCATGTCTTGGCGCTCGAAGGCGATTTCGACGATTGCCAGGCGCGCGTAAAAGACATGTTCAACGATTTTGCTTTTCGCGACGGGGTGCATCTGGCGGGGGTGAATTCGATCAACTGGGCGCGGGTGCTGGCGCAGGTGGTCTATTATTTTGCCGGGGCCGTGGCCCTGGGCGCGCCGCACCGAAGCGTCGACGTGACCGTGCCCACCGGCAATTTCGGCGACATCTTTGCGGGTGACATCGCGCGGCGGATGGGGCTGCCCTTGGGCCGGCTGATCATCGCGACGAACCACAACGACATCCTGCACCGCGCCTTGGCAACGGGGGAATACCGGACCCATGGCGTCACCCCGTCGATCAGCCCCTCGATGGACATTCAGGTGTCCTCGAACTTTGAACGCGCACTTTTTCATGCCTATGGCAGCGACGGGCGGACGGTGAGGGCGTTGATGGATGACCTTAAATCCACCGGTGGTTTTCACATCGCACCCGACGCCTTGGCCCCCCTGCGCGCGACATTCGCCTCAGGACGAGCCTCCGAGGACGAGACGCGCGACACGATCGCCCGCACCCTTCGCGAAACCGGGGAACTTCTGTGTCCGCATTCCGCCGTGGGGGTCAAGGTGGCCGAGGATCTGATGGGCCAAAACCCAATGATCACCCTTGCCACCGCCCATCCGGCCAAGTTTCCCGATGCCGTCGAGATGGCAACAGGTGTCCGCCCCGCGCTGCCCGAACGCATGGGTGACTTGCATGACCGGCCAGAGCGGATTACGCGGGTTTCCAATGATCTGGCCGCTATTCAGCGCCTGATCCGCGAGAGGATGGCCGATTGACCTTGCGAATGACCACTTTGCAGAATGGATTGCGTGTCGTCACCGAAGAAATGCCGGGACTGTTGTCCGCCGCTGTCGGGGTCTGGGTCTGCGCGGGCGGGCGGCATGAACGCGCCGAACAGAACGGCGTTGCGCATTTTCTGGAACACATGGCGTTCAAGGGCACGCGCAAGCGTACGGCACGCCGGATTGCCGAAGAGATCGAGGATGTCGGCGGCTATATCAACGCCTATACCAGCCGCGAGATGACCGCTTACTACGCGCGGGTGCTGACAGCCGATGTCGGTCTGGCGCTGGATGTCATCGCTGATATCGTGCTGAATCCGCTGTTCAACACCAAGGATATCGAGGTTGAACGCCACGTGATCCTGCAGGAAATCGGCCAGGCGCTGGATACGCCGGACGACATCATCTTTGACTGGTTGCATGAAGTCAGCTACCCCGACCAGCCCTTTGGCCGGACCATTCTGGGTCTGGAGGAACGCGTGGCCGCATTCAGCCGCGCCGATCTCAAGGGCTTTGTCAGCGCCCATTACGGCCCGGACAAGATGATCGTTTCGGCGGCGGGCGGGGTCGACCATGACCAGTTGGTGACCCTGGCCACAGAGATTTTCGGTGACCTCAAACCTGTCGGCAACGGCCTGATTGCGCCGGCGGCGTTTTCAGGTGGCGAGCGGCGCGAAGTCAAAGACCTCGAACAGGTGCATTTCGCCCTGAACTTCGAGGGCCCGGGCTACCGCCACGCCGATGTCTATACGGCCCAGGTTTATGCCACGGCGATGGGGGGCGGCATGTCGAGCCGCCTGTTCCAGAAAATCCGTGAAGAGCGCGGCCTTTGCTATTCCATTTTTGCTCAGTCCGGGGCCTATGAAGATACAGGCCAGATCACCGTCTATGCCGGCACATCCGCAGACGAGATCACCGCCCTGACCGGTCTTGCCGTGGACGAGATCAAGCGCGCCGCCGAGGACATGACTGAGGCCGAAGTGGCGCGCGCGCGCGCGCAGCTCAAGGCGGGACTGGTCATGGGGCTGGAAAGTCCCTCCAATCGCGCCGAACGCAACGCGCGCCTCTTGTCCATCTGGGGCAGGGTTCCCGAAGTGTCCGAAGCCGTTCAAAAGATCAACGATGTCTCGGTCGGGCATGTGCGCCGCTATGCCGAGGCGCTGACCTCGGTGCAGACGGCCGTGGCCTTGTACGGGCCTGTGGCAAAGGCCCCCGGACTCGAAGAGATCAGGCAGGGTCTGGCGGCCTGATGCTGGGGTTTCGGCGCCGCGTCCGGGTCGAATCGGATCGGATGACCCTGCGCTTGCCGATGCATGCTGACTGGACCCAATGGGCCGAACTGCGCCACAGGAGTTCCGCCTTTCTGACCCCGTGGGAACCTGTGTGGTCCAGCGACCACCTGACCCGCCGGTCCTTTACCAACCGGGTTTATTGGGCGCAGCGCGCAGAAGCGCAAGGGACCGCCCTCGCTCTGGTGATGGAGCGCCGCGAGGATCGCCAGCTTTTGGGGGCCCTGACGCTGGACAATATCCGGCGTGGCCCGGCACAGGCCGGGACTTTGGGCTACTGGATCGGCGCACCCCATGCGCGGCAAGGCTATATGCGCGAGGCGATCCTTGCCGTCGTGCACCACGCCTTTGACCAGCTTGACCTCAGCCGGATCGAGGCCGCCTGTCTTCCGGAAAACCAGCCGTCGCGGGGACTTTTGGAAAAGTCTGGATTCAAGTACGAGGGTGTGGCGCAAAGCTATCTGCAGATCAACGGGCGGTGGCGTAACCACGTCTTATATGCCTGCCTTCGTGGGGATCGGCGCGGGCGCACCGATGCGGGGCAGGCATGACGGTCTGGATCGCCCTGTTGCGCGCGGTGAACGTGGGTGGGCACAATATTCTGCCGATGGCCGATCTGCGCGACGCCTTGACCAAGGCCGGGCTGGCGTCCGTTAAGACCTATGTCCAAAGCGGCAATCTGGTGTTCCGCTCCGACCGGCCAAGGCATGACCTGGGTCCCCTCATCGCCGATTCGGTTCATTCCTGTTTTGGATTCCGGCCTCCCGTTCTGGTCCTGGCGCCGGAAGAGCTGGCGCGCGCCCTGACAGGCCATCCGTTTGCCAAGGCCGTGTCGGAGCCGACTACCCTGCATTTCTTTTTCATGGATCGCGCGCTTCCCGATGCAACGGCGGCCTTTCTCAAATCCGTCGCCGCACCTGGCGAGGCCTATGCGTTTCGTGGCAAGGTTCTATGGTTGCACCTGCCCAATGGGATTGCGCGGTCGAAACTGGCGCAGCGCGTGATGGCCTTGCCGATGGACATTACTGCGCGCAACCTGCGCACGGTATCTGCATTGGTTGATCTGGCGGCACGCGTCTGACGTATCCGTGATCGCTGGCATGACTGGTCTTTGTGCCGGTCGTGCTACTGTCTTTTCATTGGGTGTTGGACAGGGGAACGAAGATGCGCCTTGCAGGACTTGCCGCGACCCTTCTTGCCATCCTTGCCAGCCCGGTCGTTGCGCAAGACCGAAAGCCCAGCCACTGCATTGCGCTGGCCGAAAATGCGGCCACGGTGATCCCCGTCACCTTTGCCGATCCGGTTGCCGAGGATACTGTCCGCATCCATTATCTGGACCACGCCTCGTTTGCGCTCAAGACCGTTGGCGGTCTGTTGGCGGTGACAGATTACACGGGCTATCTGGGGTTGCTTGATCTTGTTCCGGACGTCGTCACCATGAACAATGCCCATTCAACGCATTGGACCGACCAGCCTGACCCGCGCATTCCCCATGTCTTGACGGGTTGGCCAACAGATGGCGTGCCGGCCGAACATACGCTGGACCTGGGCGAGATGCTGGTGCGCAATGTCACTACGGACACGCGCGGCCCCTTTGGCGAAGGGGCGGCGGCGGATGGAAATTCGATCTTCATCTTCGAGGTTGCGGGCCTTTGTATCGGGCATCTTGGGCACCTGCACCAGATCCCCAATGTGGCCCAGCTTGCCGCCATCGGGCGTCTGGACGTGGTCATGGTGCCGGTGGATGGCGGTTATACCATGTCCACCGATGCCATGGCGGGTGTCGTGGAAAAGTTGCGATCTTCCGTGGTGATCCCGATGCACTGGTTTTCCCAGCAGTCGCTGGACGCGTTTTTGTCGCGGATGGAAGGCGGGTTCGACGTGGTTCGGCTGGAACAGTCCGACTTCGACCTTTCGCGCGACCGGCTGCCGTCG
This sequence comes from Rhodobacterales bacterium, assembly GCA_031430315.1. Lineage (GTDB taxonomy): Bacteria > Pseudomonadota > Alphaproteobacteria > Rhodobacterales > Rhodobacteraceae > JAJNPS01. Next base: position 1,418 of record JANPBI010000364.1, on the reverse strand, counting down.
CGCCCCACGATCATGGTCTTGCAACCTCAGTGGTTGCAGTAGATGACGGGTCCGACCAATCTGCAGCAAGGGCCGTTGGAGCCCACGGAAAGTATCCTGACGCATGTTGACCCCAGCGACCCCGGAATTTGCCGCGACACTTGCGACCCTGCTTCCGTCCGGCACGATATCACAGCCAGAGCCACGCCATCTGGCCGATCCGCGAGGGCGCTGGCAGGGCCAGGGCGTTCTCGCCCGCCCGCGGACGACCGAGGAGGTCGTGGCGATCGTGCGGGCATGTGCTGCGGCGCGGGTCGGGATCGTCCCCTGGGGTGGCGGCACCGGCCTTGTCGGCGGGCAAGTCATGCCGGACGGCCCCCTTCCCGTTATTCTGTCGCTGGAACGCATGGTGGAGCTGCGTGAGATCTACCCCTCCGAAAATGTGATGGTGGTCGATGCGGGGATGGTCCTTGCCGAAGTGCAACGCGCGGCCGAAGCGGCGGGGCGGAGGTTTCCCCTGTGGCTCGCCTCCGAAGGATCGGCCCGGATCGGGGGGCTGCTTGCGACCAATGCGGGTGGTATCAACGTCCTGCGCTATGGAAATGCCCGCGATCTGTGCCTGGGGGTGGAAGCGGTCCTGCCGGACGGATCGGTGCTGCACGGGCTGAAACGGCTGCGCAAGGACAATACCGGCTACGACCTGCGCCATCTTTTGATCGGATCCGAAGGGACGCTAGGGATCATCACGGCGGCCTCCTTGCGGCTGTTTCCGGCCCAAGGGGATGTGCAGACGGCCCTTCTGACCGTCGCCAGTCCGCAAGCCGCTCTGGACCTGCTGGAATTGGCGCAGACAGCGCTGCCGGGCATGATTTCTGCCTTTGAACTGATCCATCGGATGGGGTTCGATTTTATCGCAGAAACTCTCCCCGACATGCGCCTGCCTTTTGACACCCCACCGGAATGGTCGGTGCTGGTCGAAATTGACCTGCCGCCGGGCCTGGATGCTGCTGCCGCCATGGCGGAAATCTATGTGAAAGCCGAAAGCAAGGGGCTGATCACTGATGGGTTGATCGCGTCGTCATCGGCGCAGCGCGACCAGCTTTGGCACCTGCGCGAGGCGATACCCGAGGCGAACCCCGATGCAAAACACAAGGCGGCGAGCACCCGTCGCATTGACCCAGTGTACTCGATTGTCTCGTCGACAGCGCTCGCGTTACTGTTGTTGCTTGCGAGTTTGCACGCAGTGCAAGAGTCTCCTGAGCGCCGAGGAGGCCACCTGCCCGGCCGAGGGAGCCGCGGCCGAGGAGGTCGAGGTGCTGCCGGCTGGCGCGCGACTCGGCAGCTACAAGATCGAGAAGGTACTGGGCGAAGGCGGCATGGGCTTCGTCTACGAAGCGACCCACCAGGGATTGAACCGGCGCTGCGCGATCAAGATCCTG
>JANPBI010000363.1:0-32362 GCA_031430315.1 Rhodobacterales bacterium | reverse complement strand
TGTAACTATACGTCGCCCCACATGACGACTTGGGGCGAGAATTGTGCTACATCCGATCAGAACGGCGGCTCTCGGATATTCTGCTTCGCGGCTGAAGGCGGTACCGAACGTCGGCTACGGGCCGGGATTGAACGAACTGCGCGTTTATTTAGCCTCAGCAGCGATAGAGGCAAACCTCGTGCGAGCAATTTAGCAAACCACGGTCTTCGCGTCCCAACCCACAACAGTGTTCAACACTGGTGAGCCTCCTCTTCACCCGGTCAGGATTGGCCGCAAGGCGTCGCTTTCCTTCAGAACGAAATCAAAGAAGGCCGAGATGCGGGCAGTGTGGCGCTGGTCCGGGTGGGTCAGAATGCGCCAGGCGCGGGTCAGTTCGGGGACTGGGCCGATGACCCGGATCAGGTCCGGCTCGGCGTCGCCCAATGACATCGGCAGGGGTGCGACCCCGACACCGGCCTTTGCCGCATAGATCAGGCCAAGCACGCTCGTGTTACGCGCAGCATAGGTCGCGTCGGGTGCCACTTCCCTGAACCATGATACCGTGCGGTGTTTGGCCATGCTTTCTTCAAACGCGATCAAGGGGTGGCGCGCCAGATCAGCGATCGTGGCGGGTGCTCCGTGCCGTTCGACATATTGGCGACTGGCATAGATTGCCCACAGGCTGTCGGCGATCTTGCGTCCGACCAGGATACTGTCTTCGGTGTCACCCGACCGCAGGGCAACGTCCGCCTCGCCCTTTGCCAGATCGACGTACTGGTCGCTAAGCACAAACTCGACCTTCAGGTTGGGGTGGGCCGCGTGAAAACGGTCAAGGATACCAGATTGCGTCAGGCGAAAGGCGATAGGTTCGGGGCAGGTCAGGCGGATAATCCCGATAGACGCCCGGCCCAGATCACGTACCGCCTGTGCGAATACCTCAGCCTGTGCTGCAACACCTTCGGCACAGGGCAGCACGGCGGCGCCGAGTTCGGTCAGCCGGTAGCCGGACGGCAGCCGCTCAACCAGCCTTTGACCCAACTGCGATTCAAGCTCAGCCAGCCTGCGTTGAACGGTTGATTGGTTCACCACAAGCGAACGCGCCGCAGCCAGCGTGCTGCCTTCGCGGGCGACTGCGAGAAAGACCTTCAGATCGTTCCAGTCAAACATGGCCAGCCCCCGCAAATCTGCGGCCCCCTTCTGCAAATCTGCGACTGTCCGCACGTTTCAATCAAGCGTAATCTTTCAGACAGGCGAAAGGGCGCGCCGATCCCCGCCCCAACCCATTCAAAGCAGCAAACGTGACCGCGCGACGGAATGCCTCCGTTTGGGCCGTTGTCCGCTTGTGCCCAAAGAGGAGCCCGCCAGATGACACTCAATACGATGACAGTTGGTGATGCATTCAAGCAAGACATGCGCGTGCAATGGGATGCTGCTGCGGCCGGTTGGGATCGGCACGGGTCCGAGATCCGCGACTGGCTGCGGCTGCCGACCGACGCCATGCTTGAAATGGCGGGCATCCGCGAAGGGCACACCGTGCTGGATGTGGCGGCAGGAGCGGGTGATCAGACGCTGAACATCGCAGCACGGGTCGGTGTGAAGGGTGCGGTTGTGGCGACAGACATATCGGCGGGCATCCTTGCCTATGCGCTTGGCAATGCCATCCGGGCCGGGCACCACAATGTGCGGATCCATGAGGCGGATGCCGAAGGCCTGAACCTCGGCGATGCACTGTTCGATGCCGCCGTGTGCCGTCTTGGCCTGATGTTTTTGCCAGATCCTGTGGCGGGCATGTCGCAAGTTCACCGCGTCCTGAAACCTGACGGGCGGTTTTGCAGCATCGTCTTTGCGGGACCGGACATGAACCCCTGCCTGCGTATCCTGATGTCAACGGCCCTGCGTCACGCAGGGGTGCCGCCGCGCGATCCGTTCCGGCCCGGCGGGTTGGTCAGCCTCGGCAAGCCCGGATTGATGGATGATCTGTTTGGGCGCGCCGGTTTCCGCGCCGTCGCGACGACAAGGATGGAGGCGCCATTCCGGATGCCGACGACAGAACACTACCTCGCCTTCATCCGTGAGTCCGCAGGGCCGATCCTTCAGATATTGGCACCGCTTGATTACGCTGCGCGCACTGCAGCCTGGGCCGACATCGCAGCGCAACTGGACGTGTACCAGACCGACACCGGCTGGATCGGGCCGAATGCGCTGCTGTTGACCACGGGCCAACGGTGATGGCTGCTGCCATGCAAAGCTCTGATCGGAAGCCGGTTGTGTCAAAGCGCGTTGTCCTTGCCGCCTGTCTGACCATCGCGGTCGCTGCCGGATTGACCCTGTCCCTTCAGATGGTTGACCAACCCACCTTTAGCGAGGCATGGGTGCGCGGTCTGGTTGGCGACCTTGGCGTTTTCGGTCCGCTGGCGCTGATCGGCCTCATGGTGCTGGCCATTGTCGCAAGCCCGATCCCCAGCGGTCCCATTGCGGTGGCAGGCGGGGCGCTTTACGGAACGCTTTGGGGTGGAGCCATCACCGTTGCTGGGGCGCTGCTGGGGGCATTGATTGCCTTTGGATCGGCCCGTTACCTTGGCGCTGACTGGGTGCGCCAATCACAAAATCCTGTCCTGCGCTACATCGCGCGGCCACGGTCGCAGTTTGCGCTGATGCTGATCGTGTTTGCTTCGCGTCTGATCCCGTTCATCTCGTTTGATCTGGTCAGCTATGGCGCGGGCATCACTTGTCTTACCTTTGGCCGGTTTGCACTGGCCACCGCTCTGGGCGTTATTCCGATCTGCTTTGCGCTGGCCGCGATGGGGGCGGGGATGGCCAATGGTGGCGCAAACTGGATGTGGATCGTCGGACTGGGGGGCGCAGTCACCCTGACGCCGATCATCGGCAAATGGATTTGGGACAAGACACACACGCGACACTAGCATCAGTCACAATCGGCCCAGATGCCAAGGCAAACTACACCGGGTCGGGCAAGAATCGGAGGCGCGATGGCAGAAGTTGCCGATCAGGATACCACGCGCCGCGCCATGATTCTGACTGGCGAGCGCGTGGGTCTGTCAGTCATGCAAACGCAAGACGTGCCGACGATTGCGCTGTGGAATCAGAATCTGGACTTCACCGCAAGACTGGGCGTTCCTGGCGAGGCGCATACGCTTGAGGCCCGACAGGATTTCTACGAACGGAATTCGCGCATCACCGCTGATAGCGCGGAGTTTTCCATAATTGCCTTGGACACGGGTCAATTGGTCGGCTTTGGCGGATTGTTCGACATCACCCGCGCAATGACCGCCACCATGTTTGTTGGTATCGGTGATTGCGATCAGCGAAAAAAGGGATTCGGCACCGAAGTTAGTCGGTTGATCTGCGAATATGGGTTTTTCTTTCGCAGCTTGCACAGCATCAAAGTGGAAGTTCATGAATACAATGCAGAAGCAAGACGCCTGTACGAGCGTCTCGGCTTCAAGATTGTCGGACGGTTGCGCGGTGCCAATCTGCTGAACAACCGTCGATACGACGAAGTCATCATGGACCTGCTGCACAGCGACCTTGACCTGAAACACGTGGGTCGCTTCCAGAGCCTCGAAAAGAATGATGGTTGAGTGTTGGTCATGTCACCGACCAGGGCGCGAGGTCCCCTTCAGATTGCGTTAAGCACCGTTGGAACATTGTACCCGATCTATGGTAACATCCCACAGCCTCCTGCTATCCCCGAAAACGAACGTCGCTGGGCAGTCGTCAGCGATTTCCGCGGCGTGGACCTGCCTCACGGCGTTTTTTGTGCTAATTGCATGAACGGTGGCTTCGAGCGGCTGCAACGCAGAATTGGGGATGTTGGCGAACGACAGCTCTGGGCCGGAGGGTGTCATCGTAACCAGTTTCGCGGTTCAACCCGTCGAATCCGCCAGCACGTCTGAACCCCGCAGGACGTCTAGCAAGAGTATTTGCGTCGCCCGCTCGGGCTCCTCGAAGAGCGGGCTGTGGGCAGAGTCACCAAAAACGTAGAACCCTTTCACCGGCGCGACGATTGCATCAAAGTATGCTCTGGAGAGGTCCGGATTGGCAGTTTGGTCGTATCGACCGACGAAGATATACACAGGCAGCTTGAACTCGGCCAGCCGCGTGCTGAGGTCGTCCCTCAGCAACTCGTCCCAGAAGAAAGGCCGCGACCAGAGCTTGCCGCGCCGGACGTTGATTTTGTTCATGACGGTGTAGGCGCGCACCCGCCAAACCGGCAGAAAGATGCCGGTGATGACCGAGTCGATGTCACGCGTGTGCCCGACTCCGGCCCCGTGCATGGCGGCATCTCGCAGCCGCATCCGGGCGGGCGAGAGGCCGTCCTCCATGCTTACCGGCGCAGCTTTCAGCTTGCGGACGATGCCTGTATCCCCGCGCGGCTGATAGACGCCAAGCAGGTAGTCATGGGCCATGACCTCGGATCGCAGCTGGTGCACGATCTGGGCCATGCCGATGTAGGCAAGGAAACGGTCGGGCGACTTGGACGCGATCTGGATGCCAAGATAGCTGCCCCACGAATGGCCGAGGAGCAGGATGCGGTCCTGTCCGAAGCGGTCGCGCAGGTAGTCTGAGACCTCGATCGTGTCCGAGATCATCTGGTCCATGGTCACCGTCTCGGGCGGGATATTAGCCGAGAAGGACATGCCAGCACCACGCTGTTCCCACCAGGCCATGGTGAAATGTCGTTCAAGACCAGTGGGATAGTCCTGTTCCATGAAAAACTTGGTCATGCCGAGGCCGCCATGAAGGAACAGGAGAACCGGGTTCGCGGGATCGACGCTCTGGATGATCATGCTTTGCGGAATGCCGCCGATCTGGACCGTCACGCGCTCGGAAAGGCTGCCCGGAATCAAACTTCCGTCGGCAGCGCGCAGCGGTACGGGGCGGCCGGGACCGATGGCGAACAGATAGCCTACCCCGACAAGAAGGACCGCCGCGAGGATGAGCGCGACCGTCGTCATCGTGCGTTTGACCCTTGATAGCCAACTGCCGGTCGCTTGGGACAGGTTCTTGTTTTCTGGCGCCATGTTTTCCCTCCGATCCCTCGCAGCAGCACGCCTATTTTCCCCGTTTCAGAAGCTGCGCTTCCATGTCGTCAAGTGCCTGCCGGTCCAGCACCCGCCCGCCAACGATGACTGCCCGAGGGTGGCGCAGCGTCGCGAGGCCCTCGAGCGGATTGGCATCAAGCAGCACCAGATCGGCCCGCCGTCCCTGCGCGATAGTGCCGTCCTGATCCGCCAGCCCGAAGAAGCGGGGCGGGGCCACGGTGGCCGTGTAAAGCGCCTCGCGCGGGGTCAGGCCGATTGTGACGTAGAGATCCAGCTCGTCCAGCAGCGAAAAGCCGTGGAAAAGCCAGGGATTGGCGAAGGACGCGTCCGACGAGGCGAGGATTGGCACGCCTGCGCGTTGCGCCATCAGGAAGGTCCGATAGTCAAGCGCGATAGACGCAGATGCCAGTGCGCGAACCTCATCGGTCATTGCATCAAGTCGGAAGTCGGGGCCGGACCAGGCGGTGCGCACGTCGGGCGGCAGCATGCGCACTCTCGGCGCGTCATCGGCAGGACGGTCGCCAACGTAGAACCCGGCAACCACAAGGGTCGGGCTGACATGCATGCGGGCCTCTGCCATGTTGGTGAGAACGCGATTGCACAGACCCTCGTCCCAGCTTTCAAGAATAGTGCGATTGCGGGCGGCCATGACTGCGAAGATTCCGTTGAGGTCTGCACCCGCGGCCATCACATCCCGCAAAGCAGCGAGCATCTCGGTTTCTGCGGTCGTGCAGGCCATCGTGACGCGCCCGAAGTGCTCGAACCCGTCCTGCCCTGCCGCAAGGGCGGTGCCAAGCGCCACCCTTTCGGGAATATGCCCGACAAATGGCAGCCCCGCATTATCGGCCGCCTTGGCGAGGGCCAGATAAGTCGGCTCGTCCAGCATCGAATAGGCCTTTACGGCAGCCCATCCCTCAGTGGCAATCTGCTCAACCACAGCGCGCGCCGCCTCGGGCGTGTCGGCCAGAAACATGCCCGGCCATGATCCGGGCGATGTGTCGACCCAGGCGCCCAAGAGGACAAGCCTTGGCCCGAGGGTTTCGCCCGCCTCGATCCGCGCCTGCAAGGCCATCTGTTCGGCAATTGGCCAGAGTGCGCCCATATCGCGGGTGCCGGTCACACTGTTGATCAAGTAAAGCGGCAGTGCCGGGTCCGGTTCGGTCGGTGAAGAGAAGATATGAACGTGGCTGTCCCAAAGGCCGGGGATCAGAAATGCCCCGCCGCCATCAAGTAGCGGTGTTCCCTCCGGCACGGAAATGGCGGTGCCGATTTCGGCGATGTGGTCGCCTGTGATCAGAACGGACTGCCCGTCGGCAAGTGTGCCGGTTTCAACATCAACCAGCGTCACGTGCGTCAGGAGGGTGTCGGACGCGGCCAGATCGGGAACGAGAAGGCCGACGCAGGTCATGACAACCCGGCAAAGGTGTTGTTTCATTTTCTGACTTCAGACCAGAAACAGTTTCGGTTGCTTTGAGGCGCAGGTAACCATGCAGTGCATCCCACATTGCTGGTGCCGCCCAGTCGGTCTTGCGGAAACGGCCACAGGCAGTTGCATCAGCACGCCTCATACTGCGTCAGGCGCATATGGCCATAGGTGAATAGCTCATCGGGCAGGTGCCAGATAGCATCGCCCTCGCTGGCCACGCGCCAGCCGCCGAAATCGCTGTAGTTCGCCAGTAGGGTCGTCCAGCGTAGAATACGCAGGGAGCCATCCTTTTCCAGCATGGCCCGGTCGTCGGAGACGAAATCGACAAGTACCCCTGCTTGATTGAAGACCAGTTCTGCGGAAACGGTATTGGGACCAAGAGTGAAGGCCACACTGGCGCGCGTGTCGTCGATAGGGGTCCAGGTCAAGCGCGGGTCGGTTAGCCGCGAAGGCGCAAAGAAGCACAGGTCATTCAGGATCGTGACCGTTTCGGTGCGGGTCAGTTCGGGCCCGCCGATGTCGACGACATTGAACAGCCCTGCCAGGCGCACCGTCATGGTTGCCTGATCACGGTCGAAGTCATGCAGCACGGCCACGGGCATACCCTTCATCCGCGACGTCATCAGAAACAGCCGCTTTGGCAGATCGAAGCGTTCGTATTGCACCACCGGCCCGGTCATGCCGAGCGCCCCGGGCGCGTCGTACATCGTGGCCTCGAACCGCAGCGTGATCTCAGGGACGACCGGCCGCCCGATCGAGCCTGTCAGCGTGATGTAGAGGCGGACAGGCGGCGGCAGATGGGCAATGTCGGCCTCGGTCAGAAGTCTTGCCACCTCGCGCGGGGCGGCCATTGCCTCGGCCTTGCGGGCCTCGAAGGCCCTCGGCAAACTGGTCGTCCAGATCACCAGACCAAGGCCAACGGCCAACACAGAGACAACAACCAAGGCCCAGATCATGATCATTCTCCCCATTGGGTTTGCCCCGCAACCGGTGCTGTCGACGTTCCTCGGACAAAGCCCGCAATCCGTTCAGCCACGTCTTCATCGTGGCCAAGCCAGATATGTCCGCCAGTCGGGTAAATGTTGATCTTGGCATTCGGGATGCGTTCGGCCAGCAGCCGCGCCGTGGCGGCGGTGCCGAAAAGATCATCCTCGCAGGACAGGATCAGCGTCGGGACGGCGATCCGATTATGGGCGGTAAGCGAGGGTGCCCCAGCCCAGAAGCCATCCGTCCGCAGCCCGTCAACCTTGCGGCTGATCGGGAAGATCTGGTTCAGGATCGCCATGGCACGTTGACGTTCCACTTGCGGCACCTGCTCCAGAAGGGCAGCATCGGTCGCCAGCAAGGTGCGGATCATCCGCCCCGGAGACAGTCGCGTCAGAGACCAGAACCAGAAATCCGATCCGAGGACGGCATCGACAGCAAGACGTTGTAGCCCGGTGAAGACGACCGGATCGTGGTTCGTAAGGTTCGCGGCGGGCACCAGCAGCCCCAGATGCGAGCATCGGTCAGGATGCCGCAGCGCGAACTCGGCCGCCGTCAGCGCACCCGCGGAGCCCCCCACCACCGGCAGGCTTTCGATGCCCAGATGGTCCAGCAGATCGACCAACTGTCGGCCTGATGCGCAGGCGATGCGTCGTCTGGAAAGGCGCTGCCCAGATAGCCAAAGCGCGACGCGGAGACGATCCGGAAACCGCGCTGGCGGATTGCAGCAGCAAAAAGCAGACCCTGATCGAAACCGCCACCTGTGCCGTGGATCATCATCAGCGGCGGGCCGTCCCCAGCCACGGCATACTCCAGCGCCCCGACGCGCGTCTCGATCAGCGTGCTTTGTCCGAAAAGCAGCCCATCGGCCTGCACGCGCGCCTGGCGGAAAGCGCCTGTCGCATAGCCGCCGCCTGCAAGCGCCAGACCAGACAGACCAAAAAGCAGGTTACGCCGCGTTGTCATGGTTTCCCGCCATCGCCGAACGCGGGCCAGGTTTCAGCATCACTGCGACCGCAAGCAGCATCACAAGCCACATGAAGATCATGTAAGGTCGCATGTCATCGCCCGTCGGCTTGACCAATAGCACCATCGACGACCAGTTGACCGCCCCGTGGAGCAGGATCGCGGGCAGAACGCTAGACTGCGTGTTCAAGGACAGTCGCGCAAAAACCACCGACAGCGCGACAGTGCTCGCCAGAAACAGCCCCAAAGGCAACTCGGCCTGCGGCGTGCCGGACATCAAGAACAATGGCAGGTGCCAGAGCCCCCAGATGATGCCAATCAAAACGGCAGCCCACCGCCAGCCCAAGAGGTCCGTCAGGGCAGGCAGCGCATAGCCACGCCAGCCGAATTCCTCTCCCAAAGGGCCGCCGAAGATCGTGATCAAAACGAATTGCGCGACCATGAACAGGATCGTGCCCTGAACCGGCATGCCGGGGATCGTGCCTCCTGATATTGCATGGAGCCCAAGCGACAGCCCCATTGCCAGCGGGGGGGCGAGCAAGGCGTGCGCAAACCATCGCCATCCCAAGCGCCAACGCAGGCAGCGCCCGATCCAGCGAGCGAAGCCTGCCTTGCCTTCGAAGCTTAGCACCACGGCGAACGCCGCCACGCCCGGGCCGAAGGCCCGCGCAAGAAACAGGGCTCCGCTCAGCCCCTGCGCTGGCGAACCGTTTAGCGAGACGGCGGCCCAAAGTCCCCAACTCCATCCGAAAGTCAGGGCAACGAAAGTTAGAAGGGGCAAAGCCTTACGCGCAGTGCCATGTGGTCCCCTAACCCGCTTCAGACGCTGTGCAGGCGAGACAACCGTCATATCAGCACCGCGCTGACCGGACGGCGCAGCGACATCGGCATCGCCGGCGCGTGTCCGAACCGGATGACCAGATCGGGCCGCGCTTTCGGCACCCCCAGCCAGCGCGCAAATTCGGGGCGAACCGATGGAACCTCGACCGGCTGGTTCACATGCGCGTTGCGGATGCCAAGTGCTGTCGCTTGCAGCGCAAAGCGCTGAAAACTGCGCCCGACCCTGATCCAGTGGTCGGGGTCCGCCCTGTCGCCGACAAAGACGGCGATGCCCGCCGAGGACCGGATCTGGTCGCGGTACTTGTCGTTCTCGGACGCCTGGCGGAACACCATTCCGAACAGTGTGGGCCCGATCCACTCGGGCAATATGGGGTTGCCGGAACAGGCACCGAACAAACCGTCACCGGTCTCGACAGCGCGCGCGGAACTGAAGCGCAGCCAGTGGCGCAGTTTCTGAATGAAAGCGGGGTCATCCATCTGCGCGCTGTTGCCCTGGATGACAAAATCGAGGATCGCATCGCGGTCGGCAGCCTCGGTGAAGAACTGAACCGAGACACCCGCTTCCCGGGCGGCGCCTCCAGCAAGGTCATGTCACCGGGCGAGATCGGCTGGCCGTCGCGGACTGAGCGCGTCGACTGGCGCAGCGGGATCGCCTGATAGAGGTCCTGCCCGCCCGGTTGCGCCGACGACAACGATATGTCGATCGGCGGTTTGGCCCCGGCGCCGATCACGACCGCGCTGCCGCGGCCAAGCGCTGCCGCGGCGATGACCAAATTCTCGGTTGCGCAGCCGAGGCTGACGAAGAGGTGGTGGTCGTCGGGGTCGACAATCACCGTCCGCCGGGAGAAATCGGGAAGGATTGCGACCTTCTGGTCGTCCAGCCGGAACTTTCAGGGCTGCGTGTTGTGTCCATTGGCGGCGAGTGTTGCCATACGGACAAGCTCCTCGAGGTCGGGATTGTCGGAAAGAAGCCGCCGCTGACGCTCCACCTCGTCGCGGTAACCGTCCATGCGCGGCCAGAGGCCGCATCCGACGGCGCCGACGGCGGCGAGCGAAAGGCCGGTTCCGAGTGCGGTTCTGCGCGAAACAAGTGCCATATTGCGGGATCCCAAGTGGATTATTTAATCCAATTTGATCGACCTCTTCCAAGTCCGCCTTGATCAAGCGCAAACGCGAGAGCGATCTTTCTTGCGCTCGGCGGAAAGCCGCGTGCCGCGGTGACGTCCCTGGAAAGATGGAATGGCCGCACCGATGAACCTGACATGCAGCCCGGCCAAAAATAGTCCTTGGCCGCGCGCCCTACGGCAAAGCCTTGATTGCCACATCCGCGAGCGCCGCTTCAGGCGTGGAAGCCTAGAGTGTGCAGCGCACCGGGAGCGGAGCTCTGCACATCATTTTTGATTGGCGACGACGGAGCGAATACAAGAAGTCTACGCTCCGTCAGCAAAGCGGGTATTGCCCAGCCAGTTTCACTTCGGTACGCGTGAACGGCCGGTCTGGGGAAGCTGCACCGCAGCGTAGGACGACGACCGAACGGCAGGTATGGGACGAGGTTGTCCAAAACTCGGATTCTTGGAATCGCAAAGAAACGATTTCCTGCCCCGAGCGTTGTCGGCCCCTTAAACTCAGAACGGCCTCTCCATCACGCGGCGCAGCAGGAATGTCGTTCCGCCGAGGGCGTGCTTCGCGTGAGCTTTACATACCCTCGATCGGGGGTCCCCATCAGAAATCGCGGGGCTGCATCCTTCGACTGTTCCGCCTGCGCCTTCATGCCGTGATAAAATCCTTCAAGAACTTGGTCGTCGGCCTTCCGCGGATGTCTCCGGGTATGCCGACCTGCTCGATTCGGCCCATCCACTCCACTGCTTAGCGCTCAGGAAGTACCTTGCGTTCAACTACTCCCTAGTCTAAACGCACATCCATCAGAACCGTGCCAAATCCGTTCCAAATCGTTTCGGAAAAACGCGCTAAGTATCTGATATCGCGGGCGTTGTGTAATGGTAAGACCTTAGCCTTCCAAGCTAAAGACGCGGGTTCGATTCCCGCCGCCCGCTCCATCCCCTTATAGCAGTCACAACGTCTTTGCCGCCGCTAGAACAGCCTGGAAATCAGTGGCCAGCCGACATGGCCAAAGGCAGCCATGGTGGAAATATAGGCCGCCGTGGCGAGCGCCGCTCGCCAGCGCGACATCCAGCGCTGGACCTGCGTCAGCCGCACCGCCGATTGCAGGGCCTGCAGGCTGAACACCAAAAACATTAGCAAGAACCAGGCTTGCATCATCACGGCGATGACGACAGCCAGCCCGGACATTGCATAGGTCACGGTCCTCACCATGCCGGGGGCAAAGCTGTTGCACAGGATTGCAATGCAACGCCCCCCATCCAAGGGCCAGAATGGCAGCATGTTGAAGAAATTCAGTCCCCCCATCACCCAGGCGAAAATCATCAGGAACTCGACGTGGACCGGGCTGTCAAACACCAGATATTCAGACGCGACAAGCGCGAGCAACATGGGGGCAATACAGATGCCGGGGCCAAGCAGGGTGATGAAAAAGTCATTTTCTTGATTGAATGGAACCTGGTTCGAGATTGCCACACCACCCAGCAAAGGGATGAGGCGGAACCGCGCATCCGAATGTCCGCAGACCCGGTAGGCGGCAACATGACCAAACTCGTGGATCATCACGGCAAGGATGATGGCCGCACCATAAAGCGGGCCAAAATAGATACCGGCCGCGATGATGGCCAAAAGTCCGAGGCCGAGCGACTGGGTGTCAAACCCGGCGATGGTCAAGAACCTGTCCTGCCCGACAAGCCCGCCGCGCAGCGCGTAAAGGGTTGCCCCGCAAAGCATCAGGGAAATCAGCACGTAAATCATGGGTCATCACCGGCTGGAAAGACCCATGAGATACGCGACGCCCAGGGGCCTAAACACGTCCAAACAAAGACCTTTCCTTGTGCGGGCTGGGAAATTCATGAGGCTGCGGTACAAATGCCGTTCGCGAGCCACGCGTTCCCGTAAGGGGCGGGGCGGTCCGTCAGACGTCGCACGGGGCACGTCTGCCGCCGGAGGGTAACGCAGTCGGTGCGGTTATCCGCTGCTGGCGGCAGGCTCCGTCCAGAACGGCTCAAACCTATTGCCATCGGGATCCGCCACGGTGCGCTGGTACATGAAGCCAAGATGGTCGTGGGTGCCAACTCGGCCCCTCCATGGGTCACCGCATTGTCGGCAAAGTCATCGCCGACGCTTTTGTCGGCCAGCGACAGGGCAATCGGGGTGGTATGGGTCCGGGACGGGTCGCCCAACGGAAAGGCCGCAACGCTAGCGCGTTTATCGTGCGTTAGAATCAACGGGAAATTGGTGTCCGAAGTAACTACGCAAGTGGCGGTGTGGTCGGAAAACCGTTCGTCGATGGCAAAGCCCAGTCGCGGGCAAAAAAGTGCGGGCGCGTTTCAGGTCGTTGACGGGGATATTGATGGACATCATCTGGGACATCTTTCGCACTCGTTAGTCCGATGACGTGATCTGATAGGTTCGAGGACAACGAAGCGACGGCCTCAGTGTTTCCGCATTACTCTTCCCAGCCCTCTAGAGGTTTTCCGCCTGCGGAAAGCCCAGAGCGTGATAGCCACCATCGACGTGGACGACTTCGCCGGTGGTGCAGGCCCCGCCAGCGGAGCACAGCCAGACTGCGGTGCCGCCGATTGCCTCCAGCGTTGCATTGGCGCGCAGAGGGGCGTTTGTCTCGGTATGGCGGAAAGTGGCACGGGCGCCGCCGATGGCTGCGCCGGCAAGGGTTTTCATCGGGCCGGGGCTGATCGCATTGACGCGGATGCCCTGCGGCCCAAGATCATTGGCAAGGTAACGGGTGGCCGATTCCAGCGCCGCCTTGGCGACGCCCATGACGTTGTAATTGGGCGAGACGCGGTTGGACCCCTGAAAGGTCAGGGTGATGAGCGAACCGCCATCGGGCATCAAGGCCGACGCCCGCGCCGCCACGTCGATGAATGAAAAGCACGAGATGTTCAGCGAATTGGCGAAATTGCCGCGCGAGGTGTTGATGAACCGACCCGTCAACTCGTTCTTGTCAGAAAACGCGATGGCGTGGACCAGAAAGTCCAGCTTGCCCCAGCGCGCCGCGAGCGCGCCGAAACAGGCATCCAGACTGTCGTCATTGGTCACATCGACGTCGACCAGAAAATCCGATCCGACACTTGCTGCCAACGGTTGGACCCGCTTGCCGAATGCCTCACCCTGATAGCTGAAGGCCAACTCCGCGCCCTCGGCAGCCAGGGCTGACGCGATCCCCCAGGCGATGGAGCGTTCGTTGGCAACCCCCATGACAAGCCCGCGCTTGCCCTTCATCAGATCGGCCATGACGGCTCCTTATGCGAGGTATTTCGACATGACCAGGGTGGCGTTGGTGCCGCCAAAGCCGAAGGAGTTGGACAGGACCGAGTCCAGTTTGACACCGGATCGCATCGTGGTGACGATTTCGGACGGATCGAGGGCCGGATCGAGGGTTGTCACATTGGCCGAGGCCGCGATGAAATCGCCGTTCATCATGATCAGAGAATAGATCGCCTCCCACACGCCTGCACCACCAAGGCAGTGGCCGGTCAGGGATTTGGTGGACGCGATTGGGGGGGTGGAGCCGCGACCGAACACGCGCCGGATCGCCTCCACCTCGGTCACGTCGCCGACCATGGTCGAGGTGCCGTGGCTGTTGATGTAGTCGATGCGGCGACCCTCGGGCAATGTGGCGATGGCCAACCGCATCGCGCGTTCGCCACCTTCTCCTGATGGGGCGACCATGTCGTGGCCATCGGAGGTGGCTCCGTAACCGGTCACTTCGCCATAAATCTTGGCGCCGCGCGCCAGGGCATGCTCCAGTTCCTCCAGCACAACGGTGCCGCCGCCGCCTGCGATCACGAAACCGTCGCGCGTCGCGTCATAGGTCCGCGACGCGGTTTCGGGCGCGTCGTTGTATTTGGACGACATCGCGCCCATCGCGTCGAAGAGGCACGACAGCGTCCAGTCCAGTTCCTCGCCACCGCCCGCAAAGACGATGTCCTGCTTGCCCATCTGGATCAGTTCGACCCCGTTGCCGATGCAATGTGCCGAGGTGGAGCAGGCCGAGGTGATGGAATAGTTCACGCCCTTGATCTTGAAGGGCGTCGCAAGGCAGGCCGACACGGTCGAGGACATGCCCTTGGTGACCATAAACGGCCCCATCCGCTTGGGGCTGCCGGTTTCGCGCACGATGTTGTGGGCGCGGAAAAACGACTTGGTCGACGGTCCGCCGGACCCCACGATGATGCCGGTGCGGTCGTTCGAGACGTCGCTTTCCTCCATCCCGCTGTCCTTCACCGCCTGGTCCATCGCGATGAACGTATAGGCGGCGCCATCCCCCATGAAGCGCAGGTCGCGCTTGTCGATATGGTCTTCAAGCACAATGTTGGGCTGGCCATGGACTCGGCAGCGAAAGCCATGCTCGGCATAGTCGGGGGCAAAGACGATCCCCGATTTGCCGGCCCGCAGCGACGCCTCGACCTCGGTGACGTTGTTGCCGATGGAGGACACGATACCCATCCCGGTGATGACGACGCGACGCATGGTGGCCTCCTTCAACGTACTTTGGACTGTTTAGGGCAGAGGGGGGGAGGGGGCAAGGAGGGAGGTAGGGGATACCCCTGCCTCCCTGTCACGCCGCATCCTTTGCGCTGGTGTCGATTAGTTCGCGAAAGCTTTTCGGATATCCAGTTTTCGCCATATCCCAACTGGCCCCAAAGCCCGGATGCATCAGATTCGCGCGGATGGCGTTCTCATAAGCCTCCCAGGTTTCGTCGTCGATCAGGCGTTCCTGGAATTGGACAAAGCCGCTATAGGCCAGCGACATGTACGAGCCGACGATCTTGTCAAAGCGGAACATGTCTTCTTCGGACAGAGAAGATCGGTCGCGGCGGCCGCGAATGAAAAGGCCCGCGTTGTCGGCAAGCATGGCAAAAACGTCGCGTTCCAGGCTCATCAGAGACTGGACGGTCGCACCTTCGATGGCCTGAGCATTGCGGCGCACTTCGTAGACAAGAAAAATGACAGAAACGATGACACCGAGGCCGCCGAGGGCCGAGGAAACTGCCGAAATCGCGTCCCAGTTCCAGCCTGTCATGCAGTGCCCTCGCTTGCACAGTGCAAAGCCGCGCTCACGCCTCGCTCAGCGCGACCTTCATGTCCTTGACGAGGTAGATCACCTCGCCATCCGCCTCCACCCTGCCATCCGCCACGCCCATCGTCAGGCGGCGGGTGGTCAGGGCCTTGGTGAAATCGACGAAATACGTCAGCTTTTTCCGGTCGGGCCGCACCATCCCTGTCAGCTTCACCTCGCCCACCCCCAGCGCATAGCCGCGCCCTTGCCAGCCGCGCCAGCCGAGGTTGAAGCCGGTCAGTTGCCACAGGCCGTCAAGCCCAAGGCAGCCCGGCATGATCGGGTTGCCGGGAAAGTGGCAGGCGAAGAACCACAGGTCGGGATGGATGTCGAATTCGGCCACGACATGGCCTTTGCCGTGTTCCCCGCCATCCTCCGAAATGTCGGTGATGCGGTCCATCATCAGCATCGGCGGTTCGGGAAGCTGGGCGTTGCCGGGGCCGAAAAGCTCTCCCCGCGCGCATTTCAAAAGGGCGTCACGGTCGAAACTGGTCGGATATTGCCCCATCGGCGCTGCTTTCCATCTCACGCATTGTTTCGGCTTGTGTAACATTGGCCCGCAAGCAGAGGCAAGGGTGCGGGCTGCGGGGCGAAGGGTCAGACATGCAGCCGATCACCAGGTTCATCGCCGCAAGCGGGCTGACCAATCTGGCCGATGGCGTGGCGGTGGTCGCCTGGGCCTGGGCGGCATCGCTTTTGACGCGCGACGCGCTGTTGATCGCGCTGGTGCCGGTGGCTTTGCGGTTGCCGTGGTTTTTGTTCGCGATCCCCGCAGGCATCGTGACGGACCGCGTGGACCGGCTGCGACTGATCCGCGCAATGGACGGCGTGCGGACGCTGGCCTTTGCTGTCGCCACATTGGCGATCTGGATGGCACTGCCGCTGGACGCAGCACCGACCGTCGGCGTGGCAAATGCGGGCCTTTATGTTCTGATGCTGGCCACCGCGCTGATCGTCGGCGGGGCAGAGGTCTTTCGCGACAATGCCGCCCAGACCGTGCTGCCCTCCCTCGTGCCCGATGCCCGGCTGGAGCGTGCGAATGGCAAATTGTGGAGTGTGGAGCTGGTGGCCAATTCGCTGATCGGCCCGGCCCTTGGCGCGTTTCTTATCGCAGTTGCCCTGCCACTGCCTTTTGGGTTGAACGCAGTGGCCTATGCAGCGGCGTTCCTGATGCTAGCCGGGATTGTCGGCAGTTTCCGCCCCGAACAGACCGCCCCCCGCGACTGGCGGCGCGAATTTGGCGAAGGGTTCGACTATCTGAAGGGCGCGCCCTTGTTGCGGACATTGGCGCTGACCACCGGGGGGTGGAACCTGGTGCACCAGATGGTTTTGATCGCGCTGGTGCTGCATGCGCAGGAAAACCTGGGGCTTAGCGCGCCCGTCTACGGATTGGTGCTGGCCGCCGGGGCCATCGGCGGGGTCTTGGGCAGCCTCGCCGCAGAGCGCATCATCAAGGCGCTGGGGCCCGGCAGGACGACACAGTGGATGCTGGCGACATCGGCCCCGGCTTTCGCGCTGATGGCACTTGCACCGGGACCGTGGACGCTGGGGCTGGTATTCGCCGTGTTCGAATTCGCCGGTCTTGTCTGGAACATCGTGTCGGTCAGCTATCGCCAGAGGACCATTCCGCCGCAACTGCTGGGCCGGGTGAACAGTCTGGTGCGGCTTCTGGCCTGGGGAATGATGCCGGTGGGGCTGGTCCTGTCGGGGCTGATCGTACAGGTGGCTGACGGGCCGTTGACACGGGGCACCGCCCTGGTCTTGCCCTTTTGGGTGGCCGCCCTTGGTGCGCTCTTTCTGACCCTCGCGGCATGGCGTCCCTTGGCGCGGGGCTTTGCCGCAGGGGCCTGACGGGATTGTTTCTGACAAAAAGTTTGAATGAACCCCTTCTGACCCTTATATGGTTGCACGAATACAGGGACGGGCAGGTCTATGTCGGCAACGCAACTTGGGTCGGAATGGTTGATGCGCGGTGGCTTGCGGCCCACCCGGCAGCGTCTGTCGCTGGCGACCTTGCTGGTCGGCGACGGGCAGAACCGCCATGTCACCGCCGAAAGCCTTTATGCGTCGGCCTCTGCCGCTGACGAAAAGGTCAGCCTCGCCACGGTCTACAACACGCTGCGCGCGTTCTGCGAGGCGGGGCTGATGAACGAAGTCGTCGTTGACGGATCGAAAAGCTATTTCGACACCCGCATGGACGACCATCCGCATTTCTATTGGGAAGACAGCCACCAGCTGACCGATGCGCCCGCCGATCAGCTGCAGATTACCGGTCTGCCCGATGCCCCGGCGGGGACGATTGTGTCAAAGGTCGACGTTGTGATCCGCCTGCGGCAGGCGTGATCTAGAACCACTGGCCGGGCTCCATAAGGCCCAGATCCATCAATTGCTGACTTTTCCATTCGAAAGGCACCGAGTTATGCCAGTGAAAGCTGCGGATCTCGTACCGGCTGCCTGGATTGCTGCGCAGCGCCTTGGCGGTACGGAACGAACAGATCCCGGCGGTCAGGTTGTGGTGCCAGGGGCAGGCATAGGTGTTGTACTCCTCGTCCGAAAAAGTGAAATCGGGCGTTAGGACTAGCCCCGGCTTGGCACGGAAAAGTGCCACGCGGTCGATCTTGCGGCGGGCCGGGGGGATGTGTTCCTCGAACCGCCAGCGCAGCCCACCAAAGAAGTCCAGTTGCCGGTCCTTTGGGGCCCAGTCTTTGGCCGCGTCCTTGCGGGCCAGGGCAAAATAGCCGGTTTTGTCGATGCAGGCGTGATTGCGGCTGACCGCGTCGGGGTGGCGGTCCAAGTCGGCCGCATAAAGATCAATGACAAAGCCCAGCATCGCATCCCGGCGTTCTTCGGTATGGAATACCAGCATTTCCCCAACGCGACGTGTTTCGCTGAAAGGAAAGAACAGGTATTCCCCGTTAAAGCAGTAATAAATCCAGGTCCCCGCAATCGCGGCGGCGTTCAGGGCATTGACAGCATCCACCATTGCCCCCGGCACATGGACATCATGGGTGACGCGATGGATCTGGGCCTCAATCTCTTCGGGCAAGGGAATCGCGTCTGGACAGAGGCAGATCACCGGATCAAAGCCTGCATCAAGGTGGTGCGTCAGGGTAGAGGCGACCTCTACCGCATCCTCGGCCAAGATCAGCGCCGCCGGCCCTTTGCCCAGATGGGTCTGGGCATCGGCTAGAAAGCGGGCAAAGCTGGGATGGCGCATCGGATCCTCGGGCGGCGTGGGCTTGCGCAGAATGCCGGGATTGTGGGGGCAGGCGCAAGCCCGTCGGCCTGCATCTGGACTGACGCAAATTCGGATCACAGCGACGGATTTGTTCGCCTGACAGGAACCAAGACCTGCCACCATCGGCGGATCAATGGGGGACATGATGCAAGGACAAGCTGGCGGATGTCTGTGTGGTCGGGTCAGGTTTCAGACCGCCGGACCCTTGCGTGAAGTGATTTTTTGCCACTGCTCGCAATGCCGTCGGCAGTCGGGGCTGTATTTTGCCGCGACAAATATCGAGGCCGCAGCGCTGAACCTTCAGGGGGCCGAGCATCTGACCTGGTACGCAGCCAGCGAATTCGCCAGACGCGGCTTTTGCAGCACCTGCGGGTCGGCACTGTTCTGGAAGCCGAACACCGAGGCCCGTTATGCCATCCTGGCCGGGGCGTTTGATGATCCGTCCTGTCTGGTGCCGGGCTATCATATCTGCACCGAGGGGCGGGCCGAGTTTTATTCGATCGCCGACGGGTTGCCACAGTATCCGGGAAGCAGCCCGACACTTGTGATCGCAACCGATTGATCCCGGCGTTGCTGTACCGGCGCACGCGGTGTAGAGGTGCGGCGGAACTTTTGGGACCTGAGCGCCGTGGCCGAGCCAAAGAAGCTGTTCATCAAGACCTATGGCTGTCAGATGAATGTCTATGACAGCGAGCGCATGGCCGAAGCGATGGAAGCCGAAGGCTACGTTTTGACCGATGTGGCGGCGGGCGCCGATATGGTGCTCTTGAACACTTGCCATATCCGCGAAAAGGCGTCGGAAAAGCTCTACTCCGACCTGGGAAGGCTGCGGCCTTTGAAAAAGGCCAATCCAGACCTGAAGATCGGCGTCGCGGGCTGCGTGGCGCAGGCCGAGGGCGCCGAAATCCTGCGCCGGATGCCGCTGGTCGATCTAGTAGTGGGGCCGCAAAGCTATCACCGGCTGCCGCAGATGGTGGCGGGCAAAGGGCGAATGGTGGAAACCGACTTTCCGCCCGAAGACAAGTTTGACCACCTGCCCAGCCCGCGCGCGATGCGGGGACCAGCAGCGTTCCTGACCGTGCAGGAAGGCTGCGACAAGTTCTGTGCGTTCTGTGTCGTGCCCTATACACGGGGCGCCGAGGTCAGCCGCCCAGTTGACCGCCTGCTGGGCGAGGCGCGGGATCTGGTGTCGCGCGGGGTGAGGGACATCACTTTGCTGGGACAAAACGTCAATGCCTATCACGGCCCGGGGCCGGAAGGTGATTGGACGCTGGCGCGGCTGATCCGGGCCTTGGCCGAGGTGCCGGGGGTCGCGCGGCTCCGCTATACCACCAGCCACCCCAACGACATGGGCGACGACCTGATCGCGGCGCACCGAGACGTGCCGCAACTGATGCCTTACCTGCACCTGCCGGTGCAGTCGGGGTCAGACCGTGTCCTGAAGGCGATGAACCGCAAGCATACGCGCGACGCCTATCTGCGCACGGTCGACCGGATCAGGGCGGCGCGGTCCGATATCCTGCTGACCTCGGATTTCATCGTGGGTTTCCCTGGAGAGACGGACGATGACTTTGCCGACACACTGAACCTGATCCGTCAGGTCGGGTTTGGCATGGCCTATTCGTTCAAGTATTCCGCCCGCCCGGGGACCCCTGCCGCCGAAAAGGATCCGGTCGCGACTGAGATCGCTGATGCCAGGCTGCAAGAGCTGCAGGCGCTTGTGACAGCCCAGCAGCGCGCGGCGCAGGACGCCATGGTGGGGCGCAGGGTCGGGGTGCTTTATGAAAAGGCGGGTCGGCTTTCCGGCCAGATGGTCGGCAAGTCCGACCATTTGCATGCCGTCCACGTCGCCGATTCCGCTGGAAAGATCGGCGATCTGGTCGAAGTTCTGGTGACCGCAGCCTCGACGAACTCGCTGGCAGCCACACCCGTCGGTTGTTGAGCGCACGCTCTAATTGTTTCCTCTTGTGGTCCAATACACACCATTCCTCTAGGGCTAGTTTCCTTATCGAAATGGATAACCTTGTGGAAAAGCCATTGGAACCGAATCGCTTTACTTGAGGTCCGCTGACTGCCAATCCTCGGAAAACTGCAAGCTGCCGCGTTATTTGTTTGTATGCCGGGGGGCATAACCGCGATGTTTGGTTCCAAAATGGCAGGTAAGTTCTGCCGTGTGCTGGTAACGGCGCTCGGCTTGACCGGGCTTTGGTTAAGCCCCGCCTCTGCGGAAGAGCCGCCCAAGGTAACGGGTGTCATCGAATGGGGTATCTGGATTGATCCTGATGGCTGCATGAATTGGTGGGCCGATGGCGGCACCGAAGGCTACATGGTGCAGCGCCGCGACCCCAAGACAGGTCGTCCGGTCTGCCTGAAAAAGAACACTTGCCTCGTTGAGAACACGGATGTTCTATTCCCGTCTGGCAGTGCGACTTTGACAGTGGCCGGGCGTCAGCGGCTGGCCAAATTCTTTCAGGATGCGCGCGCGTTCGGATATGCGATCTATGGGCATACGGACAGCCAGGGCTCGGCCGGGTCCAATGACCGGTTATCGACCAGCCGCGCCAAGGCCGTGGCCAGTGTGGCGCGTGCGCCAGGCGTATCGGTGGAACGCCAGATCGGCTTTGGCGAAAGCCGCCCCATTGCCTCAAACAGCACGGCCGCCGGAATGAAGAAGAACCGGCGCGTCGAAATCGTGTGCTACAAGTGGTGAGGGGCAACATGAAAGCGATCTCTTTGTTGCCGGTGATGCTGCTTGCTGGCTGTGCGGCGGGTGAGCGTCTAGAGGGCGCGCGGTCCTATTACGGCCCGACCTCGGTCATCGCGACCGGCCAGGATCAGGGCGTCGACAAGGGTGTCCTGATCGATGGCGAGGCAGCGCTGGCCTATGATCCGGATGGATGCCAGGTCTGGGTGATGGATGACGGGCTGGAAGGTTATGCGACGCCGCGCGTCAATCCGGTGACGGGTCTGCCGATTTGCGACGACAAATATCCGCCGGGAACGGTGCTGGGCAAGTACCAGACATCCAATGCCGGGATCCCGGACCTGGTGTCCGGCCCCGGGCGCAAGGTCATCGTCCGCAAACGCGCGCCGTGAGCGGCGACCTGACAGTTGGCCTGACCGGATTTCCGCAAAGGCTGACTGTTCCTTGGGCGAAGGTGTCACAAATCTGGTGCCTTGTGCATGCAGGCTGTCACTATGCAGTGAAAGCTGCTTGCCAGGTTGCGGCAATGGTCGCACACTAATCAGACTGTAATCGTCAAAGGAGTTTTCCCGCTTGGGCATCAGCGCGCTGACCCCCCCGAACAGCCCCGAGGATATTGTCGAGACCACTCTCGAATTCCCCGATAACCGTTTGCTGATCGACCTGTGCGGAGAGTTTGACCGCAATCTGGCGCAGATCGAACATCAGGTGGGCGTGCATATACTGAGGCGGGGCAACAGGTTGGCGGTCATTGGCGACAAGGGGGCGCGAGAACAGGCGGCGGCGGTCCTGCGGGGGCTGTATGCGCGACTGGAATCCGGTCGCGGTGTCGAAGCGGGCGATATTGACGGGGCGATGCGGATGGGACGGCCAATGCCGGACACGATGCGCGCCGAGGGCGAACAGATCGAACTGTTCAATGCCGGAATGGAACTGCGCACCCGCAAGCGCCCGATCGAGCCCAGGACCGAAGCGCAAAAGGCCTATGTCGCTAATCTGTTCGCACACGAGCTGGGCTTTGGCATCGGGCCAGCGGGCACCGGCAAGACTTATCTTGCCGTGGCGGTGGGCGTGACCATGTTCATCAGCGGGGCAGTGGAAAAGATCGTGCTGTCACGCCCGGCGGTGGAGGCAGGGGAGCGTCTGGGCTTCCTTCCCGGCGACATGAAGGAGAAGGTCGATCCCTACATGCAGCCGCTTTACGACGCGCTGAACGATTTCCTGCCGGGCAAACAGGTGCAGAAACTGCTGGAGGAAAAGCGGATCGAAATCGCGCCTCTCGCCTTTATGCGGGGCCGGACGCTGTCGAACGCATTTGTCGTGCTGGACGAGGCGCAAAACGCGACCGCCATGCAGATGAAGATGTTCCTGACCCGTCTGGGCGAGGGCAGCCGCATGGTGGTGACAGGCGACCGCACGCAGATCGACCTGCCACGCGGGGTGCCCTCGGGACTGCAAGAAGCCGAACGGATCCTTAAGGGGGTCAAAGGCTGCAGTTTCAACTATTTCACCTCCAAGGACGTGGTGCGCCATCCTCTGGTCGCACGCATCATCGAGGCCTATGAAGCTGATGAGACGACCTGACCTTGGTGGCGGGCAGTCTTTTCCTGGACCGCGGACGATCCCGGCCCAACGCGAAAATCACGTATTGAGGGCAGCGCCGCGATATGCGACAGCGGCCCAATGATGCGCGCCATGCCTGACAATGACGACGCCATCCCGCTCGTCGATGTGGTGATCGAGGATGCCCGCTGGCAAAACTTTGGCCTGCAGGCCATTGCCGAGCGGTCCGTGCGGGCGACCCTTGCGGTGATGGATCTGGCGCAGGTGGGATTTACGGTGTGCGTCATGGGCTGCGATGATGACCGAATCGCGGCCCTGAACGGCAGCTTTCGTAGCAATGATCGGCCGACAAACGTGCTTAGCTGGCCCGCGGCGGACATAGCACGGGGAACCGGCGAAGTGCCTGAACGGTTAGTGCCCGGAACACCGGACGATCCGGTGGAACTGGGCGACATCGCCTTGGCCTTTGAAACCTGCATGGCAGAGGCTACGGGGCAGGAAAAACCGGCAGAGGATCACGTGTCGCATCTGATCGTGCATGGCCTGCTGCATCTTTTGGGCTACGATCACCAAGACGACGCTGACGCCGCCATGATGGAGGCGCTGGAAGTGCGGGTGCTTGCACCCTTGGGTATTTCGGACCCATACTAGCAATTGCGGATCCCGGTGCGGGCCGCATTGGACATATTGGACAAGGGACAGATGGACAGTGCCGTAAACAGGGCGTCAAAGCCGCAGACGCCCAAGCCCGAGTCCCGGGCCGACAGCCCCGCAAGGGCCGATAACTTCGCGGAGACGCCTGCCGAACCGCCCCAACGTGGCTTTTTCGGCAGGATCATCAGCAAATTCACCCCCGGATCAGACGAAGCCGACGCCGAGGCGCATAACAACCGCCCGCTGGTGCATGTGCCCGGAGGCACACAGCACGGGTTGGGTAACCTGCGCCGTTTGCGCGTTGATGACGTGGCCATTCCGAAGATCGAGATCGCCGCTGTGCCGCTGGACATCGGGCTGGAAGCGCTGGTCGCGGCATTTCGCGAGCATGGGTATTCGCGGCTGCCGGTGTTCAAGGGATCGCTGGATCATCCGCTGGGGCTGGTGCTCCTGAAAGACCTTGCGCTGCAGCACGGGTTTGGCGCCACGGGCCGCTTCAGTCTCAAAAAGCTGCTGCGTCCCGTCCTGTTCGCGCCGCCGTCCATGCCAGCCTCTGTCCTGTTGCAAAAGATGCAGAAGGACCGCGTTCATATGGCCCTAGTGATCGACGAATATGGCGGTGTGGACGGGTTGGTGACCATCGAGGACTTGATCGAGACGGTGATCGGCGAGATCGAAGACGAACACGACGAAGAGGAAACCGCGCTCTGGAAAGAGGAGCGTCCTGGCGTCTTTCTGGTGCAGTCGACGGCATCGCTGGCGGAAATCGAGACGGCGATCGGGCAATCGCTGCGCAGCGAAGAGGATGACCAGGACATCGACACCCTGGGTGGCCTCGTGTTCCTGCGGGCAGGCCGGGTCCCGTCGCGGGGGGAAATCGTGCCCTTGGAAAGCGGAGCCGAAATCGAGATCGTCGATGCCGATCCCCGTCGGGTCAAGCGCGTACGTCTGCGCCTGCCCGAAGCGATGCGGGCGAATGCCGAAAAGCTTGCCCCCGCCGGAGACGAAGCCTGAGCCTTTACAATCCATTCTCTGTGACCTTGCCCGCAAGGCGGCGCTTGCTTTGGGCCGGCATCGCCGGGGCGGCGGTCGCCTTGGGTCAGGCTCCGCTCGGCTGGTTCTGGGTCAGCCTGCCCGCCCTGGCGTTGGTGCTGTGGTTGGGGGCAGGCTCAAGCACCCGGGGCACTGCCTTTTGGACCGGAATGGCCGCCGGAACAGGCTACTTCGCGCTGGCACTTGCCTGGATCGTGGAGCCATTCCTGATCGATATCGCGCGGCATGGCTGGATGGCGCCCTTTGCGCTGGTGCTGCTGGCGATGGGCTTGGGCGTTTTCTGGGGGACGGCCGTGACGCTGGGCCGAAGTGGCGGTGTGGCAGGGATCGCTGTGGCGATAGGCATTGCCGAGGCGCTGCGCGGGGTCATCCTGACCGGCTTTCCCTGGGCGATGGTGGGCCATATCTGGATCGAGACGCCGATGGCGCAGCTGGCGGCCTATGTCGGGCCAAATGGGCTGACCTTGCTGACCCTGGCGCTGGCTGCGGGCCTGGCCTCAGGCCGAGGGGGGGCCGCAGTTGCAGCGGTGGTTGCCGTGGCGCTGGGCTGGGGCGCGGGTGTCGTCCGGTTGGCGCAGCCTTTGCCGCCCGACAGGGATGCGATTTTGCGCCTGGTCCAGCCGAATGCCGCACAGTCGGTGAAATGGGATGCGGATCAGGCAGATATTCTGTTTGATCGTCAGCTGGCCTATACCGCCGCCAAACCACTCGCTGATCTGACAATCTGGCCGGAAACTGCGGTTCCCTACATTCTGGAACGCAGCCCCGAGATTGCCGGGATCATCGCAAAAGCAGGGGGAGGGCATCCCGTCGCTGTGGGCATCCAGCGGATCGAAGAGGACGCGACAAGTTTTCGAGGCTGGAATTCGCTGCGCGTCATCGCCCCGGACGGCGAGATCTATGCGACCTATGACAAGCATCATCTGGTGCCGTTCGGCGAGTACATCCCCTTTGGCGATCTGGCCTATCGTTGGTTCGGCCTTGCCGCATTCGCATCCCAGCAGGGCGAGGGCTATTCGGCAGGCATGGGGCCGGTCGTGCTGAACCTTGGGCCAAAGCTGGGCAAGGTGTTGCCTCTGATCTGCTATGAGGCCGTGTTTCCCGGCATTCTGCGCAGCGTCGAGACCCGGGCGGACTGGATTCTGCAGATTACCAACGATGCCTGGTTCGGGACTTGGTCAGGGCCATTCCAGCACCTCGACCAGGCCCGACTGCGCGCCATCGAACAGGGCCTGCCGCTGGTACGGGTGGCCAATACCGGGGTGACCGGCATCTACGACGCGCGCGGTCAAAAACGCGCGGCGCTTGATTTCGGCGTTGCGGCCTATCTGGATGCGCCATTGCCTGGGGCTTTGCCGCCGACAATCTATGCCCGGTTTGGCGAAGCGCCCGCGCTGGCGTTGTATCTTTGCGCCGCACTGGCGGTCTTTGTCCGCCGCCGCCGGGCCATTGCTTGACGTTCCCCAAGCGTGGCCTTAGTCAGGCCGTCACCCTCCACAACGGCTTCCTGGCGTGGCGGGGATCATTCAACGGAGCACGTTCCCCATGACCCGCAAAAGCTATGTCTTCACCTCGGAGTCCGTGTCCGAGGGGCATCCAGATAAACTCTGCGACCGCATTTCCGATGCGGTTCTCGACTACATGCTGGGGATCGAGCCCAATGCGCGCGTGGCATGCGAGACTTTTGCGACATCGGGTCTTGTGGTCATCGGCGGCGAAGTCGGCCTGAGCGATCAGGAACGGCTGAAGGACGTGATGGGCCGGATCGGTCAGATCGCCCGCGATGCGATCCGCGACATCGGCTACGAGCAGGAAAAGTTCCACTGGAACACCTGCCACGTGATGAATTTTCTGCACGAACAATCCGCCCACATTGCGCAGGGCGTGGATCGTGACGGCGCGGGTGATCAGGGCATCATGTTCGGCTATGCGGTGGATGAGACGCCGGAACTGATGCCGGCACCCATCCAGTACGCCCATGCGATCCTGCACAAGCTGGCGGATGTGCGCAAAGCCGGGCTGGAACCAACGCTGCGTCCTGACGCGAAATCGCAGCTGTCGGTGCGGTACGAGGATGGCAAGCCGGTCGAGGTAACGTCCATCGTGCTGTCCACCCAGCATGCAGACATCAACCAGACCAGCGACGACATCCGCGCCATCGTGGAACCCTACATCCGCGACGTGCTGCCCCGCGACTGGATCACCGGCAACACGGTCTGGCATGTGAACCCCACAGGGTCGTTTGTCATCGGCGGTCCTGATGGCGATGCAGGCCTGACGGGGCGCAAGATCATCGTGGACACCTATGGCGGTGCCGCTCCGCATGGTGGCGGCGCGTTCAGTGGCAAAGACCCGACCAAGGTGGACCGCTCGGCCGCCTATGCTGCCCGCTATGTGGCCAAGAACATCGTCGCTGCCGGACTGGCCACGCGCTGCACGCTGCAGGTCAGCTATGCCATCGGCGTTGCACAGCCGCAGTCGGTCTATGTCGACACCCACGGCACCGGGGTCGTGCCGGATCAGGTGATCGAGGCCGCCATAGGCAAAGTCATGGACCTGACCCCGCGCGGCATCCGCACCCATCTGGGCCTGAACAAGCCGATCTATGCCCGCACCAGCGCCTATGGCCATTTCGGCCGCGCGCCCGACGCGGATGGCGGGTTCAGTTGGGAAAAGACCGACCTTGTCGAGGCGTTGAAAAAGGCGGTGTGATGACCGCCGAGACGCCCGAGCCCGCCCGGCGCAATTTCTATGGCCGCATCCGGGGCAAGACCCTGCGCGCCAGCCAGAAGACCTATCTGGCCGAGGGGCTGGAGCCGCTATCGGTCAAGGGCATCACGCGCGACGACAATCCGGCGCGGGCACTGCTGGACGTCGCGACGATCACCGGCGGGCGACCTTTGTGGCTGGAGGTCGGCTTTGGCGGCGGCGAGCATCTGGTCCACATGGCCGCGCGCAATCGCGACCGCTTCCTGATCGGGGCCGAGCCGTTCGTGAACGGCATCGCGATGCTTTTGGGCAAGGTGCGGGATGCGGGCCTCGATAACCTTGCGATCCATCCCGGCGACGTGCGCGATCTTTTCGAAGTGCTCCCTGCGGCATCTGTGGCCAAGGTGTTTCTGAACTATCCTGACCCCTGGCCCAAGGCGCGCCATCACCGGCGGCGGTTCGTGACGCCGGAGTATCTCGATGCCCTTGCGCGCATTGTGCAGTCGGGGGCGGAGTTACGGGTGGCGACAGACATCCCCGACTATGTGCGCCAGACCCTGGAAGAGGTGCCGCGCGCGGGGTTTGCTCTTGTGGATCAGGGGGGCGTGCCCTGGGATGACTGGCTGTCGACGCGGTATGAGCAAAAAGCCCTGCGCGAAGAGCGCGCGCCGCACTACTTGACCTTCCGCCGGGGGTAGCCCCAAAAATCTACGAAGATTTTTTGCAAATTCCTTCGAAGGAATTTGGAGTGATGGACCCTTGGGCGGCCTTGCGTTATCAGACCCGCGCAACTGAAGGAGCCTCTCATGTCCGCCCATGCCACCGCCCAGCCGATGACCGCCCGCAAGTCTGGGCCTCTCAGTGGGACTGCCTCGGTGCCGGGAGACAAGTCGATCAGCCACCGGGCGCTGATCTTTGGCGCCATGGCGGTGGGCGAGACGAAGATTTCCGGGCTCTTGGAGGGGCAGGACGTTCTGGATACCGCATCCGCAATGCGCGCCTTTGGGGCAGAGGTAGCGCAACATGACCCCGGCGAATGGTCGGTGCAGGGCGTCGGCGTCGGCGGGTTCCGCGAGCCTGCAGATGTAATCGACTGTGGGAACTCCGGGACCAGCGTCCGCCTGATCATGGGGACGATGGCGACGACGCCGATGACGGTGACCTTCACGGGCGATGCATCCTTGCGCAAACGGCCAATGGGGCGGGTGACCGAGCCACTCTCGCTGTTCGGCACGCAGGCTTACGGCCGGCAGGGCGGGCGGTTGCCGATGACGGTTGTCGGCGCGGCCAATCCGGTGCCGGTGCGCTATGCACTGCCGGTCGCCTCGGCGCAGGTGAAGTCGGCGGTGTTGCTGGCGGGACTGAACGCACCGGGCCAGACCGTGGTGATCGAACGCGAACCGACACGGGACCATTCGGAACGGATGCTGCTGGGCTTCGGGGCCGAACTGACGGTCGAAAAGTCCGACGGGGGCAATGTCATCACCCTGACCGGCCAGCCAGAACTGCGGCCGCAAACGGTCGCGGTGCCGCGCGATCCCTCCAGCGCGGCGTTTCCGGTCTGCGCGGCGCTGATCGTCGAAGGCTCGGATATCATGGTGCCCGGCGTCAGCCAGAACCTGACGCGCAACGGTCTTTATCTGACGCTGGTCGAGATGGGGGCGGATATCAAATTCCAGAACCCCCGCACCGAAGGCGGCGAGCCGGTGGCTGACCTGCGCGTGCGGTTCAGCGGCAACATGAAGGGGATCGAGGTGCCGCCGGAACGCGCGCCCAGCATGATCGACGAGTACCCGATCCTGTCGGTGGTGGCGTCCTTTGCGACTGGCAAGACCGTGATGCGCGGCGTGAAGGAACTGCGTGTCAAAGAATCTGACCGCATCGACGCGATGGCGCGGGGGCTGGAAGCCTGTGGCGTCAGGGTCGAGGAAGATGCAGATACACTGATCGTCCACGGGATGGGTCCGGGCGGCGTTCCCGGCGGTGCCACCTGCGCCACACATCTGGACCACCGCATCGCGATGAGCTTTCTCGTCTGCGGGATGGCCGCAAAGACGGCGGTGTCGGTGGATGACGCCTCTCCCATCGTGACGTCGTTCCCGATATTCGAAGGGTTAATGACAGGCCTTGGCGCGACTTTGCAGCGCGACAATCACTAGGTGGCAGGGATGACAAGCAACCTGGTCGATCTGAAAACCTGGCCCCGCGCCGATCAGTTCCGGTTCTTTCGGACCTATGAAAAACCGCATTACGCGGTGACGTCACGGGTTGATGTAACGCATTTGTTGGCGCAGCGGAAAGCCTTGGGAATATCCCCCTATCGCGACTGCCTTTACGCGATCGGTGCGGGCATTCATGCCGTGCCGGAACTGTGCATGCGGTTTCAAGGCGATCAGGTGACGCAATACGATCGGATCGACCTGTCGATGACAGTGCCTTTGCCGAACGGCAATTTCCGTTATGCCTATGTGCCGTTCGACCCCGACTTTGCTGCGTTCAACGCCGGGGCGGCGGCAATCATCGCCGAGGTCGCGGCAGATGGCACCCTGAACGCCAATACCGGGCAACGCGACGATCTGGCCTACCTGTCCTGCATGCCGTGGCTCGACTATACGTCGATCAACAACGCCCTGCCGCGTGCCCAAGACTGCATCCCGCGCGTGTCGTGGGGCAAGTTCGTCGAGGGCGTGGACGGGCGTTGGTCCATGGCGATGACCATCGAGGTCCACCATGCGTTGGTCGACGGACGGCAGGTGGGCGATTACTTTGCGGCGGTGCAAGCGGCGGTGGGCGTGGTGTAATCTATCGCGTCCCGGCAGCGCGTTGGTTTCCCCTGACGACGCCTGTTTGGTCGTGGCAAGTTGGCGATGTTCCTCTGCCGCGCGCGCAGGGGCGATTGCCGGCAGCTGATCCCCCGTTTGACTCGCCCCGACCATTGAGAGACAAGCAGCCGCTTAACAAGGGGGCAGGCATGATCTTTACAGTCGCCATCGACGGGCCGGCCGCGGCTGGCAAGGGCACGATCGCGCGGGGGGTGGCGACACATTTCGGGTTTGCTTATCTGGACACAGGACTTTTGTACCGGGCCGCAGCGCGCAAGGTGATTGACGGCATGGACCCGGTTGCAGCAGCATTGGCGCTGACCCCTCACGATTTTGAACGCGCCGACCTGCGGACCGCAAAGGTCGGGCAGGCGGCATCCAAGATCGCGGCGATGCCGAAGGTGGAGCGGTACTGGACGGGCGCGACATCGGCACTGTGATCTGCCCCGAGGCAGAGGTGAAGTTGTATGTTACCGCCTCCGATGAGGTCCGCGCGTCCCGACGTCACGCGGAGCTGGCCGAAAAGTCTGCCGGTCTGACACTGGGCGTAGTCCTGGCCGACCTGCGTGCGCGGGACACGCGCGACAGCGAACGCAAGGTGGCCCCACTCCGCCCTGCCGAGGATGCGGTGCATCTGGATACCTCGGCCATGTCGGTGGACGAGGCGGTCGCAAAGGCCATTGCGGTGATTGCAGTGCGCCTGCCGGGGGCGACCTGAACCGCCAGCCTAACACTTGCCTGAAACGCCTGATGCCGCTATAGCCCCCTCATCCAACGACAGAAGGCGCGATTTGTCTGGTTTCCCGGGCGTGCTGCGTCCTTTTGCCAAAAACCCCAAAGACCGGCGGAGCCAACCGCATGGCCAGTGACAACCAAGAAAAGGAAACTGATCTATATGTGCGCTAAAGCAACCATGGAAGACTTCGAAGCCCTGCTGAAGGAAAGCTTCGAGATTGATACGCCCGAAGAGGGCACTGTCGTCAAAGGCCGCGTGATCGCCATCGAGGCGGGCCAGGCCATCATCGATGTCGGCTACAAGATGGAAGGCCGCATCGACCTGAAGGAATTCACCAACCCCGGCGAACAAGCCCCCGACATCAAGGTCGGCGACGAGGTTGAAGTCTATCTCGACCGCGTGGAAAACGCCCGTGGCGAGGCCCAGATCAGCCGCGAGAAAGCCCGTCGCGAAGAAGCGTGGGATCGTCTGGAAAAAGCCTATGCTTCCGAGACGCGCGTTGATGGTGCGATCTTTGGTCGTGTCAAAGGCGGCTTCACGGTCGATCTTGGCGGCGCTGTGGCGTTCCTGCCCGGCTCACAGGTCGATGTGCGTCCGGTGCGAGATGCTGGCCCGCTGATGGGCATGAAGCAGCCCTTCCAGATCCTGAAGATGGACCGTCGTCGTGGCAACATCGTCGTCTCGCGCCGTGCGATCCTTGAAGAATCGCGTGCCGAACAGCGCGCCGAGGTTATCGGCAACCTGACCGAAGGCCAGACCATCGATGGCGTCGTCAAGAACATCACCGAATACGGTGCCTTCGTTGACTTGGGCGGCGTCGACGGCCTTCTGCACGTCACCGACATGGCTTGGCGTCGCGTCAACCACCCGTCGGAAATTCTTGCGATCGGCGAGACCATCAAAGTTCAGGTCATCAAGATCAACAAGGAAACCCACCGCATCAGCCTTGGCATGAAGCAGCTGCAGTCCGATCCGTGGGATGCTGTTGAAAAGATGTATGCCATCGGCACCGTTCACAAAGGCCGGGTCACCAACATCACCGACTACGGCGCCTTCGTAGAGCTGGAAGCGGGGGTCGAAGGCCTGGTGCACGTCAGCGAGATGTCCTGGACCAAGAAGAACGTTCATCCCGGCAAGATCGTTTCGACCAGCCAGGAAGTCGACGTCATGGTTCTGGAAATCGACAGCGCCAAGCGTCGTGTTTCCCTGGGCCTGAAGCAGACCCAGCGCAACCCGTGGGAAGTCTTTGCGGAAACGCATCCCGTGGGCGCTGTTATCGAAGGCGAAGTCAAGAACATCACCGAGTTTGGTCTGTTCGTCGGCCTCGACAACGACATCGACGGCATGGTCCACCTCAGCGACCTGTCGTGGGACCAGCGCGGCGAGGATGCCATCCAGAACTACCGCAAGGGCGACA
>JANPBI010000362.1:0-4009 GCA_031430315.1 Rhodobacterales bacterium | reverse complement strand
CCATGTTCGCAAGCTGGCCGGAGTGGCCGGCGACGACGATGCCGAGTTTGGATGTGGCGATGGTCCCCTTGGTGGTGTCGATGCCGGTGACCTGGCCGTTCGCGGACTGCACGCCGGTGACTTCGCAGGTCTGGATGATGTCCATGCCCATGGCGGAACAGGCGCGGGCGTAGCCCCAGGCGACGGCGTCGTGGCGGGCGGTGCCGCCGCGCGCTTGCCACAGCGCACCGAGGACGGGATAGCGGGGGCCGTCGATGTCGATGATCGGGCAAAGCTGATTCACCCGTTCGGGGGTGATGATTTCGGTGGCGACCCCCTGCAGCGCGTTGGCGTGGGCGGTGCGCTGGTAGCCGCGCACCTCGTGGTGGGTCTGGGCCAGCATCATCACGCCGCGAGGGCTGAACATCATATTGTAGTTCAGCTCTTGGCTCAGCGTCTCATAAAGGCTGCGGGATTTTTCGTAGATCGCCGCCGACGGGTCCTGCAGGTAGTTCGACCGGATGATGGTGGTGTTACGGCCCGTATTGCCGCCGCCAAGCCAGCCTTTCTCGATGATCGCGACATTGGTCATGCCGTGGTTTTTGCCCAGGTAATAGGCGGTGGCGAGACCGTGGCCCCCTGCCCCAACGATCACCACGTCATAGGAGGCTTTTGGCGCGGGTGAGGCCCAGGCGCGGTCCCAGCCCATGTGACTGCGCATGGCTTCACGGGCGATGGCAAAGACGGAATAGCGTTTCATCGGGCTCCTGCGCTCGCAACTGGTGGTGTTACATGGAACGATGCGCGCGGCACCCCGCACCTGCCAGCGGCACAATCGGGAAAAATGCGACATCGGGCAAGGGGGCGTGTCTGCGGCGGATTGGCCCTTTTGCGCCGGGCCGCCAGCGATTAGATGGACTTGCAGGGTAATCACCGGGAAAGTCCGCTTGTGATCGAAAATCTGGGTTTCTGGGCCGCGGCGGCGGGAATGGCCGTGGCGGTGGCTGTGATCCTGCTCCTGGCCTTACGGCGGGGGGAGCAGGCGGAACCGCCGCGCAGCGATGCGCAGATGTATCGCGACCAACTGGCGGATGTGGCGCGCGACGTGGCGCGGGGCATCGTGCCGCCCGAGGAAGAAGCGCGCCTGCGCACCGAAATCGGGCGGCGGCTGCTGGATGCAGATCTCAACGCCGGGACTGCGCTGCAGGCCACGACATCGGGCAACAAAGCTGTTTGGTCAGCTGTAGTTACGGTGGTGGTGCTGGCGGGCGCGGTAGGGCTTTACCTGCGCTGGGGCGCGCCGGGATATCCCGACCTGCCTTTGGCGCTACGCCACCAGATGTCGGATGAGGTCCTGGCAAATCGTTTGTCGCAGGCCGACGCCGTGGCCCGAACGCCTGCCGCCCCTGCTCTGCCGCCACCGGATGCGGACTTTGCCGACCTGATGGATAAACTGCGCAAGACCGTGGCAGAACGCCCCGATGACGTGACCGGCCTTGCCCTTCTGGCGCGGAACGAGGCCGCCTTGGGCAATCTGGTCGCCGCCGAAGAGGCACAACGGCGCATGATCGCCGTCAAGGGGGCGGCTGCATCGGGTGCGGACCACTCTGCCTTGGCCGACATCATGATCCGCGCTGCGGGTGGGTTCGTGTCGCCCGAGGCCGAGGCGGAATTGATCTCGGCGCTGGAGCGTGATCCGAAAAATGGCGCTGCGCGCTATTTCTCGGGGCTGATGGTCGCGCAAGGCGGGCGTTATGACCGGACATTCCTGATGTGGAAGACATTGCTGGACGAAGGGCCGGACGATGCGCCCTGGATCGCGCCGATCCGCGCGCAGTTGCCGCAGATCGCCGCGCGCGCGGGCATCAACTACGACTTGCCGCCTGAGGCCGGCCCTGACGCTGCAGACATCGCGGCCGCTGCCGAAATGTCGCCTGAAGACCGTCAAGCAATGATCGAAGGGATGGTCGGGCAGCTGTCGGGCCGGCTTGCGACCGAGGGTGGCCCTGCCGAGGATTGGGCGAAACTTATTCGCGCGCTCGGGGTGTTGAAGGACACGACCCGCGCCGGTGCGATCTATGCCGAGGCACAGACACGTTTTGCCGGCGATGGGGCGGCGCTGTCCTTTTTGAAGGAAGCGGCCCTTGAGGCGGGCCTGATCCCATGATCTGCGCCGACATCGAAGAGTTCCTGGCCGTCCTGCCGCCCAACCGCGCGATTGCGGGGCTTGATCTTGGCACCGTGACCATCGGGGTGGCGATGTCGGACCTGCGCAGGTCGGTGGCCACGCCGATCGAAGTAATCCGCAGGGTCAAGTTCACGACGGATGCGGCACGCCTGCTGGCTTTGCTGACGGAACGGGGAGCACAAGGAATAGTTCTGGGGTTGCCGCTCAACATGGATGGATCGTCGGGGCCACGCGTGCAATCCACGCAGGCCTTTGCACGCAATCTGGAAAAGCTTACCTCCCTGCCCATCGCATACTGGGACGAGCGGCTCTCGACTGTTGCGGCCGAAAGGGCTTTGCTCGAAGCCAATGCGTCGCGCAAGCGGCGCGCGGCGGTGATCGACCAGGTGGCCGCAGGATACATCCTGCAGGGGGCGCTGGACCGGATGGGGTATCTGGCATGAAACGGCAGGCCCTGGGCCTTACGCTGGCTTCGGTGCTGTCGGTCGCCGCGGCGACGGATGTGCAGGGCGCGGACACGTTTCCCCAGGCCTTCTTTACCGGCCAGTACCGGATGATTGGCCAGAGTGCATTGGGGCCGGTCGATCTGCCGTTGAGGCTTGACCCCGCAGGCGCGGACCTTGGGGTGTCGCTCTGCGGCGAGCCGGACGGGGGCCAGTTGACCTTGCCGTCGCAAACGGGCGGCGACCACTACCTTGAGGGGCGCATCGGGACCGAAGACGTGGTCTGCGATCCTTTCATGACCTACGAGAATTATCCGCTGCTGGCATGCTATTCCGACACCGGCAGCTTGCTTACGCTGTGGCCCGGCCCGGATTTTGCGGCTGCGCTGGATTGCGGGTCCTGATGCGCGTGGCACGTCTGGCGAATTCGTCGCCAAAAGGTCGCAAAGTGGCCTTGGAACAGCGCGTTACGCGATATATCTGGCCCATCGGCCCGGTTGGCCGGGTGCCAAAGCCATGAAAGACGAGGCCGAAGTCGTGAAAGACGAGATCTGGATGCGCGAAGAGTTGCAGTCCCCTTGCATCAAGCTCTGCGTGGTCCATCCCGAAGAGAGGATCTGCGTTGGCTGCTATCGCACCATCGAAGAGATATCGACCTGGTCAGCAATGACGCCGGATCAGCGCGCGACGGTTATCGCCGACTTGCCCGAGCGCGCGCCAAAGCTGCGTCTGCGGCGGGGCGGCCGGATGGGACGGCTGGACCGATAGGGTCAATCGTCAACTTCTGTTTTAATGCCTCTATTTGGGCGGAACGCCATCGGTGATCTGCGTCCGGAGACGAGTGGCCTCCCTTCTCAGCCTTACAGTGGGATATGAGGGAGAGGCGGGCTTACTCAGCCAATCCATTCAAACAAGGGTCATCCATTCAGCCACTGACGGGCTGAAGGGTCGGAAGTAGGCAATGATGCGGTCATCCTCGCTATTGACCGGGGCGGCAACGCCCCAAGGGGCGACGCCGTGAATCGTCATCGGGTGCAACAATGTCGCCTCGCCCGGGCGGACATAGACCTCGATCCGGCGACAGTGTTCAAACACGTTGCGGCGCGCGGCCTGATAAGCCTCGGTCACGTCAACGTCGGCCCAGGTTTCAGGCGGATGGTCGGCGTAGGCCTTTGCAAGGGCCTTGTGGATGATCGGGGCGGATCCTTCCCAAAGAACCAAGGGTGACGCCCCTGCCCCGCAATCGGTCAGCGGCAATCCAAGGATCCAGACATGGGGTTCGCGCAGCATTCGCCGCCGCGCCGGGCCGACCGCCAGAAGCCCATCGAGATGCGCGGCGTCGCGGTTGTGGCGGAACCGAAAGGCTGCATCGCTTTCGCCGCGCTCGCGCGCGGGATAG
>JANPBI010000361.1:0-15007 GCA_031430315.1 Rhodobacterales bacterium | reverse complement strand
GGGCGACGATCTGCGGCGAGGAAAGTTTTGGCACCGGGTCGGACCATGTGCGCGAAAAGGACGGGCTGTGGGCCATCCTGTTGTGGCTGAACATTCTGGCGGTGCGCAAGCAGTCGGTCGCGCAGATTTTGGCGGAGCATTGGGCCAGGTACGGGCGCAACTATTATTCGCGGCATGATTTCGAAGCGGTGGCCAGCGACAAGGCGGACGCGATGTTTGTGGCGCTGCGAGGATCGCTGACGGCTCTGCCGGGGCGCGTGGTGGAGGGGATGACCATCGCGGCGGCGGATGACTTTGCCTATACCGATCCGGTGGACGGGTCGGTCTCCAAGGCCCAAGGCGTGCGGGTGATGTTCGGGGATGGCAGCCGGATCGTGTATCGGCTGTCGGGGACGGGCACCGAAGGGGCGACGTTGCGGGTGTATCTGGAGCGGTATGCGGCGGGGCCCGCGGGGCTGGATCTTGATCCTCAGGTGGCGCTGGCGCCGGTGATCCGCGCGGCGCATGCGCTGGCGGGGATTGCCGCTCATACTGGGCGGAGCGAGCCA
This sequence comes from Rhodobacterales bacterium, assembly GCA_031430315.1. Lineage (GTDB taxonomy): Bacteria > Pseudomonadota > Alphaproteobacteria > Rhodobacterales > Rhodobacteraceae > JAJNPS01. The sequence goes on along the minus strand of JANPBI010000361.1, from coordinate 14,459 downwards.
AACGTCATTACTTGATTGAAGGCTGGGGGGCTGCGCGCCCCCGGCGGTATATTTCTCCAAGGTGAATGGGGGCTGGCGGAAACTGACCTTCAGGGGTCGGGTTGACTGCAGTCTTTTGGGTTGGGCGGGCGTCTGCTGGGTCATCCTTTGGGGGGCTCCGGCATGAACGAGATCAAGTCGACACGGTCAGGGCGACAGGCGCGGCAGGTGCAGCGCGCCTCCCGGGGCGGCGGGATGGGGCGGCCCTATATCGTGCGCAACATTCCGACCTATGACGTGCTGTCGGAGGAAAACCTGCTGCGGATCGAGGCGGCAGCGGACCGGGTGCTGGCAGAAACCGGGATCGAGTTTCGCGACGATGCGGTGGCGCTGGACCATTGGCGGCGCGCTGGGGCGGATGTGCAGGGTGTGCTGGTGAAGTTCCCGCCGGGCATGCTGCGCGAGATCCTGAAATCCGCGCCCTCGGAGTTTACCCAGCACGCGCGCAATCCGGCCAATTCGGTGCAGATCGGGGGGCGGAATGTGGTGTTCTCGCCCGCCTATGGCAGTCCGTTCGTGATGGACCTCGACAAGGGGCGCCGGTTCGGAACGCTGGAGGATTTCCACAACTTCATCAAGCTGGCGCAGTCCTCGCCCAACTTTCACCACTCTGGCGGGACGATCTGCGAGCCGACCGATGTTGCGGTGAACAAGCGGCATCTGGATATGGTGATGGCGCATATCGAGCTGTCGGATCGCGCGTTCATGGGGTCGGTCACGGCGGAAAGCCGGGCCGAGGACAGTATCGAGATGACGCGCATCCTGTTCGGGGCGGATTTCGTGGACCGGAACTGCGTGATCCTTGGCAACGTCAACGTCAACTCGCCCCTGGTCTGGGATGGGACAATGACCAACAGTTTGCGTGCCTATGCACGGGCCAATCAGGCGGCGGTGGTGGTGCCGTTCATCCTCGGCGGGGCGATGGGGCCGGTGACGAATGCGGGCGGGATCGTGCAATCGCTGGCCGAGACAATGGCGGGGTGCGCGTTGACGCAGCTGGAGCGCAAGGGCGCGCCGGTGATTTTCGGGAACTTTCTGAGTTCGATGAGTTTGCGGTCGGGGTCGCCAACGTTCGGGACGCCAGAGCCCGCGATCGGGAGCCAAGTCATCGGGCAACTGGCGCGGCGGTTGAACTTGCCGTTGCGGTGCTCGGGGAACTTCACGACGTCAAAGCTGCCGGATGCGCAGGCGATGATGGAAGGCACGATGTCGATGTTGGCCGCCGTCCATTGCGGAGCGAATTTCATTCTGCACTCGGCGGGCTTCCTCGATGGGTTGCTGTCGATGTCTTACGAGAAGTTCATGCTGGACGCGGACCTTTGTGGGGCGCTGCATGTCTATATGGATGGCATTAAGATCGACGACGACCAACTGGCGGTCGACGCTTTTGCCGAGGTTGGGCCGGGGAACCACTTCTTTGGCTGCAGCCACACGATGCGGCACTATGAAACCGCGTTCTGGGATTCCGATCTGTCGGACAACGAGCCGTTCGAGAAATGGGAAGCGGCGGGGTCGGAGGATGCCGCCATCCGCGCCAACCGGCTGTGGAAAAAACGGCTGGCGGAGTACGAGGCCCCGGCCCTGGACGAAGGCATTCGCGACGGTTTGCGGGAGTTTGTCGCGGGGCGGAAGGCCGGGACGGCCGACGCCTGGTACTGAGCGCTATTGCGCGGCGAGGTCGCGGGGGGTGTCGGTCTGCTGCCAGCGGCCGTCCTGACGGCGAAAGTGCTGGACGGGGCCGGGTTCGAAGTGATGGGTCGCATCAGCGAGAAAAGGCCGCACGATCACGTGGTCGTCGCCCGTCTCGACCAGGCTGACATCGTTCCATCGGGTCTTGAGCCGGGTCGATATTGCGGTGCCGACCTGCAGGAAGAGGATGCCTGCGGCGGTCTCTGCGGCGCCCCGATGGGGCATATGGGTGTGGCCTGACAGGACGATATCGGTTCCTGCCGTCACCAGATCAACCAGCACCCGGTTGGGATCGGCGATGTCGGCGGGCGCGCCGTCGGCGGCCGGTACGGGGGCGTGGTGCATGACGGCAATGCGCATGAAGCCTGCCGGGGCGGCGGCAAAGCCCTGCGCGAGATGCCGGGCGGATGCCGGGCGCAGGCGGCCCGTTTTCCATACGCGCGGATCAGCGGTGTTGATGCCTGCGACCACCGCGCCGCGCAGGGTCATGACAGGCTCCATGCCATCATGGATCAGGTCGCGATATCGACCGAAAGGGTTGAAGACGCGCAAGGGCAGATTGTAAAGCGGGGCATCATGGTTGCCGGGGACAGTCAGGACGGGCAGCCCGAACCGGGCAAGATAGGCTGCAGCCTGGCGGAACTGGTCCGGGCGCGCGCGTTGGGTCAGATCGCCCGAGACGACAACCGCGTCGGGCCGCAGCTTGGCCGACAGCGCCAGAAGCGGGTCGAGGAGCCGGTCGTTCACCGCGCCGAAATGCAGGTCCGAGATGTGCAGAAGGCGTGTCATGTGGTGGCCTTGACGGCGGCCGCTTTGGTGGGAGGAAGGATGACCGACAGGACGTGATGGTCGATGCGAAATGTCAGGGGCAGGATCATTCGTTCGCGCTCGCCATCATAGGCGATGCGGATGTGTCGCCGTTTGGGGCGGTCGATCACCAGAGTCTCGGGCGTCAGCAGTTCAAGGTCGTGCGACAGATCCACCTTGCCCGGTCGCATCATCCGCCAGGCCAGCCGCAAGAGGCCCAACCGGGTCGTCTGGCGGGCGATGTAGACGGCGAACCGGTCGTCGCTGATGGCCTCAGCCCCGACCATCCCGAACTGGTCCAGTTGGTAGGCGGAGCGTGCGACAAAGATCATCGGGCTGCGGCGAATCTCTTCCACGCCATCGGCGATGATGCGGACACGCATCGGGCGCGGCAGGCGCAAGATGGTGCGCAAGGTGGACCAATGGGCCAGGACGCGGCTGCGGCCCCAGCGTTGGTAGGTCGCCTCGCGTTCGTCCAGGATCGCGGGGTAAAGGCCGAGGGCGACGTTGTTCAGGAAAACCTTGCCGTTGACGCTGCCGACGGCGATGTCATGTGGCTGGCCCGTCAGGATCGCCTCGGCCGCCTCGGCCGCATCGGCGGGGGTGTGCAGACCACGGGCGAAGTAGTTGAAAGTGCCCATCGGCAGCACAGCCATCACGGCGCTGGTTCCGGCAAGCGCATGGGCGACACCTGCGACTGTGCCGTCGCCTCCCGCCGCCACGATGACACCAAAGCCGTCGCGGATCGCCTGTTCTGCGACGGGGGCAGGGTCGCCTGTGAAGGTGCGCAATTCGGCGCGGTTGCCAAAGACGGCCATCGCGCGGTCCAGGGCCGTTGCAACGCGGGCCGTGGCCCCCGATTTCGCATTTGCGATGACACAGATATCCGCTTTTTCCGCGCGTTCGGGTTGCGGGGCGGGAGGAAAGGCGGGTTCGGGGAATGACATGAAGCCTCAGATAGGCAATGGGCGCGCGATTGCAACGCCCTTATGCCCATCTGCGTTCCCGGATCAGCTGCGCAAGCCGGTTTCCCTTAGCAAACCTAGGCGCTTGGCTTCGTAATAATAGCCGCGCGCGTACCAGCCGACGGCCTCATCCTCATCGCCGCGCGAGACGAGCCAGGCCCCGCGCAGATATTTGCCCGCATAGCGCAGGTTGGTTTCGGCATCCAACAGGCCTACGGGGGCACCGCGATAGCCCATCGTGCCTGCGGTTTGCGGCAAGATCTGCATCAACCCGTAATAGGGGCCGTTGCGGGCGGCTGGATTATACCCGCTTTCGCGGCGGATGACGCGGTGGATCAGGCTATCGGGGATATCGTAGAGGTCGGCATATTTTGCCACCAGCGCCTGCATTTGTGGCGTGTTGCCGACAAATGTCGCCGGGGCTGGATCAGGCGCGGGGCGGCCACAGGCGGCAAGGGTCAAAAGGGCGGCCCCCATCAGGGCGCGGCGGGACATCAAGTGCATCGGGGCCTCATTCCACAAGGGCAGGCGTTCTATCGCGTTTTTGTTGGCCAAGGTAAAGCCGTTCGGGTCGGCCATGTCAGAGAGATGTGGGTCGTTTTGGGGATAACTTTGCCCGCGCGTCATGTGCTTGTCATCTGGGCTTGGCAGAGCTTTCCCCATGGTATCCGGGCCAGATTGAATCCCCGCCACAGGCGCTTGGGGCTTGAACAGGCCAAGATGCCAGATATAGTTTCAAGAGACGGGTCGAGGATCGGACCCGACGGGTCTGGCAGACCGGCACGGAAAGGGCGGGGTCGGGAACGGGATGGACGGGGATTTCAGAACGCAGTTTGTCCGCGATCCGGCGGCACTGAAGCACTATCCGGCGCTTGTCCTGAACGCCGACTACCGCCCCTTGTCCTATTACCCGTTGTCGCTGTGGCCTTGGCAAGAGGCGATCAAGGCGGCGTTCCTGGACCGGGTGCAGATTGTCGCTGAATATGACGAGGTGGTCCATAGCCAGAGGCAGGTGTTCCGCATACCTTCGGTCGTGGTGCTGAAGGACTATGTGAAACCCCAAAAGCGCGTGGCCTTCACGCGCTTTAATCTTTTCCTGCGTGACCAGTTCTGCTGCCAGTATTGCGGGGCCAAGGGGGATTTGACCTTTGACCACGTGTTGCCGCGGTCGCGCGGGGGGATTACGTCCTGGGAAAACGTCGTGGCGGCCTGTTCACCTTGCAACCTGCGCAAGGGCGCGCGGACCCTGCGCCAGGCGGGCATGCATCTGCGGTCCGCGCCGCGTGCGCCCAGCGCCGAGGAAATGCAGGGACATGGACGCAGATTCCCGCCGAACCATCTCCACGAAAGCTGGATGGATTATCTTTACTGGGATGCCGAGCTGGACGCGTGATGACCGGCTGGACCCTTCGACACGCTGGTCCGGAGGATGTCGAGATTTTTCGCGCAGCCGCCGAACGGTTCTTTCGCGAAACATATGGCCATGATGCCCACCATGCGACCGTGATGGACCGGCATTGCATCGATACTTTTGGCGCAGCTCCCATCGCCGCGCAGTTGGCCGATCCAGATGTCAGCGGTCTGATCGCGGCGTTGGGTTCGGCAACGGTCGGACTGGCGCAATGGCGCGCAGATGGCGACGCGATTGAGCTGGAACGCCTTTACGTTGACCAGATGTGTCATGGCACCGGTCTGGGCCAGGCGCTGATGGCCGCCGTGATTGCAGATGCCACCCGTCGCGGCAAGCGATCGCTTCATCTGGGGGTCTGGGATCGCAATCAACGTGCCATTGCCTTTTACCGCCGGCAGGGATTTGTCGTGGTAGGGACGGTGGATTTCCTTCTGGCAGGTGGGGCGCAGACCGATCTGTCGATGCGTCGCGACATACCGCAGGACAGCTGAGCTTTCGCCGACCGGTTCCAAACCGCTTTGTCGGATCGAGGCGCGATGCTAGACATCAGTCCGGCGCACGGCTAAAGCACGCAGGTTAGCGCTAACGGCACGCCCGTCGAAAGGACGATCATGGTTTCGCGCGTCATTCCGGTTGAGACGTTTGATCTGGTGATTTTCGGCGGAACGGGCGATCTTGCCCGGCGCAAGATTTTTCCGGGCCTGTACCGGCGGTTTCTCGGTGGCCAGATGCCGCCAAACAGCCGGATCATCGGGGCTGCTCGGGCCGACCTTACCCCCGAGGCATTCCGTGAAACGGTGGGCGCTGCGATTGCAGAGTTTGTGCCGGTCGATCGCCAGGACGCGGCCGCCATTGCCGCATTTCTGAAGCAGATCGAATATGTGTCGATCGATGCCAAAGGGGACGGCGGCTGGGCGGCGCTGGCCGGAATCATGCGCGATGGCGTGGTCCGGGCATTCTATTTCTCGGTCGCTCCGACGCTTTTCGGTGATCTGGCAGAACGGCTGCACAAGCATGGCATCGCGGATGGCAAAAGCCGGATCGTGGTGGAAAAGCCCTTTGGGCGCGACCTGGAATCCGCGCAGGCCTTAAACGCTGTGCTCGCGAGCCATTTCAGCGAAAGCCAGATTTACCGGATCGATCACTATCTGGGCAAGGAAACCGTGCAGAACTTGATGGCGGTGCGGTTTGCCAATATCCTCTTTGAGCCGCTGTGGAAGTCCGAGTTTGTCGACCATGTCCAGATCACCGTGGCCGAAACGGTGGGTGTGAACGGGCGGGGGGCCTATTACGACAAGTCGGGTGCCATGCGGGACATGGTGCAGAACCACATGATGCAGCTTTTGTGCCTGATCGCGATGGAGCCGCCCTATCATTTCGATCCCGACGCGGTCAGGGACGAAAAGCTGAAGGTGATCCGCGCGCTCGACCCGGTAAAACCCGAGGATATCGTGCGCGGGCAGTATCTGCCGGGCAAGGGTGAGGGTGGGTATATGGCGCATGCCGAAAACCCTGCCAGCCGGACGGAAAGCTATATCGCGCTGAAGGTCGGCGTGTCGAACTGGCGCTGGTCGGGCACGCCGTTCTACCTGCGCACCGGCAAGCGGCTGCGCGCGCGCGCATCGGAAATCGCCATTACTTTCAAGGCAGTGCCGCATTCGATTTTTGACGATGCCAAGGGGTGGCTCGAAAACGTGCTGGTCATCCGGTTGCAGCCCAACGAGGGCATGAACCTGATGGTGATGATCAAGGAACCGGGGCCTGGCGGCATGCGTTTGATGCAGGTGCCCCTGGATATGTCCTTTGCAGATGCGTTGGGAGAAGAAGCCGAAGATGTGCCCGACGCCTATGAACGCCTCATCATGGATGTGATCCGCGGCAATCAGACCCTCTTCATGCGCGGCGACGAGGTGGAAGCGGCCTGGGCCTGGGCCGATCCGATCATCGACGCCTGGGATGCGCGGTCCATCAAGCCGCAGGGGTATGATCCGGGATCGTCTGGCCCCGAGGATGCGCTGATGCTGATGCATCGCGACGGACGACGCTGGCGCGAGATCAAGGAATGATCCTGGAAACCTACCCGGACCGCGATTTCCTGATGCTGCGACTGGCCGACATCATCGCGGGCCAGCTGGGCGATTTCCTACGTCGGGATGGTCGGGCATCCTTATGCGTGCCGGGTGGCACCACGCCCGGGCCGATCTTTGACACGCTGTCGGGGGTGGAGTTGGACTGGGAGAACGTATCGGTCTTCCTGAACGACGAACGCTGGGTGCCCGAGGACAGCGAACGGTCCAACACCCGGCTGTTGCGCCAGCGGTTGATCCGGGGGCGGGCGGTCAATGCGACGTTGGTGCCGCTATATTCCCCTGCGGCGACGCCCGAGGAAGCGATGGACGGCCTTGCCGCCGGGGTGGCGCCGCATCTGCCGATTTCGGTGCTGCTGTTGGGCATGGGGACCGACATGCATACGGCAAGTCTTTTCCCCGGCGCGGACCGTCTGGCCGAGGCGCTGGCCCCCGATGCGCCGGTCCTGTTGCCGATGAGGGCCGAGGCCGCGGGGGAGCCTCGCGTGACGCTGAGCGCGCGGGTGTTGAAGGCCGCATTCAATATCCACATCCTGATCACCGGCGCGGAAAAGCGCGCAGCACTGGAGCGGGCGATGGGAATGGACGTGATGGACGCGCCCGTGCGTGCGGTCCTCGACAACGCAACCGTGCATTGGGCGGAGTAGGCAATGCAATCTGACTGGCTAGCACTGAAGGACCATCACGCCAAGGTCGCGGCGCGCCCGATCATGGAACTGTTCGACGCAGGCGACCGGGCGGCGGAGTTTTCGGCCCGCGCCGACGGGATGCTGTTCGACTATGCCAAGACGAATATCGACCGGGCCACGCGGGACATGCTGGTGGCATTGGCCGACGGCGCAGGCGTGGCGGCAAAGCGCGCGGCGATGTTCGGGGGCGAAAAGATCAACCTGACCGAGGGGCGGGCGGTTTTGCATGTCGCCTTGCGCGCCGGGGCTGGGGCCGTGATCAAGACGGATGGCAAGGACGTGCTGCCCGAGGTCCGGCGCATCCGCGGGTTGTGTGCAGCGTTTGCGCGGGATGTACGGTCGGGGGCGTTCAAGGGGCAGGGTGGGGCGATCACCGATGTCGTCAATATCGGCATCGGAGGGTCGGACCTTGGGCCTGCGATGGCCACGCTGGCGCTGGCGCCGTTCCATGACGGGCCGCGCGTGCATTTCGTCAGCAATGTCGATGGGGCGCATATCGCGGATACGCTGAAAGGTCTCGACCCCGCGACGACGCTGGTGATCGTGGCGTCGAAGACCTTCACGACCATCGAGACGATGACCAATGCCGACACCGCCAAGGCCTGGATGGGCAAGGTCGTGAATAACCCCGGTGCGCAGTTTGCCGCCGTCTCTACTGCTGCCGAGAAGACTTCCGCCTATGGCATTGATCCTGCGCGGGTTTTCGGGTTCGAGGATTGGGTCGGCGGGCGCTATTCGATATGGGGACCGATTGGCCTCAGCCTGATGATCGCGGTGGGGCCGGAGGCGTTTGACCAGTTTCTCGCCGGAGGCAGGGCGATGGACCAGCATTTCCTGACCGCCCCCTTTGCGCAGAACATGCCGGTCATGCTGGCCTTGGTCGGGGTGTGGCATAACCAGATCTGCGGGCATACGACGCGAGCGGTGTTGCCTTATGACCAGCGGCTTTCACGATTGCCCGCCTATCTGCAGCAGCTGGAAATGGAATCGAACGGCAAGCGCGTCGCCATCGACGGGTCCGAGCTGACCATGCATTCCGGGCCGGTGGTCTGGGGCGAGCCTGGCACCAACGGCCAGCACGCGTTCTATCAGCTGATCCATCAGGGCACGCGGCCCGTGCCGTGCGAGTTTCTGGTGGCGCGGAGGGGCCATGAACCCGATCTTGCGCATCAGCACCTGCTGCTGGTGTCGAACTGCCTCGCGCAGGCCGAGGCGTTGTTGCGCGGGCGTTCGCTGGCCGAGGCTCGGGCGATCATGGCCAAGAAGGGCCTGACCGGGGCGGAACTGGAAAAACAGGCGCGACATCGGGTGTTTCCGGGCAACCGACCGTCCACCTTGTTGGCCTATGACCAACTGACGCCATTTGTGCTTGGGCAGATCATCGCCCTTTATGAGCATCGTGTGTTTGTCGAAGGCGTGATCCTGGGGATCAACTCCTACGACCAGTGGGGGGTTGAGCTGGGCAAGGAACTGGCGCTGGCTCTGCAGCCTGTGCTGGAGGGCCTCGTGTCAGCGGCGGGCAAGGATGGGTCCACCGCCGCGCTGGTGGCGTTTCTCAAGGCCTGACAAACAACAGGCCGTCCAGACGATCTTGCAAGTCGCTTCGAAGGAATGGAGGTCAGCCTCGTGCTGCGGTCACGATGATCTCGACCAGATATTCGGGACCCGCCAGACGGGATTCGCCGGTGGCGCGCGCCGGCGTGTGTCCCTGCGGCACCCAGGCGTCCCAGACTGCGTTCATCTGGCCAAAGGTCGCGATATCGGCCAGCCATATCTGGGCGCGCAGGATACGGGTCTTGTCACTGCCTGCCAAGGCCAGAAGCCGGTCGATTTCGGCCAGGACGGTGGCAGTCTGCGCCGCCACGTCGTCACCGGGATTGCCGACTATTCCGGCCAGATAAACGGTATCGTTGTGCATGACGGCGTTCGACATGCGGGCGCCGGTCTCAAGGCGGGTAAGGGTCATCGGATCGGTCCTTTCCTGGCGTGATCTTATGGCCCTGCATTAGCGTGCGGCAGGATCATTGAACAGTCGCATCCTAAAGGCTTGCATCTTGCCTTGCTGTATGGTGCAAGTTCGGCTAATTGCAAGATCGGTATAAATGTTTTTTTCGGCGCCAGTTGGACACTACCCTAGCGCAGGCGTCGCGAAGTGTAGAGACAGGTTTCATGCGCGACAGTATTCCAAATTTTGTTATTGTCTTCAGTGCATTGCGATCTGGCACGACAATCCTGCGCTTGATGCTTGACGCCCATTCCAAGATCAGCTGCCCCGACGAGGCGGACTATATCTTCGACTATCTATCGCGGACCGCACAGGGCGATTGGCACTATGATCATGTCGCCATGCAACGTGATCGCATGTACAAGATGGCGGATGTTACCTATCCAGACGGCAAAGATGGTCTAGAAGCCTTTTCCGGCATGGTCGAGCAAATGTACCAGCCCGGAAATGTGCCGATCCTGATGCTGCACCGGGGATTGCACAAGGCGCTGGCCGTGCATCCCGGTGTTAAGGTCATCCATATGGTCCGTGACCCGCGCGACGTTGCACATTCCAGCATCGGCATGGGCTGGGCAGGCAATGTCTATTTCGGCGTCGACCATTGGATCAAGACCGAGGACGAATGGGCCAAGAACGAAATGCTGTTGACACCAGGTCAGGTCCTGACGGTCAGCTATGAGGGGCTGATCGCGGAACCGGAGGCAGAGCTTGCCCGTATCGCGGCCTTTTTGGGCGTCGGCTTTGAACCCACGATGATGGAATATTCCAAAGGGTCGACTTATGGCAAACCGGATATGTCGCTGGTTGAACAATGGCGGCGAAAACTGACGCCGCGCGATCTGGGGCTGGTGGAGGCAAAAGTCGGCGGCTTGTTGCAGGCTTGCGGCTATCAGCCCAGTGGCAAACCCCTGATTGTGCCGAAGCCCTGGGCTCGGTTCGCACTTATGTTGCAGAACCGCAAGGCAATCTGGAGCACGAAATTCGCCCGGTTCGGCATTTTGGACCCGGTCGTCGTCGGCGTTGCCAAACGTCTGCAATTGCCTGCGCTTGCCGTCCGCGCGCGGGCGCGCATCGACGAAAAGACATTCAGATACCTGAAATAGCGCGGTTGGATTGGATATCTGGAGCGGGTGAAGGGAATCGAACCCTCGTATTCAGCTTGGGAAGCTGCTGCTCTGCCATTGAGCTACACCCGCGTGCCGCAGACTGGTAGTCCGGTGAAGCCAAGCCGTCAAGACGGTACCATGGTGGCTGGCAGGTTGTACGGGGCGAGCCGGAGCGCGCGCGGATCGGGGTTGGGCAACACCGCCGTCACGCGCCGGTTGATCCGCAAATCGTCATCTGTCCCGGGCCAGACTGGTGGTATCATCCGCGCGACATTCGCGCGGAGGTGATGCAATGCGGGTCAGGAACGTCAAGAACGGCATTTCGGTGCTTGCGATCGCGGGCACGGATGTCGTGTTGTTCGCGCTGGATGCGACGGAGGCGGCCAGAAAGGATCTCTTGGGTTTCGCCTTTCACCGGGCCGAGGCAGGCGTGGTCGGCGATGGTCTGTGGCTAGAGGCGTCCAAGGTATTCAAGGCGGTCGTCGCCAAGCCCGGCAAGGGGAAAACCTATCCGACGAACCTTCACCCGCTGCAAAGCTTTCTCTGGGGGGATTACATCGCGGACGAGGGGCGCCAATACACCTATTCCGTTTATCCGGTGTACGGGCCTTTTGCGGACCGAAAGCTGGGCGAACCGGTCGTCCTGCAGGTGCGGACCGAAGAAGAGGACGAGGGCGACCATGCCGTCTATTTCAACCGCGGGGCGGTCGCATCGCAAAGTTACATGAAGCAATTCGGAACAACGCTGCGCCCGCCGGCGCCGGATGATCCCGATGACAGGCAGACCGCATGGCTATCGCGCGGGTTGTTCGAGGCAATGCGGCGCTTCATCAGGGATGCAGGGCCAGGTGATGCGCTGCGGGTCGCCGCCTATGAACTGAATTACAGGCCGGTGATCGAATTATTGCGCCAGGCGCAGGAACGCGGGGTGGATGTCAGGATCATCTACGAGGCAGGGACAACGAAGAAAGGCGGCGTTGTCGTTGACACAGACGCGACGCGTTCAAACAAGCTGGCACTGGCCAATTCCTGGGCCGCGTTTCAGCCCGGCACATTGATCGAACGGGTGCGTAGGTCGGCGATCCCCCACAACAAGTTCATCCTGAAACTGAGGAATGGCGCGGCGATTTCGGTCTGGACCGGGTCGACGAACTTTTCGGCCTCGGGCTTTATCGGCCAGGCGAATGCCGGTCATCTGGTGCGCAACACGGATGTCGCCACGAGATTCCACGACTATTGGAAGGTTCTGGCGACGGATCCGGTTCCTGATGATTTCAAGGCCTGGGCAACGGTCAATTCGCCAAATCCAGCAGCCGACCTGCCGCAAGGGACAACCGTCGTCTTCAGCCCCCGTGTCGGCGCAAAGTTGCTGGAATGGTACGGCCAGCGCGCGGTCGAACGCAACGCGCCATGGTTTTTTACCGCCGCCTTCGGGATGAACCCCGCGACAAACAAAATGCACAAGCTGTTGTTGCAGCCCCGGGATCACCTGCGCTTTGTGTTGATGGAAAATGATGACGACAACGTGGTGCCAGGCTTTCGCTCGGCCGATCCCAACATCTGGTTTGCCGTTGGCTCGCTTTTGGGTCGCAAAAGGCGGACCGACAAACAGGCGATGGATCTGGAGAACTGGCTGGTCGAGGCCCATCACAAGCCGACCGGGCATGTGTTTTACGTGCACCAGAAGTTCATCCTGATCGACCCCTTGGGCGATGATCCCCTGGTCTTTGCCGGCTCTGCAAATTTTTCGCCGAACTCGCTGTCTGGCAACGACGAAAACATGCTGCTTGTTCGCGGGGACAGACGGGTTGCGGACATCTACCTGACCGAGTTCGACCGGCTTTACCGCCATTTCCTGTACCGGGGGGCGGCCAACAGGAACACGCCAAAGAAGGTCGACCGAAACCGGTATCTCGACGTGAACGACGCCTGGGTCGACAAGCACTTTGCACCTGGCCGCTATCAGTCGCAGCGCCGCGAGATGTTCGCCAAAGCCCACGCCGATGACGCATGATGGCCCGTATGCCGCGCGCCGACCGGTCTGTGGCGGAGCGGCGGTCTAAAGGCTTTCGCCGCCATCCATGACAAGGGCATGTCCGGTCATGAACGACGACTGGTCTGAGGCAAGGTAGACGATGCTGGCGGCAATTTCGTCGACCGTGGCCCAGCGTGCCATGGGAATGGATCCTGCGACATAGGTTTCCAACGCGTGCCGCCCGCCCATTTGCGCCTCAAATCCTCGGTTAAAGGGGGTATCGACAAACCCTGGGCAAAGGGCGTTGCAGCGGACGTTATCGGCGGCATAGTCCAACGCGATCTGGCGGGTCATCGCGATGACGGCGTGCTTGGTCGTGCAATAGGCAATCATTCCCCGGTCATGCTGCACGCCCGAATTCGAAGCGGTGATGATGATCGAGCCTTTTTGTTGTCGTTGCATATGCGGCATCGCCGCCCGCGCCGCGACGAAATGCGCACGCACGTTCAGCCGCCACGATACGTCCATGTCGGCCGGGGCGACATCGGTCAGCCGACCGGGTACTTGGATGCCGGCATGGGAATGCAGGATGTCCAGCCTTCCCCCGGCCGCCACTTTGTTGATGGCCGCGAGGACGGCAGCATCATCGGCGGCATCCAGCGCCAGTCCTGTCGCAGTCCCGCCGGCGGCACGTATTTCGGATGCGACATCTTGGGCGCGCGCGCCGTCCAGATCGGTCACGGTGACCGCCGCCCCTTCGCGTGCCAGCGCCAAGGCCCCCGCGCGCCCGATCCCGGACCCCGCCCCGGTCAGAAAAGCAACCCGCCCGGACAACAGCATCAGCGGGCTTCCTTTCGCGGGTTCCGGCGCAGGATCAGTTGTGCGGCGACCAAAAGGATCAGCGACACCGCCAGGACCATCGTGCCGATGGCGTTGATTTCAGGCGTAACGCCGCGGCGGATCGAGGAAAAGACATAGATCGGCAATGTCGTCTCGGAACCCGCCACGAAAAAGGCGATGATGAAGTCGTCAAAGCTGAAGGTAAAGCTGAGCAAGAAGCCCGCAAGGATGCCGGGAAAGATCAGCGGCAAGGTGACCTGGCGGAAGGTGGCGAAGGGTGGGGCATAAAGGTCGGCCGAAGCTTCGATCAGGCTGCGGTCCATGCCTGCGAGCCGCGCTCGCAGGATGATGATGACCAGCGCTATCGAGAACAGCGCATGGGCGGCGATCAGCGAGCCGTACCCCATCGCCAGCTGCGGAGCCTGGCCTTCGGGGGCCAAACGGGCCAGCAAAGGGTTAATCCAGCCAAAGAGGGTGACCAGCGCGATCAGCGTGGCGATGCCGATGACAATTCCGGGAACCATCACCGCGACATATATCAGAGTGTCCGCAACCGCCCGCAGCCGCCCCTTCATCCCCTGCAGTGCCAGCGCCGCCATGGTGCCAAAGATCGATGCGATCAGCGAGGAGGCAAGTGCGACGACAAAGCTGGTCCAGAGCGCCTCCATCACGAAGGGGTTCGACAGGGCCTTGCCGTACCATTGCACCGAGAATCCGGTGTACTGGCTGGCATGGGTGCCCGCGTTGAAGCTGAAGATCGCGATGATCGCGATCGGCGCGTAAAGGAAGGTGAAGACGGCAAGGGCGTAAATGCGCATCGGACTACATCATCGCCACATCTTCGCG
>JANPBI010000360.1:0-15025 GCA_031430315.1 Rhodobacterales bacterium | reverse complement strand
TTTCACGCGGTTATGCGCCTCCCAGAAGTGACTGCCTTCCAGGAATTCCAGGCCCGGCGTCGCGGTATCGACGGCTTCGAGGCTGTCGATGAAGCCGAACATCGCGGGCTTGGCTCCGGTGCCATAGAACTCGCCCAGTTCTTTGACGAAGGTCAGGACGGCGGGGCCTACCATAACGTGATACAGCACCTCTGTTTCTGCCGGGATCTGCGGGAAATAGCGGGTAAAGCTGGTTTCCGTCGGCGGAATGGCGATCTGCGCGATCACCTCGCCGCCTTGCGCCTTCATGGCTTCGGTAAAGAAATCGCGGTGATCATAGCCAAAGGCGAAATCCGGGAAGATCATCGTGACCTTCTTGCCGAGATTGGCCGAAACCCAGGGGGCCATTGAGGCAATCTGGCTGCGCACATCCGTGATGCCCGGCTGCAAGGTCCAGCGGTTCAGCATGCCCGAGGCGACGTGATAGCCTTCGGAGCAGACCAGATAGGGCACCTTCAACTCGCCCGCGCGCGGGGCCGAGCCGATCACCACATGGCTGAACAAGGTGCCCATAACCACGTCGCACCCCGCCTGCGTCGTCAGCTTTTCAACCACCTCGGACCCGCGCTTGGGGTCCGTCGCGTCGTCTTCGAAGACGATTTCAACCGGTCTCCCACCGATGCCGCCACCGTCGTTGATGACTTTCAGCGCAGCCTGCGCCGTGCGCTCATACCAGCGTCCATACGAGGCCCCAATGCCGGTGCGGTGTAGTTGGAACCCGATCTTGATCGGGGCCGCCTGTGCCCCGACAAAGGACGGCATCGCCGTCGCCATCAGCCCCGCGCCCATCCCTTTGAGCAGGGTCCGCCGCGACGGGGCCGGAAGTGACATTTGCTTGGTCATCATTCGCTCTCCACTGTTGCTGGCCGCTTGTTGGCTTGGCCAATGATTATCTTTTTATTTCTAGGCCTAGCAGGCCGTTTCTCATTCCTTATCCGGCCTTGGCCGTCGACAGAATCCACAGGCCAAAGATCGTGTACCCCACCATCATCACCGTCAGCGGCAGATGCGCAAGCGTCCCGGCCCGCCCTGCCAGTCGAAGGGACAGGACCACTGCCAGAAGATGCGCGCCCAACACGGCGGCAAACTGCAGCCCGTAGATCATCGGCATGACATCCGGATCGGTCAGGAACCCGAAGCTGACATAGAACGGCGGCAATCCCAGCCAGCTGTCGCCCTGAAAGAACGGATCATTCAGCGCCGCCAGCGTGTATTGTCCCGTCGTCAGCAGCATCACGATGTAATGCGCGGCATGATAACCTGCCGCGATAGCCAAAAAGGACAGCATCACCGGCCCTGTCGCAAACCCGCCAGGGGCCAAACGTCGCCCCAGGGCGAAAACGCCAAGGCACCCGCCCAGCGTCAGCGCCCAGACTGCCAGCAGCCCCATCGTGTTGACGACAGCCACCGCTGACCTTCCCGCAGGCTGCAACGGATTGTCCCCGATCAGACCGTGCCAGAAGAACGTCTGCGACAGACCGTCAAAACTCAGCGCCGCCAATGCCAGAGTGACAAACACCACCGCCGAAAAGGACAGCGGGGCCATGCCGGCAACCTGCGCACCCGGCCAGCCGCGCATCACCCGCGGGCGCGGGCTGCTGCGATCCAGCCAAAACGGCGCGACCTTGGCGATCAACCCGAAAAGGACCGTCAGGAATTCCCCTTGGTTCAGCCAGCCCTCCCCCTCGGCCACCGCCAGAGCAAAGACCACCAGCCAATAGACACCAGCGACCGTTGCCAGGATCGCGGGATCGTCGGGCGCTGCAAACATCATCTGAAACCAGACAAATCCGGCATAGCCACCGACCGCAGGCCAATGGCCGAGGCGCGACAACCCGATGCCACCTGTCCGCCCCATCAACGCCCGCGCGATCCGCGCCGGCCCGGTCCAGGGGTTGATCGGCCGCCACAGATTGCCCAACAGCATCGACGCCAGCGGCACCGCGATCCAGACCCCGGTCCAAAAGACCAGCGTCATCAGATTGTGCATTGGGTCGCGGCTGCCAAACCAGCCAATGAACAACAGACCCAGCAGGCACAGAAAACTGGCATAGGAGGTCATCGTTTCCGGGATCAGCCGCCGCCGTTCCCACAAGGTCGCGGGCGTCATCGACGGCATCCGCCCGGCCATCGCCCCAAGGACCGCGGTCAAAGCGACGGTCAAGGCGGCAGCGGTGATGTAATGCCCCGTCGGCAGGGTCAAGATGACCGATGGCGGCAGGGCGCAGGCAAAACCCGCACCGGGCAGGACGCACAGACCCGCCGCCAGGGCTTTCATCGCAACCCGTCCTCGCCCCTGATATCGCTGACCTCAAGGCCCCCCATCCGACTGTGGACGCGACCTCCCCTGGCCAAGGCCAGAGCAAAAAGCACTTCGCCCGCGCGCGGACCATCGGCGCAGGCTACAGTGATCACGTCGAACCGCGACCGAACATACGCCGCGTTGCGGTGGCCGAGGGGCACGTCGAGCGTCGCACCCATCCCGCCCACCTTCATCGCCGAGGGCACAATGGCACGCGCTTCACCCAGTCGCTCGCGCATGCCGTAGCCGCCCGCGACATGCCAGATCGCGCCATGCTCATGCTCGCCACCGTCCCCGACAATTGCTCCCTTGCCATAGGCGTCTATGCCTTCGGGACCGCCCAGAGCAGCCACCAACCGGTCTGTCAATTCCAGCGCCAAGGGCTTCAACAGCTCCATCGCAGGCTGTAGATCGGGCACGTACCGTCCGGCAAAAGGATTGGCGCAGATGGCGAAAACGGCCGCCTTCACCGGTGGCTGGCTGACCGGTGGGCCACCCTCGTGCCGGATCTCTTCGATCTGCAGAACCACTTTGCGCACTGCAAACTCTGTCACGGGGACAATGCCTCCAATTGGGCCTCGACAGGGATCGGACCACAGGACCTGACCTCAGCCTGCAAGAAAAGGGCTGCCGCTTCAATGAGTCCCTTTGTCCGGCAGTCCTGCGCCACCCTCAGACCACGACCAAGCGCCAAGTCAACCTCAGCCGCAGTCAAAGTGCCGACATCGACCGTTACCAGACGATGCCGAAGATCGCTGTCGACCTGCATCTCCACCGCCGGTCGCCGCTGGATAGCCGGATGGCCCGGCAGGTCCACCGCGTTGGCGATCATCGTGGCGGCGGCGTCCGCCATAGCGGCGTTCTGTGCCAGCACCGTCACTGAATCGGCGATCCCTAACGACCAACTGCGCCCCCGCCAGCCCGATGTCGCGATCCCCCGCACGGGATCACCCGCCCGGATGCGAATTTTTCCGCCCGTCCCGGCCATGGCGCACGACAGGCTTTCGCCTGTCATCAAGTGTAGCGCGATGTCGCCGCCGTTGTTGACATAGGCCCGCGTCACACCCCGACCTGCCAGTTCCACGAGCACCTCATGGGCCACCGCCCCGGCAACGGCAGCCATGGGTGTGATGTAGGCCGGTCGAAAAGGGGCCACTGCCGCCGCCATGCGCTGCGCGATGACACCATGAACCACCACATTCTCGGCCCGCAATGCGGCAAGTTCTGCCACCAACTCATTCAGAATGAGGAAAAATCGTCGCGCAGCCCGTTGGTACCCTGCCTCGCGCCCGAGCCCCCAGGCCGCACAGATCAGGTCCATCGGTCCATGCTGCAGATGCAGCCGTCCATCCGGCAGGACAGCGGCCAAGGCCCCGGTTTCACCTTGCGCAAATATCCGCGCCGAAGGCATGGCGACGGCCCCCTCTGGACGAACCTCGTGCAGAACCGTCATGACCTGTCCTCCGGCCATGCCTCCAGCCGAGCGGCCGTCGGGTATTCCCCGCCCTCGCCCATCACCGCTTCCAGAGTCCGGATTGCCGCCTGATGCCCGCCCATCGCCAGATAGTCTGCCCGGCGCATGGTAAATTCCAGCGGGGCCACCAGCGCAGGCGTCGGCACATAACCGAACGCGCCCTTGGGCAACCGCGTCACATCGACCATGAAAGTGATGCCCCCGCCCGGCCAGACGTAGCAGTCCGCCCCGCCCGAGGTCAGTTTTGCCCCCCGAGCCTGGACGGCTTGTGTCAAGCGCACCGGATTCTGGGTCACGCCTGCCCGCAGCGACCCGCCTGCCCCTCCCATGAACAGCACCGTACACAGCGATGGCTCACAGTTTTCGGCAATCCGCGCGACGCTTGGGACCAGTTCGACCGGCATCTCGCGCTGAACCGGGCGCAGCGCATCATCCAGCACATAAAAGGCCGACTGCTCGCCGGTGGTCGAGATCATCAGCAGCGTCAGCCCCGGTCGCGCGCCCTTTTTGGCGTTCCACTCTCCTAGGATTTCCAGCGGATCCGACAGCCGCGTCCCGCCCCAGCCAAGGCCTGGTTCCGACACCTTGAAATACCGCCCCGGCGTTGACCGATGGCCCTTGATCTTGATGCCTGTCGGCGGCCAACCGATCACTTTTCCCGCCTGATGTTCGCTGACGACCCCTGTGATATGGTCATCCACGATGACAACTTCGTCGACCAACCCTTTCCACTGGCTGGCAAACATGCCGATGGTCGCCGACCCGCAACCGACCCGCATCCGCTGTTCGGGCAGGCCATCGACAATCGGTGCGCGACCTGCCTGGACTACGACCGCCGCGCCGCCGTCGATCGTCAAGTCCACCGCCTGGCCGTCGCACAGCGCCAGCATCGCGGCACAGGTCACCCGACCCTCGGCCTTGGACCCGCCGGTCAGGTGATGCACGCCGCCCAGCGACAACATCTGGCTGCCGTATTCCGCCGTGGTCACGTGGCCCACCGCCTCGCCCTCTGCCCGCACCACGGCGCCTTCGGGACCGAGATAGCGATCCGTGTCGATCTTCACCTTGACCCCGCAATAGGAAAAGATCGCCTCGGTTACCACCGTTACCATATCCGCGCCGGCGACGGTCGAGGAGACGATGAACGGTGCGGGCTTGTAGTCCGGATAGGTCGTCCCCGCCCCGATCCCCGTCACCACGACATCATCGGGCATCGGATCGCCGTCCCAATCGCGCAAGGCAAAGGGCACGACGCGCGCACCGCTTTGCAAGGCATGGCTCAGCATTACCACCGGATCGGTGCGCACAATCCTCCCGCCCGCGTTGGCATAGCGGTCGCAAGCGCCGGTCTGGCCAGGGGCGATGTAGCACATCACGGGGCAGGCATCGCAGCGCAGCTTTTCCGGTGCGTCTGTCATCCGCGCCCTCGCATTGCGTCCAGCACCCGGTGCGGCAGGGCGGGCACGCGGGTCACCTCAGCCCCCGTGGCATGGCGGATCGCGTTCAAGATGGCAGGCGCGGTCGGGATCAGCACATGTTCGCCCAAGCCCTTGGCCCCGAACGGGCCCTCGGGATCGGGGACTTCGATCAGGATGCTCTCGATAGGCGGCACGTCGCCAAAGGTCGGGATAAGATAGTCATGCAGGTTGTCGGTGCGTCCGGGGATGTATTCCTCCATCAAGGCCATGCCGATCCCTTGAGCGATGCCCCCCTCAATCTGGCCTTCGCATAGGGTGGGGTTGATGGCCCGGCCCACGTCGTGGGCCGCGGTGATCTTGATCAGATTCACCGTGCCAAGTGCGGCATCCACTGCCAGCTCCACCATCTGCGCGCCATAACCGTAAAGCGCATAGGGGGAACCTTGCCCGTTGACGTCCAGTATCGTGGTAGGCGGGTCATACGTTTCTTCCGCCGACAGCGCATAGCCGCGCGCATCCGGCGGTAAAGCGGAAAGGTCGATCTGGACGCAGTACGGACCATCCGTCACCTTTGCTGTCGCGCCGTCGAGCGAAATCGTCGCCCCCGCCCCCGCATGCGCCAGCCGCAGGATCATCGATCGCAACGCCAGCCCCGCCCGGTGCGCCGCGCGCCCGGTGACAAAAGTCTGGCGACTGGCCGAAGTCTTGCCCGCATCGGGCGTCAAGGCGGTGTCCGGCCCGATCAGCGTCAATGCCCCAACCGGCATCCCCAGCGCATCCGCCGCGATCTGCGCGATGACGGTGTTCGAACCCTGCCCGATATCGGTCGCGCCCTGGTGTAGCGCTACCTGACCCGTCTGCGTGATACCGATGCGGATGGTCGACGGATTGGGCAATGCGGTATTGCCGCAACCATACCAGCAGGATGCCACTCCGACGCCCCGCCCCGGCCTCGCCTCGGCCAGTGCGCGCGTCCAATGCGGGCGCAAAGCCTCAAGACAGGCCATGATCCCGACTGCCTGCAGCACCTGCCCCGTGGCACTGGCATCACCGTCACGAAGGGCGTTCAGGATACGGAACTCCAACCGGTCGATCCCTGCCTTGTCGGCCAGACGGTCAAACAGCGTTTCCTGCCACAACGCCCCTTGCGGCACACCAAAGCCCCGGAATGCCCCCGAAACCGGGCCATGCGTATGGATCGCCCGCGCCGTCGCGTTGATCGCAGGCGTAAGGTAAGGACCCGACACATGCACAGGCACCCGGTTGGCGACCGTCGGGCCCCAGCTGGAATAAGCGCCGGTGTTGAACCTCCCTTCGAACGCCATGCCGGTGATCCGGCCATCGGCATCGCATCCGATCCGTCCTTGCATCTCGGCCGGGTGGCGCTTGGTGGTCGACGTCATGCTTTCCTGTCGCGAATAGGTCATGCGCGTCGGCCGACCGGTCTTCATTGTCACCAGCCCCAAGAGCGGTTGCAGGCTGACATCGAGCTTTGAGCCGAACCCGCCGCCGACCGCAGATGGAATGACCCGCACCTTCTCCAGCGGCAATGCGAGGATCGCTGCTGTCTCCTCGCGGTCCATGGCCGGGGCCTGGGTACAAGCCCGGATGACCAACGTGTCGCCGTCCATCCAAGCCACGCCCGCTTCGGGCTCGATATAGGCATGTTCGACGAAGCCGGTCTGCATCGTGCCTTCGACCACATGGGCCGACGCGGCCAGCGCCGACGCAGCGTCCCCTTTGACCACCCGACCCTCGATCAGCCGGTTGCCGGGCCGGTCGGGATGGATCAACGGCGCGCCGGGGGCTTCTGCCTCGGCAGGCGAGGCCAATGCGCGCAAAGGGAACCATGTCACCGGAAAGTCGCCGATCTCGACATCCGCGCCCGGATCAAGTGCGACCAACGCCACGCATTCCCCCCCGAACCTTGCCGGGCTGGTGGCGATGGCGGGCTGATCGGCAAAGGCAGGGATGACCGAAAACGCATTGCGCCCGGGAATGTCGGCGGCGGTGAACACGCCCGCGACACCGGGTCGGGCGGCAAAGGCTGCAAGGTCGCCGAAAAGAAATGCCGCATGGGGATGCGGGCTACGGATCGCGCGCAGGGTCAGCGCCCCCTCGGGAACCAGGTCCGCGCCAAACACATCGCCTGCGACCTTGGCCGCGCCATCCAGCCGGGTCAGCCGTTGTCCGACCGCCGGACCCTGCGGGATTGTGGGGCCATTCCCCCCGACATCGCAGACCGCCGCGATGATCTTGCGATACCCGGTACAGCGGCAAAGGACGCCACCAAGCGCGGTCTCCACCTGATGAGGGTCGGGCCTGGGGGTCGAGGTCAGCAACTCCACCGCAGCCATCAGCATACCCGGCGTGCAGATGCCGCATTGGGCTGCCCCATGGCGCAGGAACGCGTCCCGCAACCGGGCAAGGTCGCTCCCCATGTCTTCGACAGTCCGCACCTTTGCCCCTTCGACGCGCGCCACGGGGGTCAGGCAGGCGCAGACCGATGCCCCATCCACCAGCACGGTGCAGGCCCCGCAATCGCCCGCATCGCAACCGACCTTGGTGCCCTTGTGGTCAAGCCGCTCGCGCAGGACCTCTGACAGGCGTTCCGTCGGCAGAGCGTCCACTGCAACCTCGGCCCCGTTGAGGGTAAAGCGGATCATCCGGCCCGCCCCACTGTTCGACGCACCAGTTCGGTCGCAGCCTCGATCCGGTAGCCCGCAGTGGCGCGAACGTCATCGATGGGCGCAAGGCCGGCCGCAACCGAGGCCTGCGTCACGCGCGATGACAGGTCAGCAATAGCCGCGCCGGCCAACGCCGCCTCGACCCGCGGCAAGCGTATCGCCACGCCCGAGCACGACCCGACCGCCACGGCCACATCAGTCACATAGACCCCGTCATGCACCAGCCGCGCCGCCACCATGGCAATGGAAATGACCAGATGCGTCCGTGCGCCCAGTTTTTCAAAGGCGGACCGGCCAAGCTGGGCGTGTGGCGGGATCAGGATGGCCGCCAATACCTCACCTGGCTTCAGCGCCACTTTGCGCGGACCGGTCAGAAACGCTGCCAGCGCCATCCGGCGCAAGCCCCCGGCCGAGGCGATCTCCACCTCAGCCTCCAGCACCAGCAACGGTGGGACGCCGTCCGCTGCTGGAGAGGCATTGCACAGGTTACCCCCGATGGTCCCGGCATTCTGGATCTGCCGCCCACCCACCTGTAGCGCAGCCTGCTGCAACGCGGCGCATGCCGGGGGCAAGTCAGCCGCGGCAATCGCGGCCCAGGTGACGGCTGCCCCGATCCTCAGCCCGTCTGTCGTCCGGTCGATCCGAGCCATCTCGGCCACCGACGTCACGTCGATCACATCTCCCGCCAGCGAAGCACCCGCAGCCGGATAAAGATCGGTTCCTCCCGCCAGCACGCGTGCCTTTCCGTCCGCCAAAAGCGCCAGCGCCTGGTCCAGACGCGTCGGGCGGTGATAGGCGGACATCGGGGCCTCATGCGCTGCGGTCTCCCGTGACCGTGCCGCCCATCCCGGCGGCTGTCAACCTTGGCCCTTGGCCGATCGCCAGACCGGGCGTTCGAACATTCAGGCGTCGTTTTCCTGCGCCCACGGCGTCTTCGGTGCGCCTAGTCTGACCGGGTCGCGAAAGGAACCGGCCATGTCCAGTGATCCCCTGTTGCAACCCTACAAGCTGAAACACCTGACTCTTCGCAACAGGATCATGACGACCAGCCATGAACCCGCATACGCCGAGGACGGGATGCCGAAAGACCGCTACCGCCTGTACCATCTTGAACGGGCAAAGGCAGGGGTCGCGCTGACGATGACGGCAGGCTCGGCCGCGGTGTCGAAGGACAGCCCCCCGGTCTTCAACAACATCCTCGCCTACAAGGACGAGGTTGTGCCCTGGATGAAGCGGCTTGCCGACGACTGCCACGCGGTTGGTGCTGCCGTGATGATCCAGCTGACACACCTTGGCCGCCGCACCCGGTGGGACAAGGGCGACTGGCTGCCCGTCGTGGCGCCGGGCAAGTCTCGCGAACCGAGCCACCGCGCCTTTCCCAAGGTCATCGAGGATTGGGACATCGCCCGCATCATCGCCGACTATGCCGACGCGGCAGAACGCATGAAGGAAGCTGGCCTCGATGGCGTGGAATTCGAATGCTACGGCCACCTGATGGACCAGTTCGTGAGCCCCCTGACAAACGATCTGGCTGCACCTTATGGCGGATCCTTCGACAACCGCATCCGCTTTGCGATGGAGGTCCTGGCGGCCTGCCGCGCGCGGGTCGGCGACAAGTTCCTGCTCGGCGTCCGCTACACCGCCGATGAGGTGGAGCCGGGCGGCCTGACCGCCGATGAAGGCATCGAAATGGCGCGGCGGTTCAAGGCGTCCGGCCTTGTCGATTTTCTCAACATCATCCGGGGCCGCATCCATACCGATGCCGCCCTGACCGACGTGATCCCGGTGCAGGGCATGAAATCCGCCCCTCACCTCGACTTTGCGGGCCGCATCCGCGCCGAGGTCGGCATGCCCACATTCCACGCCGCCCGCATCCCTGACGTGGCTACGGCACGGTATGCGGTGCAGACGGGGCAGTTGGACATGGTCGGGATGACCCGCGCCCACATGGCCGACCCCCATATCGTGCGCAAGATCATCGAAGGGCGCGAAGGGGACATCCGCCCTTGCGTCGGGGCTACCTATTGCCTTGACCGCATCTATCAAGGCGGCATGGCGCTGTGCATCCACAACCCGGCGACCGGGCGTGAAGAGACGATGCCGCATGACATCGAGCCTGCCAAAATGAGCAAACACGTGGTCGTCATCGGTGCTGGACCCGCCGGGCTGGAGGCTGCGCGCGTCGCGGCGGAACGTGGCCATCAGGTGACTGTGTTCGAGGCAGCGGACCAGCCCGGCGGGCAGGTCAGGCTTACCGCCCAAACCAAGCGTCGGGCAGAGATGATCGGGATCGTGGACTGGCGCATGGCGCAGTGCGCGGCCAAGGGGGTGGCGTTTCACTTCAATGCGTGGGCCGAAGCCGATGATGTCATGGTACTTTCGCCAGATGTGGTGATCGTAGCCACGGGTGGTCTGCCGGAAAAGGACGTGCTCAGCGCCGGCAACGACCTGACCGTCAGCGCGTGGGATATCCTGTCGGGCGATGCCAAGCCCGGAGCTTCGGTTCTTCTTTACGACGACGCGGGCGATCACACCGCGATGCAGGCCGCGCAACTGCTAGCCGAGGCGGGATCGGTGGTGGAGGTCATGACCCCCGACCGCAGTTTCGCGCCCGAGGTAATGGGAATGAACCTCGTGCCCTACATGCGTGCCCTGCAGGACAAGGCCGTGACCTTTACCGTCACCTGGAGGCTGCATGGGGTGGAGTGCGACGGCAACCGACTGCGCGCGGTGATCGGGTCGGACTATTCCGACGTCCGGCAGACCCGCAGCTTTGACCAGATCGTCGTAAACCACGGCACCCAGCCCAACGCACAAATCTATTTTGATCTCAAACCGTTGTCGGAAAACCTTGGGGCCGTGGATCAGGACGCGTTGATCGCTGGCCGCACCCAGACCGGGGGCGCGGGACCGAAAGGCTTCCGCCTCTATCGCATCGGCGATGCCGTGGCCGCCCGCAACATCCACGCGGCCATTTACGACGCCTTGCGGCTGGTCAAGGATGTCTGACGCTGACGCGGCTAAAGCCTGATCGCCCGCCCACCCTGCGCGTCGGAATCCGCGACCGCATCCAGCACCCGCTGCAACTTGGCCGCCCGTGCAAAGTCAGGATTGGCGACCCCTTCGCCCCGGATTGCCGCAACGAAGCGTTCATAGACCGTGGGCCGCGGCGGCGCCTCGACCTGCTCCCAGGTCACCGTGTTGACGTTATCGCCAAGACAGACGTTCAAGCGGCTGACATTGTTCTCGAACAGCACTTCGATGCCGCCCTTCAGGCCAAACAGCCGGAGCCGCAAATCGTTCATGTGCCCTGCCGCGAATCGCGTGGCCGACACGGTCCCAAGCGCCCCGTTGGTCAGGCGCACCTGCATCGTCGCACTGTCATTTGCGTCCAGCACATATTCCCCGATCTTGCCGCCCGGCGCCTTGTCAAACGTGTGCAGTTGTCCCGACACCTCGGCTACATCCAAGCCCGCCACAAAGGTCGCGAAGTCCAGGATGTGAATGCCAATATCGCCAAGAACTCCTTTGGATCCATGCGCCGTCGACAGCCGCCACAGCCATTGCGATTGCGAAAACCACTCTCCCCAGGCCGGTTGGATCAACCAGCTTTGCAGATAGGACGCCTCCATGTGCCGAATTTCACCAATCGCACCCTCGGCGACCAATTCGGCTGCACGTTGCAGGGCAGGTACGTTGCGATAGGTCAGGTTGACCATGTTGACGACACCCGCCTTGGCGGCCGCCTCGGCCATTTCCGCTGCGTCCCCGGCATTGGTGGCAAGCGGCTTTTCGCACAGGATATGCTTGCCCGCTCGCAGGATCGGCATCGTCGTCGGGTAATGCGCTGCATCCGGGGTGACGTTGGTCACGGCATCGAACTGACCCCAGGCCAACGCATCATCCAGGGACGCAAAGCCCTCGGCAATGTTGTGTTTCTTGCAGAACTCCTCCAGCTGCGCGGGCCGTGTATCGACCCCACCCACCAGCGTCACACCGGGGATCTTGACGAAGTTTTCGGCATGATTGTTGGCCATGCCGCCAGTGCCGAGGATCAAAAGGCGTACAGGTTTCATCAGCGCAACCCCTCTTCACCGTCATGGTGCAGCCGGGGCCCGCGTTCCACGATGGGCTCAAGTGCCTTGTCGACTGGAACGTTAGGCGCTGCCGAGACGTTCATGATCCGGGCCGCCGGACTGTAGGCCCAGTGCACGCCGTTGCGGATCACGCGCTGGACGTTGGCGTCGTGATAGGTCGGATAGGTCTCATGCCCCGGGCGGAAATAGAACACCGACCCCGCCCCGCGCTTGTAGGTCAGACCCGAGCGGAACACCTCGCCGCCCTGGAACCAGCTGACGAACACTGTCTCCATCGGGTCGGGGATGCCAAAAGGCTCGCCGTACATTTCTTCGTTTTCCAGCTCGAAATGGTCGGGCAGTCCGGCGGCAATCGGATGGTTGCGGCTGGTCAGCCAGATCCGCTCACGCTCACCAGCCTCGCGCCAGGTCAGGTTGCAGGGTGTGCCCATCAGCCGCTTGAAGGGTTTGGAAAAATGCGCCGAGTGCAGGAAAATGATCCCCATTCCGCCCCAGACGGCGTTCACGACCCGCTCCACCACCGCGTCCTCGACCGCGCCATGGGCGGCATGGCCCCACCAGATCAGAACGTCGGTGTCGGCAAGGCGCGCGTCGGTCAGCCCGTGTTCGGGTTCTTGCAGGGTCACGGTTCCGGCCTTGATACCCGTATCCGTATTCAGCGCGTCGGCGATGCAGCCATGCATGCCATTAGGGTAAATCCCCGCGACAATCTTGTTTTTCTGTTCATGTACGTTTTCGCCAAAGACCGTTACCCGGACTGCCATGGGGCCACTCCAATTTTCGATATTTCAAACCGCTTTGAAATGGGTATTCTCGCGTCCCTGCAGGGTCAAGACCCCGAAGGCTTGGCCGCCTTGCGACAATAGAGCTCCAGCCGGTGATGCACGATGTCGTAGCCCATTTCGGCGGCGATTTCCCGCTGCAGGCGTTCAATCTTGTCCGAGCGGAACTCGATGATCGCGCCTGTATCAAGGTCAAGGATGTGGTCGTGATGTGCGCTTGCATCCGAGACCTCGAACCGCGCGCCGCCGGACTCGAAACTGTGGCGCTGGATGATGCCCTCGCGCTCCAGCACCGACAGGGTGCGGTAGACCGTAGCGAGCGACAGGCTGTCGTCAACCAGCTTTGCCCGTCGATGCAGTTCCGGTGCATCGGGATGGTCCGTCGCTTGCGTCAGGACCCGCAACAACGCCTCGCGCTGGCGGGTGACGCGCATGCCACCATCTTTAAGCGCGCGCGTCATGCGGG
Organism: Rhodobacterales bacterium; assembly: GCA_031430315.1. Lineage (GTDB taxonomy): Bacteria > Pseudomonadota > Alphaproteobacteria > Rhodobacterales > Rhodobacteraceae > JAJNPS01. The sequence goes on along the minus strand of JANPBI010000360.1, from coordinate 1,760 downwards.
CAGCGGCGTCGGCATCAGGTTTCACTTGGGTCTTAGCCATATGCGACCCTACCGCGCGAGGCGCGTCACTGCAAACGCCGGATTCTGGCGGTTCAGGCCGCTTTGCGCCGGGCCAAAACACGGGCCATCGTCTCTCCCATGGCCGAAGGGTTGGCGGCCACAGTGATCCCGGCGGCTTCGAGGATTTCCACCTTTTCCTGCGCGGATTCGCCGAACGCGCTGATGATCGCCCCGGCATGGCCCATTTTGCGGCCCTTTGGTGCGGTTAACCCGGCAATATATGCCACCACCGGCTTATTCATGTGGTCACGGACAAAGGCTGCGGCTTCGGCCTCTTGCGGGCCGCCGATCTCGCCGATCATCATGATGGCGTCGGTTTCAGCATCCGCTTCAAAAAGCTCCAGGATGTCCTTGAAACTGCTGCCGTTAATGGGATCGCCGCCGATGCCGACCGAGGTGCTGACCCCGATCTCCAAAAGCTTCATTTGGGCGGCTGCCTCATATCCCAGCGTGCCGGATCGACCCACGATCCCGACCCGTCCTGGCATGTAGATGTGGGGCGGCATGATCCCCATGAAACCTCGGCCGGGGCTGATGACGCCTGCGCAGTTGGGGCCGATCAGGCGCATCTTGCGCGATTCAGGATAGCGACGCAGGAACCGTTTCAGTCGCATCATGTCCTGGCTCGGGATACCGTCGGTGACGCAGACGGCAGTCTTGATCCCCGCATCCGCCGCCTCCATGATCGCATCGGCGGCAAACGGCGGCGGCACGAAGACCAGCGAAGCCTCGGCCCCCGTCGCCTCGACTGCCTCCCGGACAGTGTTGAACAGGGGTCGCTCCAGATGCGTCTCGCCGCCTTTGCCGGGGGTAACGCCGCCCACGACATTGGTGCCATGCTTGATCATGTCGGCGGCATGGAATGCGCCGATGCGGCCCGACATGCCTTGCACGATGACGCGGGTTTTCTCGGTGATGAGGATAGCCATGGCGTTTTCCCTTCAGGCAGCTTTGCGGGGGCGGGCGGCGACGGCCTTGGCGGCAGCCTCGGCCAATGTGTCGGCTGAAATCAGCGGAAGGCCGGAGGTCTCGACAATCTTCTTGCCTTCTTCGACGTTCGTTCCGGCCAGCCGGACAACCACGGGGATGGTCAGGCCAACCTCTTGATATGCCTTCACAACCCCTTCGGCGACCCAGTCGCAGCGGTTGATCCCGGCAAAGATGTTCACAAGGATGACCGACACATTGCCGTCCGCCAGCACGGTGCGGAATGCCCGCACAACGCGTTCCGGGCTGGCCCCGCCGCCAATGTCTAGGAAGTTCGCAGGCTCGCCGCCCGCCAACTTGATCATGTCCATCGTCGCCATCGCGAGGCCCGCGCCATTGATGATGCAGCCGATATCGCCGTCAAGGCCCACATAGGACAGCCCATGGTCACCGGCGGTGGATTCGCGTGGATCTTCCTGGCTGCGATCGCGCAGTTCTGCGACCTGAGGTTGACGGAACAAGGCGTTGGTATCAAATGACATCTTGGCATCCAAGGCGACCAGATCGCCCGCACCGGTGATCACCAGCGGATTGATTTCCACCATTACCGCATCTAGGTCGCGGTAGGCGCGGTAGCAGGCCTTGAGGATCGTCACCATCTGGGCGATCTGCCCACCTTTCAGGCCAAGCTGGAACGCCAGCTCGCGCGCCTGAAATTCGCTAAGGCCGACAGCGGGATCAACGGTCATCCGGCGCAGGCTCTCGGGATCGGA
>JANPBI010000359.1:0-1563 GCA_031430315.1 Rhodobacterales bacterium | reverse complement strand
TCGGCAAGAGCCGGGATTTTCTTGATCTGTATGATCTCTGCCAGTTTCTCGATCAGGCGGGATTTCTGTACCTGATACGGGATTTCGGTGACCACGATCTGCCAGGTGCCACGACCCAAATCCTCCACCTCCCACCGGGCGCGCAGGCGGAAACTGCCACGACCCGTGCGGTAGGACTCGAGGATCGACGCCGGGGGTTCCACCAGCACGCCCCCGGTCGGGAAGTCGGGTCCGGGGATCAGGGCGACCAACGCCGCATCGTCCAGCTTTGGGTCGCGCAGCAGGGCCTGGCAGCCGTCGATCAACTCTTCAAGGTTATGCGGCGGGATGTTGGTCGCCATGCCGACAGCGATGCCGGAGGAGCCATTGGCCAGCAGGTTCGGGAAGGCCGCGGGCATGACCACGGGTTCTTCGAGCGTGCCATCATAGTTCGGGCGGAAGTCGACGGCGTTTTCCGTCAGCCCGTCCATCAGGGTTTCCGCAATGGCGGTCAGGCGGGCCTCGGTGTAGCGCGACGCTGCCGGGTTATCGCCGTCGATGTTGCCGAAATTGCCCTGCCCGTCGACCAGCGGATAGCGGACGTTGAAGTCCTGGGCCAACCGCGCCATCGCGTCATAGATCGCAGAGTCTCCATGGGGGTGATAGTTGCCCATCACGTCGCCCGAGATTTTCGCCGACTTGCGGAAGGCCGAAGTGGCGGTCAGCCGCAGCTCGCGCATGGCGAACAGAATCCGGCGGTGAACCGGCTTTAGCCCGTCGCGCGCATCGGGCAGGGCGCGGTGCATGATGGTCGATAGCGCGTAGGTCAGGTAGCGCTCGCCAATCGCTCGGGCAAGCGGTTCGGCCACAAGCGTGGGCTCTATCTTGTCGTTCTCGGGCGTTTCGACCATGGATGTGGTGTAGTGTCAGGGGCGTCATGGGTCCAGTCGCAAATCCGCCAGTCCACCAAAAAGTTTTCCACAGACCCCTCCCGCGCAGGGAGAATCATGTTAAGAAACAGGCGTGTGCATGGTGGGGGGTGTGATGATCAAGCTGCTGGCTGTTCTTGTTCTGGGACTATACGTCACGTTGCAACTGGCCGGGAATGACCGCGGTCAGCTGCGTCCGGGTTTGGCAAATGCGGTCACCAAAGAGGCCGATCCGGTCGCGATTGTTCCTGTCGTGGAAACGCAATCCCTTGCGGCGACCACCACGACGTCGACCCGGAACGCGGCCGTTCTGCAACCGAAACCGTTGGTGATCACCCAGGTCGAACCTGCGCCGGAACTTGTCGAGGTGACGTTCAAACCCGCCGCTGCGCCGATCGCCCCGCCGCGCCAAGCGGACAAGGTCTTTACCCTGTCGGCCCTGCCTGGCCAGGAAAACGCGCCCCCGTCAGAGACAATTGCCACATCAGCTGCGGTGCAGTCGCCATCGGCCGAGGTCTGGTATGTGACAGGCAGGTCAGTGAACGTGCGCGAAGGTCCGTCGACCGATGCCCCGATCGTGGGCAAGCTGCTGCGTGGGGATTCCGCGCTGATGCTGGCCGACAATGGCGCGGGCTGGGCGCAGGTGACGGTCGAG
>JANPBI010000358.1:0-3473 GCA_031430315.1 Rhodobacterales bacterium | reverse complement strand
GGGCGGTGCCCGCGCCGGTCTGATCGCACCGGACGAGAAAACCTTTGCTTACTGCATGGGCCGCCCGCACGCGCCGAAAGGGGCGAAGTGGGAGGCAGCACTGGCCTACTGGAAAACCCTCTTTACTGACGAGGCTGCGCATTTCGACAAGGTCGTGACGATCCGTGGCGAAGACATCGCTCCTGTCGTGACCTGGGGCACCAGCCCAGAGGACGTGCTGCCGATTACCGGCACGGTGCCCAGCCCCTCCGACTTTACGGGCGGCAAGGTTGAGGCGGTGCAGCGCAGCCTGGAGTACATGGGCCTGAAGCCGGGGCAAAAACTGTCAGAGATCGAGATCGACACCGTGTTCATCGGGTCCTGCACGAATGGCCGGATCGAGGATTTGCGTGCAGCAGCGGCAATCCTGAAAGGCAAGAAGAAAAAGGACGGCTTACGCGCGATGGTCGTGCCCGGCTCCGGCCTCGTCCGTGCCCAGGCCGAGGAGGAGGGCCTGGCCCAGATCTTCATCGACGCGGGCTTTGAATGGCGCTTGGCGGGCTGTTCAATGTGCCTTGCGATGAACCCTGACCAGCTGTCACCTGGCGAACGCTGTGCGGCAACAAGCAACCGCAACTTCGAAGGCCGACAGGGCCGCGGGGGAAGGACGCACCTTCTGTCCCCGGCGATGGCGGCAGCGGCGGCGATCACCGGACGCCTGACGGATGTTCGCGAATTCATGTGATTCGCGGGCGCCAAGACCACTAACTATGGTAAATACCGATCATCTTTAGGTTGAGCGCGCAACTTTTTCTACACTCAAAAGCGGCGGAATTGTGATGCAGTGAAATGCAATTGCAACGATGTTGCCACATTCTAGCTCCGATTGACACATTTCGAACATTGTTGTGGATCGGACTGACTCTGCACGCTAAATTCTTGGTCCAACCGGAATGGACGGCCAAAACTGGTCGCCCTGACGGCGAATTGAGGCATGAGGGGCGTCAACGAACCCTCTCAGATCTGAGCAAAAAGCAATGTCTGCTGTACGCACGGAACGTGGGGTGCAGACGAAATGGAGATGGTAATGCGTAACATGGTACAAAACATACGGACCTTCGCTGCTGCAGCAACTCTTGCATTTGGCATGGCGGGTCTGGCTAGCGGCGCGACGGTTGATGTTTCACGTGTAAACGGAAAATGGACTGGGGCGACTGCCGAAGGCGCGGGCAGCAATGTGACCGGGCAAAACACAAACCGGATTAGTTGGGGTCAGGCGCGCAGTCGTAACGGGCAAAGCGGCTATGGCTTTGTCGGTTCAGCTGTCGGGGTGTTCGAGACAGGAAAAGAGTTTCAGATTGGAACGTTCACCCACTACAACCGACCAATCACGACCGGAACGTCGATCACAGGGGCCAATCTAGGCCTTGCGGTCAGTATCGTCCTTGGCAGCCTGAACCAGGCGATCATCGCCTCCTTCAATTTCGTCCATAACGAGACGCCAAACCAGGGCACAAACGGTGTTTGTGCGGATGGCGGCAGACCGGGTGTCGGAAGAAACGCGAACGGCTGCGCGGATCGCGTGACGATCCTCGACAATTCTGCCTCGCAGGTTCCGTTTGAACTGGACGGCGTGCTTTACGTCCTGGAAATCACCGGCTTCATCACCAACGGGCAGGCATTCAGTGAATTCTGGACGCGTGAAAATGCGGAAAACTCCGCAATCCTGCTCGCACGGTTCCGGGAAGTTGGACGCACGACCAGCAGCGGCGGTGGCGGCGGTGGTGGCGGTGGAACGCCCTCGCCGGTTCCTTTGCCTGGCGCAGCCTGGCTGATCCTGTCGGCACTTGCCGCGATGGTGATGGTTGGTCGGAAACGTCAGGCCGCCTGACAACCTGCCGGTTGGCAAAACGGACTAAAAAGGGGGCAGTGATCTGCCCCCTTTTTCAATTGCGGCGGCTTGGCCGAAAAAGGTCGCGCAGTTATGAAAATCATGGCTGCATGCTGCCTCGAGCTGGGCTAGTTTGCCGGGATTGCAGCCAATGTCAGGAACACCAAAGGCCATGTCAGAAAAGCCGTCCATCGAAGTACAATTTGAAAAGGGGTTGTTTGCGTCGCGATGGCTGATGGCACCGATCTACCTCGGGCTCGTGGTCAGCCTGGCAATGCTGACCATCGTCTTTGTGAAAGAGCTGCTTTTCTACCTGCCGCAAGTTTTCACGATGTCGGCGGACCAGGGTATCCTTGCCGCCTTGACGCTGATCGACTTGTCGCTGGCGGCGAACCTTTTGCTGATCGTCCTCTTTTCGGGCTATGAGAACTTCGTCTCGAAACTTGACATCAGTGACAGCACTGACCGGCCAGACTGGATGGGCAAGGTCGACTTTTCGGGCCTGAAGATGAAGCTGATCGCCTCGATCGTGGCGATTTCGGGGATACATCTTCTGAAGGTGTTCATGTCGCTTGGCAAACCTGGTGCCGGTTACGAAATCTCATCGGACACGTTGAAATGGATGGTGATCATCCATCTGACCTTTGTGATCTCCGGTGTCTTACTGGCGCTCATGGACTGGATCACGATCCGCGCAAAGGGATGACCCGGCCTCTGCGACGACGGTTTGCCGAAACGCAGTCGGGGTTTGGCCGGCAAATTCCCGAAACGCCGCATTGAAGGCACTGGATGAGGCATAGCGCAGACCGTGGGCAATTTCGGTGATCGCGCGCGCAGGCTCGGCAAGCTGCTCCACGGCCCGGATCATACGCATCCGCTGCTGTGCTTGCCGCCAGGTCATCCCGAGTTCCGTGGAAAAGCGTCGCGCCAGGGTGCGGGTGGTGACGCCCGCCGCTCTGGCGACGCTTGACAGATCCGGGACGTCTCCCAACGTTTGCTCTGTGCGGGTCAGCGCCCGGCGAAGGGTGTCGCTTTGTGGCGAGGGCATCCACGCTTTGCTTGGTTTGCGGGATTGTCGTTCGGCAAGCATCGCGGCCATATCGAACAAAGCCCGCGATTCCGGCCCATCGTCGAATGTCTGCGGGCCAAAGGGACGCAATTCCTTCATTACCTCGCGCAACAGGGGTGTCATCTCGAACACTGTCAGCGGTTTTGTGGGTTCGGGGTAATGGTCTGGTGAGAAAAGTGCCGAACAACAGAAAACCGGCCGGTCGATGCTGAACACGATCTCGACCCCGGCACGGATCCATGCGGCACGCGCCGGCGGCAACGTCCAGGAACGACCCGCAGCCTCCAGCCGCATTGTGCCTTTCAAGGCATAGAGCAGGTAGTGGCGGTCAAACCGATAGGTCGCCGGGGGTTCTGGATCAAACCCCCGGACCACCGCATAGGCGATGTTTTCTTTGGTCATCGGCTATTGTGGCACGACCTGATGCACCACGGTCGAAGGTTTTCCGACCATCATCGGAAAAAGTTTGGCCCCGACCTCCTTGAAGGCCGCTGTCGACTTGTAGGCATCAAAACTTTCCATGTCCGACCATTC